>JAFHCF010000136.1:0-17011 GCA_048497495.1 Prosthecomicrobium sp.
CACCGTGAGACCGGTGGTATCGAGATGAGCCCAGTCGCCATATGACGCGGAAACGATGGGGAACGGCAGAACTCTGAACTTGTCCGATCCCTCGTACTCCGGAAGGACGACGGCGGTTGCCCCGACGACGACCTTCCATTCGTGGAACACCGAAAATGCGCGATCGATCCGGCTGGGCTGCGCTTGATCGGACGTCGCAGCGGGCGTCGAAGGATTGTCGAAACCCAGGCCGATATCGGCGCCTCGGGCGGCGGCGGGGGCGAACAGCGCGGCAGCCGCAAGGGCGAGAATCATCACCCGCACCGGTCCCATATGCAGGGCCCTGCCGCTTTCTTGACGATGTCGATACGGTTGCATTCGCAAATCCCCAAATCCGTTTTGATCGGGATGACGCCGGAGTCACCAACTGCTGAGGGACTGTGCGGGCCCAGGATTGCGACAGCATTACGCATCGGACCGACCACGATTGACTGTCATTTGCGGTCACTTCGCCGACCAGATCGGGGGGTTGCCTCCTCGTCCGGGTGAAGATCAGGCCTGGGCTCCGTCGGGATCCAGTCGGGTCGTCGGCGATGTCGGGGGACTGGCGATCTCGCCGATTTCGACCGGCGCCTTCGGCAGGAACCGACCGAGACGCCGTGTCGCACTGTCGATGTAGGACAGGATGACGGGCACGATGATCAGGGTCAGAATCGTCGAACTGATGAGGCCGCCGATGACGGCATGCGCCATGGGCGCGCGCTGTGCCCCGCCGCCGCCGACCGCCATCCCGAGCGGGATCATGCCGAAGATCATCGCGAGCGTCGTCATGACGATGGGGCGGAAACGGATGACGCCGGCGCTGATCAATGCCTCGCCGAGAGGAAGACCACGTCGGCGCTCCCTGTTGGCGAAGTCGACCAGCAGAACACCGTTCTTGGTGACGAGCCCCATCAGCATGATGAGGCCGATCAGCGAGAAGATGTTGATCGTGCTGCCGCTGACGATCAATCCGAGCAAGACGCCGACCAGAGAAAGCGGCAGCGCCGCCATGATGGCTATCGGCTGCGCGAAACTGCCGAATTGCGAGGCGAGCACGATATAGATGAAGATCACCGCCATGGTGAGCGCGGTGAGCATGTGGCCCATGGTCTTCTGCATGCTTTCGGATTGGCCGCCGAAACGAATTCGATAGCCCTCGGGTAGGCCCTGTCGAGCGACGAGCCCTTCCAGTTCGCGGGTCACGGCACCGAGAGCCCGGCCGGAGATGTTCGCCGAAACCAGGACCTCCCGGCGCGTGTCGAAGCGGCGGATTTCCGAAGCGGCCGGAACCGTGCTTATCCGTGCCACCTGGTCGAGCCGTACCAAGGCGGGCCCGCCGTTCGCGTCCGTGCGTCCGGTCGGCAGCATGAGCTCGCTGATCGCGCCCGTGTCGGCGCGCTGTTCATGCAGTAGACGGACGACCACGTCGTAGGTCTCGCCGCGCGGGTCGGTCCAACTGGTGGTCTTCTTGCCACCGACGAGCGGGGAGAGGAGGCCGGTGAGATCCGAAATGCCGATGCCCAGATCGTTCGCCGCTTCCCGCTTCAAGCGCACCGACAGGACAGATGTCGGCTCCTTCGAACTGGATGCGATGTCGACCAGGCCTGGGACTCGGCCCATATCGGCCAGGAGCTTGGCCGCGATCCTTTCCAACACCGCCTGATCGTCGCCGAGCACGCTCAACTGGATCGGGCTGCTGCCGGCGGCGAGGCCCATCTGGATGATGGCGATGTCGATGCCCGGTATGACGGAGAGGCGTTCGCGTATCGGTTCGGCAAGGGCGATGGGCGTGCGCACACGATCCTCGAGCGGCACGAGCTTGACAAGAACGGAAGCTCTGTGTTTGCCAACGGCATTGCCGGTATTGACCGTCGAATAGAACTCAGAGACTTCCGGGAACTCTCGCAATGCGTTTTCGACCTGCCGGACTTTCGCGGCGGTGTAGTCGAGCGAGGAGCCGACCGGTGTCGTCACTCTGATCTGAAGACGGCCTTCGTCGGCATTGGGGACGAACTCGGTTCCGACGAGTGGAATCATGAAGATGCTCGCCGTGAACACAGCGATCGTCGCCGACAGCGTGACGAGACGGTGGCGCAGGGTCCAGGCGATCACATGGCGGTAACGCTCGGCAAGCGCCTCGAATCCGTGATCGAAGCGCGCGATGAGCCGACCGATCGGCCCGCGCTCGGCGTCCGCATGGGCGTCGGGGTCATACCAGACGCTCGACAACATCGGATCGAGCGTGAAGGCGACGAAGAGCGAGATCAGGACCGCGGCCGAGACCGTCACGCCGAATTCGTAGAAGAAGCGGCCGACGATGCCGTCCATGAAGGCGACCGGTAGGAAGACCGCGACGATCGTCGCCGTCGTCGCCATGACCGCGAGCCCGATCTCGTTCGTGCCGTCGAGAGCGGCCTGCAGATGCGATTTTCCCATGTGAAGGTGACGCGTGATGTTCTCGCGCACCACGATCGCGTCGTCCACCAGGATGCCGATGGAGAGCGTCAGCGCGAGCAGGCTCAGCGTGTTGAGCGTGAAGCCGAGGAAGCTGATGACGGCGAGCGTGCCGAGCATGGCGATCGGCAGCGTCAGGCCGGTGATGACGGTGCTGCGCCACGAATTGAGAAACAGGAAGACGATGGCGATGGCCAGTCCCGCCCCTTCGATCAGTGTCGCCTGCACCTGCCCAGCGGATTCTCGGATCGAAGTGGATGTGTCGGAGATCACGCGGAGCTGGATATTCTGAGAGGCGAGTTCCGCATTGAGCCGATCCAGGCGCTGCCGCACATCGGCGACCACCTGAACGACGTTCGCGTCCTGCACCTTGACGATATCGATCGCGAGTGCCGCTCGGCCTCTGTAGATGGCGAGACTTTCGGCGTCCGCCGCGCCGTCGGCAACGGCCGCGACATCTCGCAGGTAGACCGGAGCGCCTCCACGCCGCGCGACGACGACGTCGAGAAGATCCTCGGGCCGATCGATCCGGCCCTGCACCTGGATCGCGTTCTCCGAAAAGCCGCGGACGACGCTGCCGACCGGCACGTTCTCGTTGCCGTTGCGCAGGGTCCTAACGACTTCGTCGATGCCGACACCGAGCGCGCGCATCCGCGTCTCGTCGATTCCGACGTCGATCTGGCGTTTCCGGCCGCCGATCAGCGTTGCCAGCCCGACGCCGGATATCGTCGTGAGCTGACGTACGACACGCTGGTCGGCAATCGTCGTGAGGGGGGCGATGGCGAGAGAATCGGAAACGACGGCGATCGAGAGGATGGGCTGATCCGAGGGGTTGACGCGCGAGATGATCGGCTTATCGACGTCATCGGGAAAGCCCGCCTCGAGCGCCGCCACCTTGTCGCGCACGTCCTGCGCCGCAGCCGGGCCGCGCACCTCCAGCTTGAAGGTCGCCCTGACGACGGAGCGGCCTTCGTAGGACGTCGAGGTGACCTCATCGAGCCCACCGATGGCGTTGAGCGCGGTCTCGACCGGGCGGGTGACGTCGGTCTCGACGGTTTCAGGTGTTGCCCCCGGATAGGTCGTCGTCACCAGGACGATCGGAACGTCGACGTTGGGATATTGGTCTAGGCCCAGCCGCTGGAACGCAAAGACGCCGAGCACGAGCAGGGTCACCATCATCATGGTGGTGAAGACCGGGTAACCGACAGAAATGCGGGTCAGGAACATGTCAGTCCGCCTGTGCAACGACGGCTGCCGCGCCGGGCTTCAGTTCGGGAAGGGGCGAGGCGACGACGACGTCGCCGGCGCTGACGCCGCCGACCTCGACCTCGGTGCCGCCGCTCCAGCGCGACCGGATCGTGACCGTCTTGCGGACGAGCCTTCCGCCTCGGAGCGTGAGCACGAAGGCCCCCTGGTCATCCTCGCGTAGCGAGGTCGCGGGAAGGATGAACATGTCCTTGCGTTCGCGGACCAGAATCGAGCCGGTTGCGAACATCCCACCCCATAGACGCCTCTCGGCATTGGCCAGGCGCACATGGACGGCCACGGAACGCGAACCCTCGTTGGCGGCAGGATTGATCCGATCGACAGTTCCGATGACAGGCTCGTCTTCCAGTCCATCGATTTGAAGTTCCGCGGTCTGGCCGGCCTCGAGACGGGATATGTCCCGCGTCGAGACGAGCACCTCGGCCTCCAGCGCCGATGTATCGACGACGATCATGAGCTCGGCGTTGGAAGCAGTCGTGGTGCCGGGGTCGACGGCGCGGCTTGCGACGATTCCGTCGAAGGGAGCCGTGATCTCGGCATTGCGCAAGGCGGTTCTCGCGATGTCGATCTGTGCGGAGAGCCCCTGCACTCTGGCTCGGGCGCTCGCGGCATCACTGCGAGCCTTCTCGAGTTGGTCTCTCGGCGAGATGTTCTTGCGAACAAGCAGCTCGACGCGATCGAGTGTCTGCTCGGCTCGGAGGAGCTCCGCCTGGGCGCCGTCGAGGTTGCTGTCCTGCAGTGCGAGCGTCGCCGTCAATTCCTCGACGGCGAATCTCACCAGCACCTCTCCGGCCGTGATCCGCTGGCCCGCGCGTGCGTTCACCTCCGTGATGGTCCCGGCGGCCTTCGATCTGAGGACGACGCGGTTGACCGGCTTCAATTCGCCGCTCGCGCGCACCCGTTCCGTCATCGAGGTCGGCTTCACCGTGACGACCTCGACGGTCGCGAGCTCGAGCGGCTTGACTTCACGGTTCGCCAGGGCGGAGGTCTCTCCAGGGGCACGGTGTGCGGCAATCGCATCGAGTGTCCCGCCACGCCGATCGAAATGAACGAGACCAGCATAGAGGCCGCCGACGAGAACGGTGCCGACTGCCAACCCTTTCACCCATTTGCGCGCCATGAGGCTCGGTCCTTCTCCACGCGGTCAAACCGGAAGTTCGGGCGCCGCAGAGGACGTTCCCCGAACCGCGACGATCGCGAAGGAAATGCCATCGAGGCGTACCGATTTGTCGGTACCGGTAGAGGCCGACCATTGCGGCAGCATTACTCGACGGCTTTTGAAGGCGCGCAATGCTGCCGCAACCTCTATGGTCGACAAGAAGAGCGAGGGACGGGCGCAAAAAATATGAGAATACTACTGATCGAGGACGAAAAGGAAATGGCGGAAGCCCTGTCCGCCGCCCTGGGCAAGCAGGGCGTCGTGATCGACCACACGATGCGTCTCGCCGATGCGGCGGAGCTGACGCGCCAGAACGTCTATGATGCCATCCTGCTCGACCGACGTCTGCCGGACGGCGAGGGACTGGATTTCATTCCGAGGCTGAGGCGGAGCGGCATCGAGACGCCGATCATCGTGCTCACGGCGCGCAACGAGCCGAGCGAGCGGATCGCGGGCCTCGACACGGGCGCCGACGACTATCTCGGCAAGCCGTTCCTGGTCGAGGAACTGATGGCCCGGCTGCGCGCCGTCCTGCGACGCCCTGCGGGACTCATCGAGCCGCAGATCGTCGCCGGGCGGATGGTCATCGACCCGCTGCATCTGAGCGTGGCCGTCGAGGCGGTCCCTCTCGATCTGCCGCGCCGGGAGCTTCTGGTCCTGGTGGCACTGGCCAAGCGTCGAGGCAAGACCGTTCTCCGGTCGGTCCTGGAAGCGGCTGTCTACAATTACGAGGAAGAGATCCAATCGAACGCGCTCGATGCGCATATCTCCAGGCTGCGCAAGCGCCTGCTCGACGCCGGGGCCGGCGTCACGATCCACAGCATCCGCGGGGTCGGCTATCTCCTGAAGGAAGACTGATGGCGGATACGAAGACCTCAAACCCGTCACTCTGGTGGAAACTGAGCTGGCAGCTCAGCCTCGTCTTCGTAGCCGTGGTCGGGGCCGTGATCGTCGGTCTCTCCGCTTACGGAGCGGTCATTCTGTCGCCGAACGTTGCGCTGGAAGACAAATTGGCCGCCGCCCTCGACGAGGCCCTCACTCGTGATCCCCAGGGCCGAATCGTCATCAGAGAAATGCCACGCCTCCGGTCATTCAGGGCAGAAAACGACCGGCTCTGGTTCGTGGTCGCGACGTCCGACGGCGAGGTGGCCGCCTACGGTGCAGTACCAGCGCAGTATTCCAGTCTGGTGCCGTATGTGCGGCTCATGAGGGACGCGGACATACGTGGGGCGAAGGACACGCAGGAGATCGCGTCCATCGACAGCTTCAAGACGTCCCTCGGTGAGGTCAGGGTGATGTATGGAGGAAATACCGACACGACCGAGAACATGCTGACGATGCTCAGAAAGCTCTACCCGATCTATGTTCCGTTGCTGGCGATATTGCTACCGGCGGCGTTCTTCACCATTCCCGGCATAGTGCGCCGCGGGCTCGCCGGAATGAGCGAAGTCGCCCGACAGGCATCCGAGATCGAGCCGCGCCGGCAGGGCACCCGTCTTCGCACCAACGGCATCCCGAAAGAGATTGCTCCGCTCGTGGTGGCGTTCAACGGCGTCCTCGATCGGCTCGAACACGAGTTCCAGAAAAGGCAACGTTTCCTGATCGACGCGGCCCACGAACTCCGAACGCCCATCGCCATCATGCAGACACGCATCGAAGGCATGGCCGACGGACCGGACCGCGGACGGCTGTTGCGAGACGTGGCGCGTCTGGGGGCGACCGCCGAGCAACTCCTCGACTTCGAGCGCAACGACCAGGTAACCGACCTCCATGAAACGGTCGATCTCGTCGACGTCGCGCGTAGCGTGGTCGCCGACCTGGCGCCGCTCGCGATCGCGGCGGGATACGAGATCGCGTTCCAGAACGGGCCGGACAGACTCGAGCGCCCGGGCAATCTGTTCGCCCTATCCAGGGCAATCGGCAATCTGGTCCGCAATGCGATCGATCACGGCGGCAACGCCGGAATGATCTGCGTGTCCGTCGCGCCGGACGGCGAGATCGCTGTCGCCGACGAAGGGCCGGGCATTCCGGTCGAACACCGCGAACTGGTGTTCGAACCGTTCTATCGCGTCGTCCCGCGAAGCGAGGGGGCGGGGCTCGGTTTGAGCCTGGTGAAGCAGGTCGCCGCCAACCACGGTGGGCAGGTCACGATGGAGAGTGGCTCGACCGGAACAACCGTCAGGATTCGGCTCTAGCTCGAGCAGAGGCGGCTTTGGGCGAGTTCCATCTCGGCTGTGGCAGAGGAGCTCTTTTGGCATGACTGCCGCTGGCCTGTTTCTGCAGGATGAGACAGCGGCCGCCGATCGGTGCCGATCGTGATCTTCAGATGGGAAATCCATCCTTCCTGCTGCCGGTTGACCTTCTTATCCCGATTTAGTGATCGTCCGAAGCAGTACGTAATGTTGAGGCAATTCTTCCCCCGCAGTCTTCAACGCGAAAACGCCCGCGATGGAGACCCGAGACATGAGCCGCAATCCTTCGATTGACCCATTCCTGCTGGTTGTCGGGTGAACCACCGATGATTCAGCTGAGAATTCTGGGCTCGGTGCTGCCCCTGATACTGGCGATCGCCGGCTGCGCCTCCGTACCTTTGACGGAAGGCGGCACGCTGTCGTCCTACGACAGGCTCGGTGAGCCGAAAGGAAACTTGTCGAAAACCCGCACCTACGTGGATGGTGCCGGTCTGGCGTCGATGAAGACCGCCCGCATCGTGCCGACGGCTTTCGCATCCAGCGCGTCGTCGCACGTCGCCACGGAGGCGGACCGCGTTCTCGTTGCCAATGCCATCGATCGCGCGCTCTGCATCGCCCTCAGCGACAAGTATCAGATGCTGCCCGCAGGCCAGATCGCCGATTTGACGGTGCGGGCGGTCGTCACCGACATCGTCCCCACCAACAAGACCATGGCCGGCGTCTCGACCGCGGTATCGCTCGGGTCCAACGCGGTCCTGCCCGTCGGGATCCCGCGCCTCCCCGTCGGGTTGGGAGGGCTTGCCGTCGAGGCGGAGGCAGTGGATGGCGCCGGGGTCCAACGGGCCGCGATGGTCTGGGCGCGGGGCGCGAACTCGATTCAGAACAACCCACGTGTTTCCGAGGTCGGCGACGCATATGGTCTCGCAGCCAAGTTCGGGGACGAGTTTTCACGCATCCTCGTGATCGGCAAGGAGCCGGAGGGCTTGGACCTGTCGTTGCCATCGGGGCAGCGCCTGCAATCGTGGCTCGGCGGCAAGCCCAAGCACGAGGCCTGCGACGCCTTCGGCCGTGCGCCCGGACTTGTGGGTACGGTCGCCGACAAGGTTGGCGCGCCGCCGGAATGGACAGACAAACGCCCGGCGACGACCGCGCAATAGCGAGGGGAGAGCTATTCACCCACGAAATGAAATCGATTTTCTGAATATCATATAACATATTGATATATATTGACTTTAAGATCTGATGTTTAACATTTCTCGACGGTGGTTGCGATGCGGCGGCATGCTCGAAAATCTGGCCGGGAGGCTCTGGTTGGAAAAGCAGCTCCTTCGAGCGGGCGCATTTCCCTTGTCTCGCTGATGCAGGTTTTGGTTGTCGCCGAATATTTGAACTTCCGCCATGCTGCCCATGCGCTCGGCGTCACGCAGTCGAGCGTGAGTACCCGGATCAAGGCGCTGGAGGAGGCTCTTGGCGTCCTCTTGTTCGAACGACGCCATCGGGGTGTCCGCCTCACCGAAGCCGGACGGCAATTCGTCGTCGAAGTGTCCGCCGGCATCGCGCATTTGGACCTCGCCATCAAGACAGCAGGTGCGGTTTCATCTGGTGCGGTCGGTCATCTCGCCATCGGTCTCATTTCGTCCATCACAGGCGGCTTCCTCGCGGATCTGCGAGCCCGGTTCAGAGAGAACTATCCGGATGTCGAGCAGATCGTGGTGGAAGGTCCTTCGGCGCAAACGATCGCTCTGGTACGGGACGGTAAGCTCGATGTGGCCTTCGTTCTCGAACCTGTCGACGCACCCGATTGTCATTCGAGGCTCTTGTGGTCGGAACCCTTCCTGATCGCATTGCCGGCTGATCATCCGTTGGTGGTCAACGATAGCGTCTCATGGCTGGACCTCGCGCCGAATACTTTTCTGATCCGAACCGGTGGCGCAGGCCCGCAGCTTTTCGAACATGTCGTGTGCCGAATCGTTGAACGCGGGAGGTCTCCCCACATCCGTCGCTGCGATGTGGGGCGGGACACGCTGATGCACATGATCGCAGCTGGCGAAGGCGTTACGCCCGCCGGCGAGACGGCCAAACACATGTCCGTTTCCGGCATCACGTTCCGCCCGATCGCCGACGAGATCGAACAGGCAAGATTTAGCGCGGTATGGTCACCGCACAATCGAAATCCTGCGTTGAAGAACCTGCTCGATCTGGCCACCGAAATGAGCCGGTCAGCACGACCCGCTTGACCACTTCAGAAGCCCACCCGGTTCCATTCCGAGCACTTCGGCATTCCCCGAACGCATTCACTTTGTCGGTGGATCGGCGAACCGTTCGATCACCCAGTCGACGAAACTGCGCAGCTTCGGCGTCGGGCGGCGGTCCGGGGCATAGAGCAGGTGGAACGGCCTCGCGGGCGCCTCATAGGCGGGCAGCAGGCGGACGAGTTTGCCCTCCGCGATCAACGGTTCGACCATCTCCGAGGATTGCAGAAGGATGCCGAGGCCGGCGAGAGCGGCGGACAGCAGAGCCTCGCCGTCGTCCATCATGATGCGGCCGTCGATCGGCACCGTGACCCGGCCGTCCGGTCCGTCGAGATCCCAATGCGTGCGCAGCGCGCCGAAGCTGAAGCCGAGACAAATGTGGCTTCTCAGATCCATCGGCGTCGCCGGGGCCAGCCGACGGGCGAGATAGGCGGGCGCGGCACAGAGCACGAGGCGATAGGGCTGCAGGCGCCGGGCAATGAGGCTGCTGTCGTCCAGCTTCCCGACGCGGAAGACGACATCGTAGCCTTCCTCGATCACATCGACATAGCGGTTGGACAGGACGAGGTCGACGGAGACTTCGGGATAGCGGTCGAGATAGTCCGACAGGTTCGGCGCCAGCGCATGGACGCCGAAGGTCACAGGCACGTTGACGCGCAGTTTGCCGCGCGGCGTGGCGCGGGTCTCGGCGGCGAGCGCCTCGGCGGCCTCGACATCGGCGAGGATGTTGCGCGTGCGCTCGTAGAAGACGCGGCCGATCTCCGTCAGGCTCTGCCGCCGCGTGGTTCGGTTGAGGAGGCGAACACCGAGATGGCTTTCCAATGCCTGCACGTGCTTGCCCACCAGTTGCGACGACATGTCGAGTGCGTCGGCGGCGGCTGAGAATGAGCCGAGGTCCACCGCCTTGATGAAGATGGCCATGCTGGTGAGGCGATCCATTTGAAACGTTCCGTTTTGAGTAATCCTATATATCGCCTATTTTTGAATAATTCATATGCAATTACGGTTTCGATATCGACACGAACACAACGGAGCATTCGTCATGAACATCGCTGTCATCGGCGCCGGGAACATGGGCACCGGCCTTGCTCGCCTCTTCACCTCGTCCGGTCATCAGGTCTTCATCGGCGCCCGGCAGCCGGAAAAGGCGGCGGCGCTCACGGCCGAGATCGGTTCGCAGGTGCAGGGCGGCGGCATCGTCGCGGCCGTCAAGCTCGCCGACATCGTCATCCTCGCCTTGCCCTACGGCGCGGCCGCCGAGGCACTGAAGGAGGCGGGCGACATCTCGGGCAAAGTCATCGTCGACATCAGCAATCCGCTGAAGCCCGACTTCTCGGGTCTGACCATCGGCCACACCACCTCGGCGGCAGAAGAGATCCAGGCGATCGTCGGCAAGGCGGTCGTGGTCAAGGCGTTCAACACCGTCTTCGCCCAGTTGCTGTCGCGCGAGGCGCGTGCCGCCCGCCCGCTTCAGGTCTTCGTCGCCGCCGACGACGCGGCGGCCAAGGCCAAGGTCACGGAACTGGCCGTCTCGGCCGGGTTCGAGCCGGTCGATGCCGGGCCGCTCGGCAATGCCCGTTGTCTCGAGCCGATCGGCATGATGAACATCGCCTTCGGCTATTTCCTCGGCCGCGGTCCGACGGTCGCCCCGGCTTGGGTGAGCTTCTGATCGGCCGATCGCGCCGGACGGGTCCGTTCGGCGCGATCCACGCGGGGCTCGGCTGCTCGAACCATGGTTCTGGCGGCCGAGACCAGGTTGAACCGCGAGGGAAGAGCGACAAATGCTAGCCGTGCAAGAAAACGAGAGCTTCGATCTCGCCGACCTGCTCGCAGGAGCGGTGCTTCGGTCCGTGCCGGCGACGCCCGCCGTCGTCGCAGGGCGCCGAGCATTGCGCGTGTCGCTCACCGACGAGGTGACGCTCGAGGGGCGAGCCGGCATCGACTACGTCGACATGCCGACCTTCGTGCGGCTAGGCGCGCTGTCGTGGTCGAGGAACGCCAGCGCCGCGGATCAGAGTGTGCCCTCAACCGGTGTAGTGGGAGACGATCTGATCGCTCAGATCACCACCTCCAGCGAATGTCGGTATCGGTGGCTGCGAGCCCCCGCAACCAGATCAAATGCAAAATAACTTGCGAAGGTGGTGCGGACGACGGGGCTCGAACCCGTACTCTCGTTGAGAAGCAGATTTTCGTACCACCTCGGCTTTCGCCGCCGTCATCCGACGTTCGTGGTCTGGACTGTCCCTTCGCCGTGGCCCGAGAGCTTTAGGCGCCGCCCGTCCAGTCTCTACACCTTCCCCTCGTGGGGCTTGGCTCGGGATTGGCCTGGGGCATCTGCCCGTTAGCGTTCCCCGACTTTGAGCGGTTCTACTCCGTGGATTTCCCCACGGGCACTCCAATTGAAGTCTGCTGCGTCTACCGATTTCGCCACGTCCGCCGTTTGCCGTCGATTCCGGCCTTCGCTCCTTGCACCTATGCTGCACCTAGGGCGGGAGCAACGGCCTCCTCCTGCCGAGTCGTCATCTCACCAAGGCTTTGAAGTATTTACCTCTTTTTGGCCGCTGGCTTTTTTCGATTTGGTAGAAATACCACTTTTTAAGTCTCGTGCGTCTACCGGTTTCGCCACGTCCGCCTGCCGACGAAGAGGGGTAGTCGGGCGCGTCGCCGAGATCAAGGGCCGCGACCTGTGGCACGGCGCCATGGTCGGGGCGTCGGCGTTCACGACATGGGTCCGCTTTCGCCCCGCTTCCGCCACCGCCGCGCCGAAGCTCGACCGCGATCGGCTTCCAGTCTCCGGCTCGATCGAGGTCGATGGCGGCATCGGCGACGGATCGATCCGGCAGGGCGCGAAGGCGCGGCCGGATAGGGATGCGAGAAGGAGACGACGATGAACAGGATCATTCTGGCGACCGGGCTGATGACGGCGTTGGTGGTCTCGGCGATGGGGCCGAGTTGGAGCACGGAACGGTCGGCGGCGCCGGGCGCTCGGATCGCCACGGTCGGATACACGGCGGCGCCGATGGACTTCGACGGGTTCGTGCGATCGATCGGCGCGGCGGCGCGCGGCGAGATGAAATGAAGCGCGGGATGCGCGCTCCGGTGGTTTGTCTGATGTAATGCTCCCATTGACTGTATTCGCGACGTGGCGCAATCTTCGGATGCCGATCATCGGCATGCGGGGAGCGAGCGATGGGCAGGTTCTTCGACTATCTTCGTGAAAGTAAGCGGGACGACAAGAAGAAGCGCTATGACGCTTGGCCTTCGTCCTACGCCGGGCCGGTGATGCTGGCCGAGGGGGACTCGTGGTTCGAGTATCCCTTCGCCGACGACGTCATCATGCACTTGTCGAAGGTCTATAAGATCTATCCCCTGGCGCGGGCCGGCGATACGCTGGCGGCGGTGGAGACGTCGAACGACATCGAGCGTGCGTTGGCGAAAGTCGGGCCGCAGATCGTGCTTCTGTCGGCCGGAGGCAACGACATGGTCGACAGTCTCACGAAATACGTCCACCGCTTCACCCTGGCGCGCCGCCGGACCGGCCGTGCCTATGTCAAGTGGACCGAATTCGGCCGTGACCTCGATCATCTCGCCGAGCGCCTCGCCCGGGTCTGCCGCTTTCTGGTGGACGAGGGGATCGACGTGGTGGTCAGCGGCTACGACTATCCGAACCCGCGCGTGCCCGAGACGCAAGGGGCGCAGTGGATCGGTCCGGAGTTGGCGCGCGACTGCAACATCCACGACATCCCGCTGTGGCATTGGATCACGCAAGTGATGATCGACGAATACGATCGTCGCCTGCGCGTCTTCGCGGAAGCCTTCAACGCCGCGACGCAGGCCACGCCGGCCTCGGCGACGACCAGGGGCGAACTCGTCTTCGTCTCCCAGATCGATGCGGTCTATCGCGGCGCCTACGATCCGCGGATCGGCGGCCCCCATCCCGATTGGACCGACGAGATGCATCCGACCGACGACGGCTTCGGCCGGGTGGCGGCGCGGGTGGCCAACGCGGTCGACGGGCTGTGGGCGAAGCGGACCATCCCCACGAGCTGACCGGATCGATCCCGCCGAAAAAAGGCGCGAGCCGGCGGTTTCCTCCGCCGGCTCGCCGCGCTTCGTGCCGTCAGAACCGGCTCAGGAGAGGCTCAGGCCTCGCCTTCTTCGCCCTCGAGCGCCGCCTTGGTCTCGGCGAGGAATTCCTCGGAGCCCTTCTTGGCCTCGCGGAGGAGGTCGGTGATGTCCTTGCCGAGCCGGTCGAGGGCCATGCGCAGGCCGCCGACGGAGGGCTTGTCGGTCGACATGACGTAGCCCGACATGGCGATCGACACGGCGATCTCGATCAGGCCGAAGACGGCCGTGCCCTCGTCGACCTCGTTGTCGTCGAGATAGTCGAGGACCATCTCGCGGATCGCCTCGGCGTGGGCTTCCTGCTCGTCGTCGAAGGATTCGAATTCGCCGTTGTCGTTGTCGTTGCCGCCGTTGACCATCGGGGTACTCCGTCGTGTTGCGGTGTGGGCGAGCGGCACACGGGCGCCATCTCGGGGAAGGGGAGGGTGAGGGCGTGGTGCTCAGGCACCGCCCTCGCGGATCGGCGGCTGGAACTGCCAGCCCATGTCCCAGGGGAAATAGATCCAGGTGTCCTGCGAGACCTCGGTGACGAAAGTGTCGACCATGGGGCGGCCCTGGGGTTTGGCGTAGACGGTGGCGAAATGAGCCCTGGGCATCATTTCGCGGACGACGCGGGCGGTCTTCCCGGTATCGACCAGGTCGTCGATGATCAGGATGCCGGCGCCCTCGCCGCCGCCGAGGTCGAGGAGGTGCGACTGCACCGTCTTCATGACCTTCAGCTCTCCCTGCGACGTGTAGTCGTGATAGGAGGCGACGCAGACCGATTCGATCAGGCGAATGTCGAGCTCGCGCGCCACGATCGCCGCCGGCACCAGACCGCCGCGGGTGATCGCGACGATCGCCTGCCACTGGCCCTGGCCGGAGAGACGCCAAGCCAGCGCCCGAGCGTCGCGATGGAACTGGTCCCACGAAACGGGAAATGCCTTGGGTTGGGGAGCGGTCATCTCGAACCTCACGGATATTTGGCGCGGACTTCGGCGACCATCGCCTCGATCGCCGCGAAGGCGGCGTCGAGGGCGGCGGTGTCGCGGGCGCGCACCACGATGTTGGTGGCATAGCGACCGTCGCGCTCATAGGGGTAGGAGCCGATGACGGTGGTCGGATGGGCCTTCTGGATGGCGGCGAGCGGGGTGGCGACGAGGCCCTCGCCGCGCTCGGCGTCGACGGAGCGCGACAGCATCGGCCGGCCGCCCTTCAGGGTTCGGCACACCGTCTCCATCATCGCCTGGAGCACCACCGGCACGCCGGCCATGACATGGACGTTGCCGAGCCGGAAGCCGGGCATGCCGTTCTCGGTCTCGATCAGATCGGCGCCGTGGGGGATGCGGGCCATGCGCAGGCGCGCCTCGTTGACCTCGGCGCGGCCGGCGAGGCGCGCCTTCAGGATCTCGACGGCGCGGGGGTGGTGATCGATGCCGACCTCGAAGGCCTTGGCGACGGCGTCGGCGGTGATGTCGTCGTGGGTCGGGCCGATGCCGCCGGAGGTGAAGACGTGGGTCCAGCGGGCGGAGAGCGCGCGCACCGCCTCGACGATCATGTCCTCCTCGTCGGGGACGATGCGGACCTCGCGCAGATCGATGCCGATGGCGGTCAGGCTGTCGGCGACGAAACCGATGTTCTTGTCCTTGGTGCGGCCGGAGAGGATCTCGTCGCCGATCACCACCATGCCGGCGGTGACGATCTCGGGATCGGCGGCCGGGGAAAGATCGTCGGTCGTCATGTCACCCATCCTCCTCGCCCGCGCGGGGCCCTCTGGCGGTCAATAGATCAAACCGGTGCGGGCCTCAAGGCGAGGAGACGGGCGGGTGGCGGAAAAGGCGGGGATGGCGGCCTCACTCGGGCTGGTCGACGCGCCAGCGGTAGATCCAGTCCATGCGGTCGAGCAGTTGCGCGCCGATGCCCCACTTCAGCGCGGCGTCGCGGAAGAAGGCGAACGCGTGGGGCAGGTGGTAGATGCGGCCGTTGGAGACGGCGAGGTCGACGATGGCGCGGGTCCGCGACTTGCGCAGCGCCTCATAGGCGCGCAGCGCCGCCGGCACGTTCGGCGCGCCGTCGAGCACGTGGGCGAGGACGGCGGCATCTTCGATCGCCATGCCGCCGCCCTGGGCGGCGAAGGGCAGGGTGGCATGGGCGGCGTCGCCGAGCAGCGTCACCGCGCCGGCGGTCCATTCGAAATCGGCGTCGAAGCCGCAGAGCGCCCATTTGGTCCAGGTCTCGGGCAGATCGAGCAGCCGGCGGGCGGCCTCGGGCCAGCGCGAACGGCCGGTCAGGCCGAAGTGGGCGGCGAACTCGGACTTGTCGGCGGGGACCGACCAACTCTCGTCCTGCCAGTCGTCCTCGACGACGGCGACGATGTTGAACTCGCGACCGGCGCGGATCGGGTAGTGGACGAGGTGGGCGCGCGGCGACAGCCACATGCCGGTGACGTCGGCCATGTCGGCGGGCACGCGCTCGATCGGGACGGTGGCGCGATAGGCGGTGCGACCGGTGTAGCGGGCGGGCGGGCCGGCGCGCAGCTTGGTGCGAACCCGCGAGCGCACCCCGTCGGCGCCGATCAGGCCGTCGGCGACGAAGTCGCGGGCCTCGCCGGCGACGGTGGTGTGGACCGTGATGGCCTCGGGCGCCGGGCTGGCGTCGCGGAAGCGGGCGTCGAGGACGAGGCTCACCGCGGGTTCGGCGGCGACCGCGTCGGCGAGAACGGCGAGAAGGTCGGCGCGATGGACGACCCAGAAGGGCGCCCCCCACCGGGCCATCGCCGCGTCACCGACCGCGGTGCGCGCCACTTCGCCGCCGGCGCGCGAGGAATGGACACGAATCTCGCGGGGGGTGACGGCGACCTTCTCCAGCGCGGCGCCGAGGCCGAGATCGACCAGCACCCGCGAGGCGTTGGGCGACAGCTGGATGCCGGCGCCGACTTCCGCCAACTCCCGCGCCTGTTCGAGCACGGTGACGCGATGGCCGGCGCGGGCGAGCGTCAGCGCGGCGGTCAGACCGCCGATGCCGCCGCCCGCGACGATGAGGGAGTGGCTGGGCATGGTCGCCGATCGGGGTGAGAGCGGAGCATGGCGGACGGGAGGGAGCGCGAACTCCCGCGGCTCATTGCGCGGCGACCGCGGGATGGTAGGCGGCTTCGGCGGGTTCGCAGCCGGCGGCGCCGAGGGTGGCGTCGTAGACGTAGAGCGTGCCGCAATAGGGGCAGAGCTTCTCGTCGCCCGTCCCCATGTCGAGGAAGACGTGCGGGTGATCGAAGGGCGGCCTCGCCCCGACACACATGAATTCGCGGGCGCCGATGCGGATCTTGTCGATCCCGCGATCGTTGGCGAAATGGGGAACGGCAGCGTCCGCCATGGGCTTTCCTCGTGGTGCGCGAATGAGGCCGGCACCATACCGGCGCCTCGTCGGATTGGGTAGTGGGAAAAGGGATGAGGGCCGGCACGCGGGCCGACGCGACGAAAGTCTGAGCCTCACGGCGGACCGCCCGGACCATTCCCGTCACGACGTGACGGCGGACGCCCGATCGAGCGAGGCGACGAGGGGGCGGC
>JAFHCF010000137.1:0-14097 GCA_048497495.1 Prosthecomicrobium sp.
CCATCGACCTCGCCTCGGCGGTCGCCGGCGCCTGCGCCGAGGTCGCGGCCGCCGCCCTCGCGGCCGGAGGCGTCGCCATCGGCGCGGCGCCGGGCGTGGCCCGTCCGTCCGCCGGTTGCGCCACGCCGGGGGCATTGAAGCGATCGCGGCCCGCCCCGGCGTCGCCGGTCAGGAGCTTGCGCACCGCCGCTTCCCCCGGATTGCTCGGCGCCCCGGCATGGACGAGATCGACCACATAGGTGCCGGCGTCGCGGAAGCCGCGCACGTCGGCGTCCGGCGCCACGGTGAAGACCAGCCGCAGCTTGCCGTCGGCGCCGTCGGCGAAGACGTCCTTCAGCCCCGCCACCGGTTCGAGATCGATCGGCGAGAAGTCGATCCTGGCGGAATGATTGAAGGTCACCGTGACGCGATCGTCCTCGCGCGACATCTTGGTGTCGAACGGCACGTTCCAGCCGAACGAGAAGCGGGTGAAGGTCGGCAGCCGCCCGATCTTGAAGTCGAGCCGCGGCTGGACGCGATGGCCGGTGCGCGCCAGATCGGCTTCCCGCGCCGCCCGCATCGCCGCTTCCGCCCGTTTGGCGAGATCGGCCACCACCTCCTGCGGCAGCGGCGGCGGCGAACCGACCCATTTCTGCGGCATGAAGTCGATGAACAGCTTCTCGCCGGCTTCCATCGTGTTGATCTTGACCTGGCGCGCCAGTGCGATGCGCAGCCCATGGCCGCCCGGATCGTTCCGCGCCACCGTGATGAACCGGGAGAGCGTTCCCACCGCCCGCTCGATGTCGACGTCGACCTCCTCGGTGAAGCCGAGCACCATGACGCCGTTGGAGACCCTCGTGGTGAACTGAGGCACCAGTTGGCGATCGCGGAAGGTGATGACGAGCCGGCCGTAGCCGTCCTGGAGGCTCGCCTCGGCATCGGCGAGCAATCCCGCCGCCGATGCCGGAGCCGGCGTCAGGGCGGCCCCGATCAGACCCAGGGCGAGGAGCACCATCGGCAGGAGGCGGACACGCGTCCTCGCGGGCGAGGGACGCCCGGCGGTCGATCGTTCGACGAGAGGAGACGCGGTACTGAGGAACACGGCCGACGACCCACGAGGACACCCGCGGGAAGGCTAGGCGCTCACGGTGAAGATGCGGTTAAGCGTCGGTTCGGGGTGAACCCGAACCCTCCTCAGCCGTTGTGGCCCTGGATCTTCGGCAATTCGCGTTCCGAGGGTTGGCCCGTCTCGACGCCGCGCCGATTGGCCAGTTCGACCGTGAGTTTCTCGGCCTGGTCCGCCGACATCTTGGCGACGATGTCGCCGAGCTTCTTCGGGTTCATCTGCCGGCCGAGATCGGCGGCGAGCGTGATGTCGAGCTTGTCGAAGACCCGCGCGGCGTCCTTGGCCTTCATCGATTCGTACATCTTCACCAGATCGACGAGTTCCTTGGTCTTGGCCTCTTCCTTGGCCTTGGTGGCACCGCCGATCTTGTCCTCGAGCGACTTGAGTTCGTCGACCCGCCGAACGATGCGGTCCTCGCTCGCCTTGAGCAGATCCTCGCGCATCTGCATGGCGCGCTCCAGCTCCTCGAGCTTCTTGCGCCGTTCGGAGAGCTTCTGCAGGACGTCGAGCTCCGACATCAGTTCCTGCCCGGCGATCGGCTTGGCCTCGACCGGCTTGTCGCCCGACACCGTGGTGTCGACCTTCGACGGCAGCACCCCGCCGGGGGCTTCGCCGGCAGCCGGCGCCGCCCCGTGGCCCTCGTCCTTCTTGGCCTCGCCATTGCCGCCGCCGGAAGAGCCGGTGACGATCATGTCGACTTCCTGGCCCGAGACGCGGTCCCAGGCCACCACCTCCTTCATGCGGCCGCCCCACGTGAACTCGACGACCTTGAGGCCGAGGAGCGTCAGCGCGGCGACGATCACCAGGGGAAGGAGGCGGAGGCGCTTCATGCGGCGACCCCCGTCTGTTGCCGCTTCATCTGGCCGAGACGGGCCGTCGCCTCGGACACCCGGGCGCGCAGTTCGCCGAGCCGCGAGGCGGTGCGCATCTCGTTGGCGCCGTCGCCGAGCGGGGCCGAGGTCCGCGTCCGCGCCGCCTCCTCCGCCTGCCGGGCCTCGACCGCCGCCGCCGTCTGCTCGATGCCGGCGCCGCGCGCGGCTTGCGTGATGCGGATGATGCGGTTGAGCAACTTCTCGCCCTCGCCGATCTCCTTCTCGATCTCGCGGCTGAAGAACTCCGCCTCGCGCAGGCGCTGAGCCAACGTCTTGTCGCAGTCGGTGGCCGTCTCCTTGAGGCCGAGAATGGCCCGTTCGGCGATCTCGGTGGCGGTCAGGAGCTCGGAAATGGTGGCGCGCAGGTTGGCCTCGTCGGCGCGCAGGCGCTGAAGCCGGCGGTCGAGCAGGATGCAGTAGCCGATGGTGAGCACCAAGAGCACCGCGACCAGCCCCTCCACCGCGACGTCGATCCACGGGGTCATCATGACGGCTGCATCTCCTTCTGGGAGGCGGCCTTCTCGAAGGCCGCCAGGGACATCTTCGGCCGCCGCAGATTGCGGTCGACGCGGATCGAAATGTTCTCGCCGGCGCGTCCCATCTGCCCCTCGGTGAGGGCGACGCCGCCGCATTTGATGGTGACCGGATCGCGCGGGCCGACGTCGAAGACCAGGGTCTGGCCGACTTCCAGTTCGAGGATCTTGCCGAGCGGCATCTCGCGCTCGAACAGCACCGCGTCGACGGCGATCTCGGCGGCGTGGATCTCGGTGGCCAGATGCCCCTCCCAGATCGGATCGCGGCCGAACTTCTCGCCCATGAACATCTGCAGCAGCAGTTCGCGGATCGGCTCCAGCGTCGCATAGGGAATGAGGAGCTCGATCTTGCCGCCGCGATCTTCCATGTCGATGCGGAATTCCGCGAGAATAGCCGCGTTGGCCGGACGCGACACCGCGGCGAAGCGCGGATTGGTCTCCAGCCGTTCGAGGTTGAACTTGACCGGCGACAGCGGCGCGAAGGCGACGTCGGCGTCGTTGAGCACCACCTCGATCATCCGGCGCACCAGATTGGTCTCGATCGTGGTGTAGGGCCGCCCCTCGACGCGGATCGGCGTGGTGCCGCGCCCGCCGCCGAGCAGCACGTCGATGATCGAATAGATCAGGCTCGAATCGACCGTCACCAAGCCGAAGTTGTCCCACTGTTCGGCCTTGAACACGCCGATGATCGCCGGCAGCGGGATCGAGTTGAGGTAGTCGCCGAAACGCACCGAGGTGATGCTGTCGAGCGAGACCTCGACGTTGTCGGAGGTGAAGTTGCGCAAGGACGTGGTGGTCAGGCGGACCAACCGGTCGAACACGATCTCGAGCATCGGCAGACGCTCGTAGGAGACCATGGCCGAGTTGATCAGCGCGCGGATGCCCGACTGCTCGGAGGCGATCTGCTCGTCGAGATCGAAACCGAGGAGATTGTCGATCTCCTCCTGATTGAGGATGCGGTCGCCGCCGCGCGTGGCGCTGTCGAGATCGAATTCGCCGTCGTCGAAGCCGGCGAGACCGGCCGCCAGCTCGTCGGCGCCCTCCACCCCCTGCTCGGCCAGCGCGGCCCCCCAGTCGGCGTCGAGATCATCGCCGTCCTCGGTCTTCTGCTCGGCCAGAGCAGCGCCCCACGCGGCGTCCAGATCCTCGAGTTCCTCGTCCGCCGCCGCCATCAGCCGTCCCTCACTGCACCAGGATTTCCTTGAACAACACCGCGTCGACCCTGGTCGGATAGATCGCGGTGTTGATCCGGCGCTGCAGCTCTTCCTTCACCCGGTAGAGACCGGCGGAGCCGTCGAGATCGCTGACCCTGAGTTCGCGCAGGTAGACCTGGAAGGCGTCGAGGACGCGCGGCAGCGCCGGCGTGATCTTCTCCACCGCCGCCCTGTCGGAAACCTCGAGGCTGACCTTGACCTTGAGATAGGTGGCGCGCTGGTCGACCGCCGAGAGGTTCACCGTCATGTCCGGCAGATCGACGTACATCGTCGTCTTCGCCGGCTCGGCGTGGGCGACCTCGACCGTCGCCTTCGGCGAGAAGGCGCCCATGAAGAAGGCCCCGGCGCCGCCCAGCACGACGAGCGCGCCGATGCCGGCCCCGATCATGATGAACAGCTTCTTCTTCGACGCGCCGCCCTCGCCCTCGACGCCATCGGCGCCGGGCTCGGCTTCGATCTTTTCGGCCGGCTTCTTGGCCATCACGCTCCCCGCGTACACGAGTCCCTCTCGTGATTAGAGATCTAAGGAGCGAATGGTTAACAGCTGGTAAAAATTAACCAGATGGCAACCTCGGTAAACAATTCCTCCACATCCTGCCGCCCGGCAGGATCTGCCGCCCTCGAGGCCTCGTCATTAATACACAAGCCATTGTTTTCATTGACGTTAACCATATGGCACGGGGCTTGCGATACTCACCTCGACCACGTTGGGCTGGGGAGTTCGGCGTGGTCACTGGGGAGTAGCCACATGGAAAACGCGCAACTCGTCGGGTTGTCGCGGCAGCTCACGCTGCAACGCGAACTCGACCTGATCGCCAACAACGTCGCCAACGTCGACACCGCCGGCTTCAAGGCCCAGACCCTGCTCATGAAGGAGCAGAAACTGGCGCCGGCGGCCGCCACGGAGTTTCGTCGCTCGGATCGTCCGATCAGCTTCGTCCTCGACGACGGAAACGTCTACGATTTCCGGCCGGGCCAGATGGTCACCACCGGCAACGACCTCGACGTCGCCGTCGACGGCAAGGGTTGGTTCGCGGTCCAGACCGGGGGCGGCGAGCGCTACACCCGCAACGGCTCCTTCGCCATCGGTCCGGACGGCACCCTCCAGACCCGCGACGGCAACCCGGTCCTCACCGACGCCGGGCCGCTCGTCCTGCAGGCCAACGAGTCGAAGATCTCGATCGCCGCCGACGGCACGATCTCCACCGAACAGGGCGTGCGCGGCCGGATCAAGGTCGTCGACTTCGCCGATGCCGGCGATCTCAAGAAGATCGGCGAGACCCTCTTCGAGGGGCAGAACCCCCAGGCCTCCACCCTCCCCCGTCTGGTCCAGGGCCAGATCGAAAAATCGAACGTCCGCGCCGTGGTCGAGATCTCTCGCCTGATCGAGGTCGGCCGCGCCTATCAGAACGTCGCCAACTGGATGAGCAACGTCGACGATCTGCGTCGCAACGCCATCGAGAAGTTGGCCCAGGTCGCCTGACGGCGGAGGGAGATACCCCATGAAGGCTCTGCACATCGCCGCCTCCGGCATGATGGCTCAGGAAATGAACGTCGAGCTCATTTCCAACAACATCGCCAACATGCGCACCACCGGCTTCAAGCGGCAGCGCGCCGACTTCCAGGACCTGCTCTACCAGGACATGCGCCGGGTCGGCTCGCAGACGTCGGAATCGGGCAACGTGCTGCCGACCGGCGTGCAGATCGGATCGGGCGTGCGCACCGCCGCGACGCCGCGCATCCACTCTCAGGGCACCCTCTCCGCCACCGAGAAGGAGACCGACGTGGCGGTGCGCGGCGAGGGCTTCTTCCGGGTCCTCCTGCCCGACGGCCGCACCTCCTATACCCGCGACGGCTCCTTCGAGCTCGACGCCAAGGGCACCATCGTCACCGCCGACGGCTGGCAGGTCGACCCGGCGATCACCGTTCCCGCCAACGCCTCCGGCCTCACCATCAATGCGCAGGGCGTCGTCCAGGTGACCGTCGGCAACGCCTCCTCGCCGACCACCATCGGCCAGATCCAGCTCGCCCGCTTCATCAACAAGTCGGGCCTCGAGGCGATCGGCAACAACCTGTTCCTGGAAACCGCGTCCTCCGGCGCCCCCCAGGTCGCCAACCCGGGCGACGAGGGCTACGGCAGCCTGCTCCAGGGGCAACTCGAAGCCGGCAACGTCAACTCCGTCTCCGAGATCTCCGACCTCATCGCCGCCCAGCGCGCCTACGAGATGAACTCCCGCGTCATCCGCGCCGCCGACGAGATGATGTCGGCCTCCGTGACGCCGAAGTGAGGCAGCTCCCGATGAAGATCTCCTGTTTCGATCGCCCCCCGGACCGCTTCTTCGATTGCACCTCGGAGGCCTGGCGGCGCCTGCTGCGCAGCCTTCTCGGCGCCCTCGCCCTCGCCATCGGCTTCTCGCTGCTGATGTCCGGCCTCGCCCGCGACATCGCCTATGGCGAGACCGTGGCGAAGCCCGTGCTGCGCTCGATGATCGCCATCCCCGACGCGGTCGTCACCATCGGCGACTTCTTCGAGGACGCCGGCGACAAGGCCGCGACGCCCCTCTTCCGCGCCCCCGATCTCGGCACCACCGGATCGGTGCCGGCCCGACGCGTCGTCGATCTCGCCCGCGCCGCCGGCTTCGACGGCGCCGACGTCGGCGGGTTGGTCGAGGTCCAGGTGACCCGCCTGTCGCGACCGGTGGAGGCCGACGAACTCGGCCGGATGATCGCGGCGGAAGCGCTGCGCCAGAACGGCCGCAACCTCGCCGAGGTCTCCATCGACGACCTGCGCGTCGTCTTCGACACCCCCGTCGCCCCGCGCCAGGCCGATCTGCGCGCCGCCGTGCCGGCTCGTGTCGTCTCCTTCTCGCTCAACCCGCAGAACGGCCGGTTCGACGCCCTGGTGTCGATCGACAAGGGCAACGGCAACGATCGGATCCACCTGCGCGGCGAGGTGGTGGAGACCGTCCAGGTCGTCACCCTCTCCCGCACCTTCGCCCGCGGCGACATCGTCGGCCGCGACGACGTCGTCATCGACCGCATGCCGCGCCGCCAGGCCGGCAACCTGCGCGCCGCCGACCCCGACCGCATCGTCGGCCTCGCCGCCCGCCGCCAGTTGCGCGGCGGCCAGCCGGTGACCCAGGGCGACTTCGTCCGGCCGATCGTCGTCAATCGCGGCGACACCGTCACCATCGTCTTCGAGACCGACGCCCTGACCGTCACCAGCCGCGGCCAGGCGCTCGAATCCGGCTCGATCGGCGACCTCGTCGGCGTTCTCAATCCGCAGTCCAAACGGACCATCCACGCCACCGTCGCCGGTCCCGGCAAGGTGGCCGTCGTCGCCGGCGCCAAGGCCGTCGCCAGCCTCGGAAGGAAAACTCAGTGATGCGTGGCCCGCTCCACACCCTCGTCCCGGCGACGCTGCTCGTCCTCGCCGCCCTGCCGCTCGCCGGCTGCGGCAACTCCTGGGATCGCGTCGGCGAGATCGGCAAGACGCCCAAGCTCTCGGCGATCGACGATCCGACCGCCAAGGCCGGCTACAAGTCGGTGTCGATGCCGATGCCGGCCCCCGAACCGGCGGCCTATGCCCCGGCCTCGCTGTGGTCGAAGGGCTCGCGCGCCTTCTTCAAGGATCAGCGCGCCCACCGCATCGGCGACATCCTCACCGTCGCCGTGGTGATCACCGACAAGGCCAAGATCGCCAACGACACCGCCCGCGGTCGCTCCGAGAGCGAATCGACCAGCGTCGGCGGCCTGCCCGGCGCGGCGATCGACGGTCTGATCAAGAAGACCGGCGCCACCTCGTCGAACCTGATCGCCAACACCACCAAGACCGCCTCGGAAGGTACCGGCTCGGTCGACCGGTCGGAGACGTTGCAGACCAACGTCGCCGCTCTCGTCACCCAGGTCCTGCCCAACGGCAACATGGTGATCGAAGGGCGCCAGGAGGTTCGGGTGAATTTCGAAATCCGCGAACTGATCGTCGCCGGCGTGGTCCGCCCGGAGGACATCGGCTCCGACAACACCATCGAATCGACCAAGATCGCCGAAGCCCGCATCTCCTACGGCGGACGCGGCCAGATCACCGACGTCCAGCAGTCGCGCTACGGGACCCAGTTCCTCGACGTGTTGATGCCCTTCTGATCCCTCCCCGCGCGCTCGGACATCCCTCTCTCTCGCGTCGGCTCCCCAGCGGCGCGGGCGAGGTCCGGGCGGGCACTCTCGGCACCCTCGCGATCTTCCGTACTCCCCAGGCGGATCGTCGCTACCGGATGCCCGAGACGACAGAGGCGCGGCCCTCTCCCCAGGGCCGCGCCTCTTTCCTGTCTTCGTCGAAGCGGTGTCGCACGCGACGCCGTTTCGGCCGGTCGGTCGGCCGTGACTTGCCCGAAACGCGGATCGCGCCGCCCTTCGCGCCCACCGCCTCAATCGTCGCGGTAGACCCGCTCCCGCCGTTCGTGGCGCTCCTGCGCCTCGATCGACAGAGTGGCGATCGGCCGGGCGTCGAGGCGCTTCAACGAGATCGGTTCGCCGGTCTCCTCGCAGTAGCCGTAGGTTCCGTCGTCGAGGCGCTTCAGCGCCGAGTCGATCTTGGAGATCAACTTGCGCTGGCGATCCCGCGCCCTGAGCTCGATCGCACGATCGGTTTCCGAGGAAGCCCGGTCTGCGAGGTCGGGGTGGTTCTGGCTCTCGTCGGCGAGATGTTGCAGGGTCTCCCGCGACTCCTTCAGGATCTCGTCTTTCCATTCGAGCAGCTTCTTGCGGAAGTACTCACGCTGACGATCATTCATGAAGGGCTCGTCTTCCGAGGGGCGATAATCCATTTCGATCACAGCCGACATCAATGCTCCCTTCCGATCCATTCACGGGGGCTGGCGAAAGCGCGCGGAATATAGCCACCGCGCCGGCCTCTTACAACGCCGGCGAGATGACGTCACGATGAAAGCACGTGCCCTGTGGGTAATTTCTCGGCAAATGGTTGTTTTCGACGGAAATAATGCGGTTTCGGCGATCGTGCGGAAGTGAAATTCCGCCGTTCAATCCGGGTAGCGTCCGAATTTCGCCAATTCGACTCGCGCCCGAAGCTCGATGTCGTCGACGAGGTCGTCGAGACGATCGTCGCCGGAGGGCCGGCGCTGGCCGAGCAGATCGACCAGACGCTCCAATCGGTCGGTCGCCACGCCGCCGCCGAGGAGATCGAGCTTCACCCCTTCGAGCACGTCGAGCACGTCGAGCCCGCGTCGGACCGCCTTGCGCTTCTTCTCGCCCGCGTCCTCCGGCACCACCACGCCCTGCAGCGCCATGAGGCTGGCGAGATCGCCGATGCCCGTGGTCCCGGCGAGCGTCGGCGCCGCCGCCCTCGTCGTCGCTTCTCCGGTCGGCAGCGAGAAAGCCGATCCGCTCGCCCCCGCCCGCTTCGTCGGCCCGCCCGACTGCACGCCGTCGGCGCGCCCCGGTCCATCGATCCTGATCGCCACGCCTCACCTCCGGCACGACCGGCCCGGCAACTCTTGCCGCGCCCACTCGCCCTTCTAGCACGAACCGGCACGTTTTGCCCCGCCCGTCCCCGGCGCGGTGCGACGACGCCCCTGCCGGACCCTCGGGAAACCCCGGTTTTCGGCCATCCGCCCGAAATCGACGGGCGAGCCCGCCGACTGGCACGCGCCTCGCAAGACAGAAGGCGAGATTTGGGGAGATCTCGCTATATGTCCATGTGGTCCAAGACGTTCCTTCGAACCTTCGGGTTCGCCGCCGCACTCTTCGCCGCTCTGGGAGCGGTCGAAGCGGCGACCTCGCGCATCAAGGATCTCGCCGCCATCGAAGGTGTGCGCGAGAATCAGCTCGTCGGCTACGGCATCGTCGTCGGCCTCGCCGGCACCGGCGACAGCCTCACCAACGCCCCCTTCACCAAACAGTCGCTGCAGGCGATGCTGGAGCGCATGGGCGTCAACACCCGCGGCGCCACCATGCGCACCGCCAACGTCGCCGCGGTTATGGTGACCGCCAATCTGCCGCCGTTCTCCACCCAGGGCACCCGCATCGACGTCTCCATCTCGGCGCTCGGCGATGCCAAGAGCCTGCAGGGCGGCACGCTTCTGGTCACCCCGCTGATGGGCGCCGACGGCGAGGTCTACGCCATCGCGCAAGGCGCGCTCGCCGTCGGCGGCTTCACCGCCAAGGGCGACGGCGCCTCCGTCACCCGCGGCGTGCCGACCGCCGCCCGCATCGCCAGCGGCGCGCTCGTCGAGCGCGAGATCGAGTTCAAGCTCGGCACCATGAACGCCGTGCGTCTCGCCCTGCGCAACCCCGACTTCACCACGGCGCGGCGCATCGCCATGGCGATCAACGACCTGATCGGCGTGCCCTCGGCCGAGCCGATCGACCCCTCCACCGTCCGCCTCACCCTGCCGGCGAAGTTCAACGGCAACATCATCGACCTGATCACCGACATCGAGCAATTGGCGGTCGAACCCGACCTGCCGGCCAAGGTGGTGATCGACGAGGCCACCGGCATCATCGTCATGGGCCAGGACGTGCGCGTCTCCACCGTCGCGGTGGCACAGGGAAATCTCACCGTCACCGTCACCGAGCAACCCGAGGTCAGCCAACCCAATCCGCTGTCGGGCGGCAAGACCACGGTGGTGCCGCGCACCCAGATCACCGTCGACGACTCGTCGAAGAAGCGGATCGCGGTGGTGCCGCAGACCGTGTCCCTGCGCGAACTGGTCGACGGCCTCAACGCCCTCGGCGTCGGTCCGCGCGACATGATCACCATCCTCCAGGCGATCAAGGCGTCCGGTGCCCTCCAGGCCGAAATCGAGGTGATGTGATGGGCTACGACGCGACGCTCTCGCTGGCCGCCTCCAACCCGGCCCTCCACACCATCTCCGACACGCCGCTCTCCGCCAAGGCGACGCCGCAGGCCAAGGCCCGTGCCCAGGCCAAGGAATTCGAGCAGGTCTTCCTCACCACCATGTTCAACCAGATGTTCGCCGGTCTGGAGACCTCCGGTCCCTTCCACGGCGGTCAGGCCGAGGAGACCTGGCGCGGCATGCTGGTCGACAAATACGCCGGCGAAGTCGCCAAGTCCGGCGGCATCGGCATCGCCGACGCCGTCTACGGTCAACTCTTGCAAGTCCAGGAAGGTGCCGCGAAATGAACTACGGCAATCGCTCGCCGCGTCCGCTTCCCGACACCGAACCGGCCATCGCCTCCCTCGGCGCCGCCGAAGCCCTGATCGACGAAGTGATCGGGGCGCTCGGCGAACTCGAGGCGGCGATCCGCGAGGAGACCCGCCTGATCCGCGCCGGCCTCCTCTTCGCCGCCGCCGAACTCGATGCCGAGAAGAGCCGCGCCACCGCCGTCTATCTGCGCCTGCGGGCGCGCATGAAGGCCAATACCCTCGCCCTCGGCCGCCTCTGCGGACCCCGTGTCGAGGACCTGCGCCGCCACCATCAGGACTTCACCGCCCTTCTGCGCGAGAACCTCGCCGTCCTCGCCATCGCCCGTGAAGTCTCCGAGGATCTGGTACGCACCGTCGCCGACGCGGTCGGCCGTCACGCCGCGCCGCGCACCTATGGCCGCGACGCCGGCGCCGCCATGGACCGCACCGGCGGCGCCCGCGGCATCGCCGTCGATCGCCGCCTCTGATCCCGGGCACGAGAAGATCACGGCCCGGTGGTGTCGGTCGCGCCTTTCCCATGACGCAGATGGCGAAGAGATGATCGCATGTCTTCGCCTGCCGGACGCGTCGTCGAACCGCCGCGACGGCGGATCACGTCCGAGCAACGCCACCCGCGACATTCCGCCGGACACCGCCTGTCTCGCGTCGGCGCCACCGGTCTCGGCGACCATCTCGCGCCGCCGCCCCCGTGAGAAGTACCCCATGTAGTCTGCGAGTCGTCACGGCGACGAAAAGAATAAGAATTTCACGAAGACTCTCGTTCTGGATTCACCATATCCGCGAATAGTCTCTTCCTACTCTCAGAAAGAGCTTTTTCGCCGACATTCATTTACGGACGATTCAAATCCGACGCGCAACGTGGTGTGACGACCAGATCCAGGGCCGGGAGAGCCCGAGGAGTCGACCATGGACACCGCAGCGCTGAGACCTCTAGGAACGATCGTCCACGAAGCACCGCCGCGTCGCGACGACGTGACCGGTTCGCCGGCGACCACCGACCTGCCGACCGAGAAGACGGTGCAGGCCACCCAGGCGACGCGCGACGGCACGGCCGCCGACAACCGCCGCAATCCCGGCGATCAGACCTCCCGGTCGCCGATCAGGACCGGTTTCGAGCGCGACCTCGCCACCGGATCGGTCGTCTATCGTTGGGTCGACCAGGCCACCGATCGTGTCCTCCTGGAGATCCCGCGCTCCGACAAGATCCGTTCGCGCCAGATCTACCAGGATCAGGGACAAGATCACGCCGCCACCGCCACTCCGAGTGTCGACCGGTCCGTCTGAACCGCCCCCGCCGACATCGACGCCTTCCCCACGAGGCCCGCCGACCGACGTCGCGCGGGCCTTTTCGTGCCCGGCGCCGACCGCGCTCGACGCCCCCTCATGGTGAACGTATTGCTAACGCCATTTCGTGTAATACTTCATTAACCACTTTACATAGACTTAACCATGAAAGTCATTAACCACTTTCCTTAGCGTCTCATTCAAGTCTTCCCGCCATCGTCGCCACGTCACAGATACAGAGTGACAACGGTTCAGAAAGAACCGCCACGCCACGATCAGGAAGGATCGCTACAATGTCTATCGCTATCTCCGCCGGCGTCCGCAATTCTCTCGCTTCTCTGCAGTCCACTGCCGAGATGATGGGCGTGACCAACAACCGGTTGGCGACCGGCCGCAAGGTCAACTCGGCCGCGGACAATGCCAATTCCTTCTTCAAGGCCCAGGGCCTGAACAACCGCGCGTCGGACATCTCCAACCTGCTCGACGACATGGGTCAGTCGGTCCAGGTGCTGCAGTCCGCCAGCCAGGGCATCACGTCGATCTCCAAGCTGGTCGACAGCGCCAAGGCCAAGGCCAACCAGGCCCTTTCGACCACCGACTCCACCACCCGCGCCAACTACGCCAAGCAGTTCGGTGATCTGCTCACCCAGATCGGCCAGACCGCCAAGGATGCCAGCTACAACGGCAAGAACCTTCTCGGCGGCACCGGCAACGACCTGACCGTCGTCTTCAACGAGAATTCCACCTCGAAGATGACCGTCTCGGCCGTCGACTACACCGACTCCTCGAACCTCGGTCTCGACACGACCATCAACACGGGTTCCGGCACGACGTTCGGCCTCGACACGGCCGACACCACGGATGCGGGCTCCGCCGCCGGCGACTACCTGAGCTTCGACGTCACCACCAGCTCGGGCTCGACCACCTACAAGGTCGACCTCGACGGCACCGAGACCATCAAGGACGTGGTCGAGAAGGTGAACTCGGCGACCAACGGCGCGGTGCAGGCGAGCTACGACTCCGCCACCGGCAAGATCTCCTACGCCTCGGCCAACACCTTCGCCGTGACCCACAGCGACTCGACGGACGCGGCGGTCGTCGGTTCCAAGCTCACCGCGACCTCGTCCTCGGCGACGGTGGACTTCTCGACCGACAGCCAGATCAGCGCCGTCCTCAAGGCCTTGAACTCGGCTCAGGACACCCTGCGTGCCCAGGCGTCGAGCTTCGGTACCAACCTGTCGACCGTCCAGATCCGTCAGGACTTCGCCAAGAACATCATCAACACCCTGCAGGCCGGCGCCGACAAGCTGACGCTCGCCGACACCAACGAGGAAGGCGCCAACCTCCTCGCCCTGCAGACCCAGCAGGCTCTGTCGACCAAGGCTCTGTCGCTCTCCGCGCAGGCCGGCCAGCAGGTCCTTCAGCTCCTCGGCTGATCGATCGAGACCTCTGCGATGATCATGGAAACGGGCGGGGCCTCCCCGCCCGTTTTTCTTTCTTGGGAGTAATACCTATGTAATATTTGGCGGTTCACCTTCATTTTCCCCGCCAATGGCCGCGGGCATGCCGTGCATTTCCGCGAATATTGACCACCACCCGGTTCTCACCCGAAGATGCCCTCCCGGCATCGCGCGATGAAGATCTGAAATATTTCAACACATGGCATTGTGACGCGTTTTTTGTTTACCAGCCATTAGGGTTACCGCACCACATTCGGCCCGTGGTGCAGTCGCCGCACACCCTCTCCAGAATGGAGGGGAACCACCCAGAATCGGGAGTGGGTACAGATGTCCGGTATCGTTCTTTCTGCCTCCGTCCGGCAGAACCTCTTGTCGCTACAATCGACCGCCGACATGCTCGGCAGTGTGCAGAACAGACTGGCGACCGGCCGCAAGGTCAATTCCGC
>JAFHCF010000138.1:0-16787 GCA_048497495.1 Prosthecomicrobium sp.
GCCCGTGGCTTCCTCTCGAGCCCGCGCGCGCGCCGCCTGTCGAACCGGGCGAGCGCCGTGGCGATGGGCGGCGCGGCGGCGGTGATCGCGGCGCGCGCCTGAGCCGCGCCGACCGGCCAGGCGCCGTCCGTCAACCTCCCGTCAACCCTGTTCGCCCATGGTCCGACCTGTCGGCGACGCCTCGTCGGCATCGAGGAACAGACATGCCGTCCATCCGCCCTGCCGTCACCACCCTCCTCGTCGTGCTCGCAAGCAGCGCCGCCGTCGCCGCCGACTTCCGTTTCGACGACGCCGAGGTGGTGGGTTCCGGCCGCCAGATCACGGTGTCGCGTCTGCCGGTCGTCTCCGGCGCCACCATCGTCTACAAGGACGTGACCATCCAGTTCGGGCTCGACGCCAAGGGCGCGCTGAGGGTCGTCCCGGGCTATCCCAAGACCACCGATTCCGCCCCCCTCCTCACCGGCGCCCTGACCCCCGGCCGCTACCGGGTGCACGGGCTCAGCCCCGAGCTGGTGGTCAAGCTGATCGGCCCCTCGACCGGCGCCGGCAATCGGGCGATGTGGTCGCTGACCGGCGAGACCGTCGCCCAGCAGATGAACTTCTATGTCGGCCCGATCGCCGGCCATCCGTTGCAGAAGCGGATCCAGCGCGCCGGCATCGTCTATTCCGGCCAGGCCTTCGGCAACACCAGCCGCAATACCTCGCTCGACGGCTGGTATTTCGACGAGCGCCAGTTGGTGGCGATCCAGCCGCTCGGCCACGCGATCTCGTTGATGTCCTATTCCTACAAGGGCGCCGACGCGACCTATCCGCTGCGCACCATCACCCTCTTCCCCTGCACCGCCTCCACTTGTAAGTGAGCAGGCCGGCCGGAGAGCCGCCCCCTCGCTCCCAGGATCGACCATGCAGCCCGTCGGCGGCCGTGCCCGCACTCTCGCCCTCGGCGCCATCATCGCCTCGGCCGCCGCCGTCGCCACCGGGCTCAGCCTCGGCCTGCCGCTGCTCGCACTGGTCCTGCAGGCGCGCGGCGTCTCCGGCACCTGGATCGGCCTCAACACCGCGGTCGCCGGCCTCGCCTCGATCGCCGTCCCGTCGCTGGTGACGCCGCTCGCCCGCCTGTTGGGCGCCTCGCGCCTGCTGATCGGATCGCTGGCGGTGGTCGCCGTCACCTTCCTCGCCTTCCATGCGGTGGAGAGCCTCGCCGGCTGGTTCGTGCTCAGGGCGATCTTTCACGGCGCGCTGACCGCCGCCTTCGTCGTCTCCGAGTTCTGGCTGGTGTCGCTCGCCCCACCGGAGAAGCGCGGCCTCTGGGTCGGCATCTACGCCACCGTGTTCTCGGTCGGCCTGTCGATCGGCCCGGTCGTCCTCGGCCTCACCGGGTCGGTCGGCCTCATGCCCTTCCTGGTCGGCGCGGCGATCCTCGCCTCGGCGCTGATCCCAGCCTGGGCGGCGCGCGGCGCCCGACCCGCCCTCCACGGAACCCCGGGCCGCTCCGTCGTCGGCATCGTCTTCGCCGCCCCCGCCGCCACCTTCGGCGCCTTCGCCTTCGGCGCGGTCGAATCGGGCGGCCTGACCATCCTGCCGCTCTACGGCCTCGGCCTCGGCCTCGACGAGACCCGCGCCGCCCTGCTCCTGACCGCCGTCGGGCTCGGCAACGTCGCGTTGCAGATCCCCCTCGGGATGCTCGCCGACCGCCTCGACAAGACCAGGCTCCTGGCGCTGTTCTCCCTCGCCGGGGTGATCGGCGCCCTCTTCCTGCCCTTCACGGTGACGAGCTTCGCCGCCACCCTCGCCCTGCTCTTCGTCTGGGGCGGCTTCGCCGCCGGCCTCTACACCGTCGGTCTGGCGATCCTCGGGGCGCGATTTACCGGCGGCGACCTCGCCGGCGCCAACGCCGCCTTCGTGTCGATGTACGGGCTCGGCATGCTGTTCGGCCCGGCGGCGATCGGCGCCGGCCTCGACGCCGCCCCGACGATGGGCGCGCCGGCGGCGATGGCCGCCTTCTTCGCCCTCCACCTCGCGATCATGGCCGTCCTCGGCCGCGCCCGTTCCGGCTGATCCCTGGGCGAAACACGTATTACCGCGAGTTAACTGTCGGCGCGCGCCACCTCGTCGTAGACTTTCCTCATCGAACAACAGGGTTCCCATCGAACCCGCCGGTCCCCTCCGGATCGGACATGGCTTCGAAGATCCGCGAAGGGCCGCTCGGGCGGCGGGAAGGCTTCCCAAGCCTTTTCCGCGAGCGCGAACGTGTGCCGGAGCCTCACAACGGGAGGTCGTCATGACCCACAAGTCGAAGATTCTCACCACCACCGTCATCGCCGTCATGCTGGCGGTCTCCGCCGGCCCGACCTTCGCCCAGGGCATGGGCTGGGGGCCCGGAGGCGGAATGGGACGTGGCATGGGCCGCGCCGACGCGCCGTGGAGTGAGCGCTTCAAGGCGATCGATGAGAACGCCGACGGCGCCATTTCCCAGGCGGAAAACACCGCCCAGGCCGGACAGGTCTTCGACGCCATGGACGTCGACAGCAACGGCAAGGTGACCCGCGAGGAGTACATGGCGCTGCGCCTCGGAACCCAGCGCGGTTGGAACAAGGCGCGCCAGGACAGCCGTCAGGCGAGCAAGGCGGGACGCTACGCCGCCATGGACGCCAATGACGACGGGACGCTCGATCGCACCGAGTTCGTCGCCGGCGCCGCCGCCCGCTTCCGTGCCGCCGACCGCAATCGCGACGCCAAACTGACCCCGGCCGAATTCCGTCGCCAGGCCTGGTGAACCGACACCCACCCGGTGGAACGCCGCCGATCACGGCGTTTCACCGGCGGCGCCGGGAGGAGCCGGCAAACCTTGACAAGGCCGACCTCTTCGGTCAATTTGCGCCCAACTTCGAGCGCGAAGCGCGGCCCGTGTGGACCTCACGCGGGCCTTCGCATTGACGGGCGACGAATTCCAGACGACGAATTCCAGAGGGACTGGCCATGGCCAAGGCAACCACCATCAAGATCAAACTCGTGTCGACCGCCGGCACCGGCTACTTCTACGTCACCAAGAAGAACTCCCGCACCATGACGGAGAAGTTCGCGGCGAAGAAGTACGACCCGGTCGCGCGCAAGCACGTCGAATTCAAGGAAGCCAAGATCAAGTGAGGCGGTGACGCCCCCGATCTTCGCGACGCTCCCCGGAGCCGCCCTTCCGGGCGGCTCTTTGGTTCAGGAAGCAGCCCTTCCGGGCGGCTCTTTGGTTCCGGAAGCCGCCCTTCCGGGCGGCTCTTTGGTTCAGGAAGCCGCCCTTCCGGGCGGCTCTTTGGTTCCCGCCGACCGATGTGTTCGAGGCACCGGCCGCGCCACGACGCGACCGGGCGCCTCCGCCGATCCGGCGGCCCCGCACCCGAACCGACGAGGTCCGATCCCGATGGCCGACGACACCAATCCCCGCGCGACCGGTTTCCGTTCGCTGGTCGAGCAGATCCAGCCGAAGGACGCCGCCGCCGTCCCCGAGCGTCAAGCCCAACGCCGGACGCCGTCGCGTCGCCAGCCTTCCGCCTCCGAGGCCGCGCCGGCCGAGAGTGGTCCGTCGTCGGCCTCGATCCGATTGCTCGAGCGTCGCTGGCTGTGAACCTGCCGTCGCGGATGCGACACCCGGCTCCCTGATTCGCGGATGCGACGCCGGGCTCGCCGGCACGAGGTGAGGCCCCGCGCCGCCGAGCGCCGAGCCGATGCGAGCGGACGATCCGGCGCCCTGCCGACGGCCTTCGTCGGGCAGGTCCCGACCGGGCCGTAACGGCCCGGTCGAAGAGACGCGGCACGGAAATCCCACCTCGGAATTACCACCGCGATACGCCAGCCTCAGTAGCCGCCCTTGCGCCGGCTCTCCGGCAGACCCGCGATCCGGCCGGCCTGCTTCGACGGGTCGAGCGGGAAGAGATCGTAGAGGGTGCGCTGCTCGACCGCCTCGCCCCACTTCTCCGTCATCGCCTTCATGATGGTGCGGGTGTTGGGGTGGCTGGCGTTGTCGAAGAATTCCTCGCGCAGGAAGTTCATCACGTCCCAATGGCGCGGCGTCAGCTCGATCTGGTCGAGAGCCGCGATATGCGCGGCGAGCCCCTCGCTCCAATCCGCCTGATCGACGAGATACCCGGTCGCGCTGGTCTCGATCTCGCGCCCCTCGAATTCGTAAGCCATGTCGTTTCCTCTCGTCTTCTGTCGTCTTCTGTCGTCTTCTGTCGTCTTCTGTCGCGCTCGGCCCCGCCCGCGAACGGCCGCCGAACCCCGCCGTCGGCCTGTCGCGGCGGCGCGGCGCGGGATCTCAACATTAGTAGTTATTCATATTCTGGTTCAATAGGCGCCGCGACGAAATCGGCGGACGCGCGCCTCCCTCCGTCGTCCGGGGCATGGCGCGAGGGATCTCCGACGCTGGAGCCGGGACGGCCGCGAGCGGCGCGTCGGTGGTCGGCCGGGCGAGGATCCCATGAGGAGGCCACTCAGGGTCGTCGCCCGGCCGACGCTACCCGACGCATCGGGTGTTTGCGGCGATCCCGATGCGCGGGCACCGCGGTCTCCGTTCCATCACCGTCGTTCGGGGCGGCCGAAGTGACGGCGAATTCGATCGGGACGGAGCCCCGAGAAACCCTAGCGAGCCCCATCGGCGACGAACAGCTTCGAACCGGGGTCCGGTCGCGCTTTCGGCGTTGTTCGTGAATCATCAACCTTAACAGGGTGATCGCGGCGGCATCTCGCCCGCCGCCGGCCGCGCCGGGGCGACCGTTCGCCTGCCCGTCTCGAGGATCGCCCGAGCCCGCGTCCCGCTCACGCCGCCTTGGCGACGACCCGGTTGCGCCCCGACAGCTTGGCGTCGTAGAGCGCCCCGTCGGCGCGTTTCAGGATGGTCTCGGCCGTGTCGGCCGCCGTCTGCAGCGCGCCGATACCGACCGAGATGGTGCGCTCCAGCCGGGTGCCGTCGGGCAGCAGGAAGGGCTCGGCGGCGACACGCGCCCGAATGCGCTCGGCGACGATGCCGGCGGTGTCGAGTTCGGTGTCGGGCATGATCACCACGAACTCCTCGCCGCCGAAGCGGCACACCAGATCGACGCCACGCACGCTGCCGCGCATCCGCTCGGCCAGTTCCCTCAAGACCGCGTCGCCGGCATCGTGGCCGTAGGTGTCGTTGACCGACTTGAAGTGATCCATGTCGGCGATCAGCACCGCGAGCGATCGGCCCTGCCGATGCGCCTGCTCCAGCGTCTGATCGAAATGGGTGGTCATGAAGCGGCGATTATAGAGGCCGGTGAGGCCGTCGGTGATCGCCATCTCCATCGTCTGCTGGACGCTCTCGCGAAGCGAATCGGCGTAGCGCTTGCGGCGGATCTGGGTCTTGACCCGGGCGCACAGTTCCTGGCGGTCGATCGGCCGCTGGAGATAGTCGTTGACCCCCATGTCGAGGCCGCGCAGCAGCCGGACGCGATCGTCCTCGCCGACCACCAGCAGGATCGGCAACATCCGGGTGCGGTCGAGCGAGCGCATCTGCGACACCAGCCGCAGCGCGTCGAAATTGGCGAGGTCGAGATTGACGACGACGAGATCCCAATCCCCCTCCGTCACCCGGAACAGCGCCTGCTGCGGATCGGATTCGACCGTCACCGAATGGCGCGCGGCGAGCGCCGCGGACAGGCGCTCGGACGACGACCGCCGGTCGTCGACGATCAGGATGCGACCGTGCAGGTCCTCGGCGAAGAGCCGCGGATCGATGGCGTCGTCGAAGCCCATCTCGCGGCTGACGTTGGAGCGCATGCGCAACTCGTCGGTCAAAGTCTTGAGGCGGATCAGGCTCTTGACCCGGGTGACCAGCGCGATGTCGTTGACCGGCTTGGTCAGGAAGTCGTCGGCGCCGGCCTCGAGCCCCTTGATCCGGTCGGCGATCTGATCGAGCGCCGTCACCATGATCACCGGCACGTGCATGGTGCGCGGATCGGCCTTCAGCCGCCGGCACACCTCGAACCCGTCCATGCCCGGCATCATCACGTCGAGCAGCACGATGTCGGGCGTCGCCGCCCGGCAGGCGGCGAGCGCTTCCGCGCCCGAGAGCGCCGTCGCCACGTCGAAATACTCGGCGGTCAGACGCGCCTCGAGCAGTTTGACGTTGGCGGGAATGTCGTCGACGACCAGAACGCGACCCGTCATCACTCACTCACGCACACAAGAGTTCAGGCATCACCGAGATAGGAACGGACCGTCTCGAGGAACTTGACCACCGAGATCGGCTTGGAGATGTAGGCTTCGCAGCCGCCCTGGCGGATGCGCTCCTCGTCACCCTTCATGGCGAAGGCGGTCACCGCGATCACCGGGATCGACTTGAGGTCGTCGTCTTCCTTCAGCCACTTGGTCACCTCGAGGCCGGAGACCTCGGGTAGTTGGATGTCCATCAGGATCAGATCGGGACGGTTCTCGCGCGCGATTTCCATCGCGTCGAAGCCGTTGCGGCTCTGCAGCGTCCGGTATCCGTGCGCCTCCAGAAGATCGTGGAAGAGCTTCATGTTGAGCTCGTTGTCCTCCACGATGAGGACGGTCTTTGCCATCTGCCGCTCCCCCGGCCACAATGGCGTGGCCGACCCCGTCGAATACGGCGCTTGCCGCTCTTCGTCTCGACGGAAACACTAGCATCGATTCCTTGACGAAAGGAAAAGGGGCGCGAAAGAGGCGAATTACTCAATGATTTCAAGTCGTGACCGCATGACCCGGGAAAATGCCGAAACCCTCGCCATCGACGCCCTCGGCTTCCTCGCCGAAGACGGCGAAATACTCGGCCGATTCCTCACCAGTACCGGCCTCGGCCCCGAGACCCTGCGGGCCGCGGCGTCCGAACCGGGGTTTCTCGCCGCCGTGCTGGAGTACCTCCTCGCCGACGAGGCGCTGCTCCTGGTCTTCGCCGAACGCCGCCGGATTCGCCCGATGATGATCGCCGCCGCCCGCCATGTCCTCGATCCGGTGTCGGGCCAGGTATGACGACGCCCCTCGCCCCCGCCACCCGCGACGCCCTCGACCGCCTCGACGTCGGATCGCGCCCGCTCCTCGTCGTCGACGTCGACGAGGTGCTGCTGCGCTTCGTCTCCCATCTCGAGGCCTTCATGGGAGCGCAGGGCTACCGTCTCGACACCAGCGCCTTCCGCATCACCGGCAGCGTGACCCGCCTCGGTTCGTGCCGCGCGGTGCCGGGTGGCGAGGTCGCGGCGCTGATCGCCGGGTTCTTCGCCGCCCACGCTCACGACCAGCAGCCGGTCGACGGTGCCGCCGAAGCGCTCGCCCGGCTGTCGGCCCGGCTCGACGTGGTGATGCTGACCAACGTGCCGCCCGAGCACGGGGCGACCCGCGCCGCCCGCCTCGCCGATCTCGGCATGGCCTACCCGCTGGTGGTCAACGACGGCCTCAAGGGCCCGGCGCTCGCCCATGTCCGCGCCCGTGTCGCCCATCCGATCTTCTTCGTCGACGACGGGCCGCAGAACCTCGCCTCGGTGCGCGATGCAGCGTTCGGCGCCCACCTCGTCCACTTCGTCGACGACGAACGCTACTTCCGCCTCGCCCCCGACGTGGCCGGAACATGGCTGAAGACCCGCGACTGGAGCGAGGTGGCGAGCCGGATCGAGGCCGCCGCGGCGAACCTGAGCAGCGGAGAATCCCCCGTATCGTCAACGGCCTGAGGAATCTTCCTCACGCAGCTCGATCACCCCGATGCCGAACAGAGGCCACAGCGCGTCGCACCGCCCCCAATGCACCACTTCCGCCCCGGCCGTGGTGGCGATGCAGATGTTGGGGAAGGTCAGATGGACGCCGTCGCGCGTCGCGCAGACCGGATTGTCGACCATCAGGCAGAACTCCGCCCCGCCGGCGCTCGGGACATAGGGCTCGATGTCGCGACGGCAGCGGCCGGCATGCAGGATCCGGGCGTGCTCGGCGCGGGCGCAGTTGCGATTGTTGAAGGTGCGGGCGCCCTCCGCCCCTCGGGCGCAGACCGGGGCATAGTCGCGAGTGCAGCGGACCCGCGCCTCCGCGTCGCCGGCGGCGAGGCCGAAGACGGCGAAGGTGACGGCGAGGACGGCCAACGACTTGCTCATCACGATTCTTCCCCGCGACCGGCGACACCCGGCCGCGCCATCCTCGCCTCCCCGCGCCCGCCCGACAAGCCCGATCGACCCGCCTTCGCGCTTCGCCGCCGCAGCGCTCGGCGCTATCATCACCGACGATGAGCGACCCGCCCGCCCCGCCGCCCGTGCCGGCCCCCACGGCCTTCTGCCGCGACTGCTTCACGCCGGTGAAGCCGGCCGCGACGCGTTGCCCGAAATGCGGCGGTCCGAGGCTCCTGGCGCACCCCGAACTCGGCCGCCTCGCCATCGCCCACATCGACTGCGACGCCTTCTACGCCACGGTCGAGAAGCGCGACGACCCGAGCCTGCGCGACAGGCCGCTGATCATCGGCGGGGGAAAGCGCGGCGTCGTTTCCACCGCCTGCTACGTCGCCCGCATCTCCGGCGTCCGCTCGGCGATGCCGATGTGGCAGGCGCTGGAGCGCTGCCCCGACGCGGTGGTGCTGCGTCCGAACATGGAGAAATACACCCGCGTCGGCCGCGAGATCAGAACCCTGATGTTCGAGCTGACGCCGCTGGTCGAGCCGCTGTCGATCGACGAGGCCTTCCTCGATCTCGCCGGCACCGAACTGCTCCATCACGGGTCGCCGGCTCTGACGCTGGCCCGCTTCGCCGCCCGCATCGAGCGCGAGGTCGGCATCACCGTCTCCGTCGGCCTCTCCCACAACAAGTTCCTCGCCAAGATCGCCTCCGATCTCGACAAACCGCGCGGCTTCTCGGTGATCGGCCGCGCCGAGACGCTGGATTTCCTCGCCCCCCGCCCGGTCTCCACCATCTGGGGGGTCGGCAAGGCGACGGCGACGGCGCTCGAATCGGAGGGCCTGCGCACCATCGCCGACCTGCGCCGGGCCGACGAGGCGCGCCTCATCCGCCGTTTCGGCATCCTCGGCCGGCGGTTGAAACAATTGGCGATCGGCGAGGACGCCCGAGTGGTCGAGCCCGATCAGGAGACCAAGTCGATCTCCAACGAACGCACCCTCGACACCGACCTCTCGGACCTGCGGGAGCTGGAGAAGATCCTGTTCCGCCTCTCCACCAAGGTCTCCGACCGCCTGAAGGCCGAGCGACTCGGCGGCTGGACGGTGCAGCTCAAGTTGAAGACCCCGGATTTCAAGGGCTTGACCCGCGCCCGCCGCCTCGCCGACCCGACGGCGCTGGGCGATCGCATCTGGCGCACCGCCCACGATCTCCTGACCCGCGAATGCGACGGCCGCCGCTTCCGCCTGATCGGCGTCGGCGTTTCCGATCTGGTGCCGATCGACTTCTGCGACCCGCCCGACCTCGTCGACGAGGGCGCCGGCCGCCGCGCCAAGGCGGAAGCCGCGATCGATCGGCTGCGCCACCGCTTCGGCGCCGACGTCGTCGAGCCGGGATTGGTGTTCAAGCCCAGGCCGAAGCCGGTGAAGCCGCCGCGTGACGGCGGCGACGGCTGAGCCCGCTCACGGGCAGGACGCCGTCGGCAGGGCCTCGAGCCGCGACAGGGTGCCGGCGAGCGTGAAGTCGCCGTAGTCGAGGCGCAGGCGGCGCGACACGCCGTTCTCGTAGAGAAGGAAGCCGAGCTGATACTCCGGCGTCGCGTCGGTCCCGGTCTTGTTCGGGTCGAAATAGGAGATGTCGACCGACCAGCGCCGCTTGGCCACCGTCAGGGGCGATCCCGCCGCCGCCGGTTCGGCGCCCGTGTCGTCGGGCCCGGTCTGCTCGGGACCGATCACCACGGTGGTGCGGAAGACGCGGCTGCCGCCGTCCGAACCGTCGAAGAGATCGATCTCGCTCACCGACCTGCCGGCCTTCGCCGCTTCCAGCACCGCCGCCATGTGCTCGGTGGGAAACAGCGCCGACCCCGGCAGATCGACCGCCCCGGCCTTCGGCTGGGCGACCGTCACCCGCGTCGAGCCGCCGTCGTGGCGGGCGACGCCCTTGGTGTCCTCGACCTTGCGGTTGTCGATGAGGTTCTGATTGACGAAGTCGTAGGACTTGCCCTCGCCGTCCTCGAAGGAGGTGGTGCGCATGTCGGTGATCCGGCCGGTGCCGTCGCTGTTGGCCATCCGCAGCACCAGCCGGAAGCGGCTGGAGAAGCCCTCGCACTTCGTCCCGGCGAACTCGTAGACCAGCCGTCCGGCCGCATCGGCGACGTCGGCGCGGTCGCTGCGCCGCTCCAGCGTCATCTCGTAGACGGCGCGATGGGCGGCGAGCCCACGCACGGTGGCCGGCGCGGCATCGGCCGATCCGAGCCCCGCCGCGAGCACGAGGAGGGCCAGGGGGGCGCGAAACCCGGACGCGGGGACGGGAGCCGACATGAACCGACCTCGATTCGCCCGGAAGCGGCCGGGAGGGTTGAAACGGCGAGCGCCAACCGCCCGTCGAGACCGCACCATCGCCGCCGCATCGGGCGAAACCGAGGCGGAGCGGACGGGGCCCCTCTCTTGGACCGGTTCACCGGCGAATTCAATCGGCGCGCCGATCGCGCCCAGACCCGCCCCGCGGCAACCCCTGCCCCGCGCGTGGCGTCGATTGCCGTTCGCCGCGTTTTCGGACATGAAGGCAGTTCATCCGCGCCGCACCCCGGCGGCGTCCCACCACGAGAGGATCCCCCGATGAGCAGCACGGAAGCCCGCCTGAAGGAACTCGGCATCGACCTTCCCTCCCCGGCGGCGCCGGCGGCCAACTACGTGCCGGCGGTCCGCTCCGGCAACCTGCTCTTCGTCTCCGGCCAACTGCCCATGGGCCCCGCCGGCATCGAGTACGTCGGCCGCCTCGGCGCCGGTGTCGACGTCGAGGCCGGCCGCGCCGCCGCCCGGCTGTGCGGCATCAACCTGATCGCCCAGGTGAGGGCCGCGATCGGCGACCTCGACGGCGTCGTCCGCGTCGTCAAGCTCACCGGCTTCGTCAACGCCACCCCGGAATTCGGCGACCACCCCAAGGTGATCAACGGCGCCTCCGACCTGATGGTCGAGGTCTTCGGTGATCGCGGCCGCCATGCCCGCGCCGCGGTCGGCGCCGGTGGCCTGCCCTTCGGCGTCGCCGTCGAGGTCGAAGGCATCTTCGAGATCGCCTGACCCGAGGGCATTTGAAAAACCTCGCCATTTCTCGTGCGAATTTCTCATGCCCGCGATGCGGATGAGAAATTCGCATGTCGTCATCGGTCGGATGCTTCACCCATCTCCGGCCGATGGCGCGACCCCGCCCGAGGACGCGACATGGATCTCTCCTGGCTCACCGCCCGACCGATCGCCCACCGTGGCTACCACGACGCGAAGGCCGGGGTGATCGAGAACACCCTCGGCGCGGCGGCGCGGGCGGTGGCGCACGGCTTCAACATCGAGGTCGACCTGCTGCTCTCGTCGGACGAGGAGATCGTCGTCTTCCACGACGACACGCTCGACCGGCTGACGACGGCGACCGGCCGGGTCGATCGGCGCACCATCGCCGAATTGCGCGCCGTCACGCTGATCGGCACCGACGACCGCATCCCCACCCTCGACGACCTGCTGCGGCTCGTCGACGGCCGCGTCGGCCTCTGCCTCGAGCTCAAGAGCCTGTTTCCGCGCCGCCCCGACGATCGTCTGGTCGAGCGGGTCGCCGCCCGTCTCGCCGGCTATGGCGGGCCGGTGGTGACCAAGTCCTTCGACCCGGAGGTGGTCGCCGCCGCCAACCGGATCATGCCCAGGGTCGCCCACGGCATCGTCGCCGACGACGCCTCCGATCTCGCGTATTACGGCCGCTTCACCCGCATCGAGCGCTTCGCCCTGCGCCATCTCCTCCACGGCCCACGCACCCGTCCGAAGTTCGTCTCCTACTGTTGTGACGACCTGCCGGCGCCGGGACCATGGCTCGCCCGGCGCGTCTTCGGCCTGCCGGTGATCTCCTGGACGGTGCGCGGCGAGGAGGCTCGCCGCAGGGTCCTCGCCCACGCCGATCAGATCGTCTTCGAGGGTTTCGATCCCGACGGCGCGAATTGAGCTTGCCGACCCGCCTTCATTTCGTCCTGAATGGGAGATGAACTGCGTACTCAGGGTTCGTTGACGACTTGCCCGCTAGTCTGCCCCCATCATTCATCTCCGGGGCCCGTCCCCGGATCGAGAGGAAGTGAGCCATGCTGGGTCGGAAATTGCTGCTCGCGGCCGCCACGGTCGCCACCATCGCCATCTCTTCCGTCGCGACCACCACCCCGGCCGCCGCCGGGGACCCGGGCGCCGCCGTCGCCGCCGGCATCGCCGGCCTCGCCGGTGGGCTGATCCTCGGCGGAGCGCTGGCCCAGCCCGAGCCGCCGCCGGCCTATGTCGTGCGCCGCCGCCCGGTGCGCGTCTACGAGGAGGAAGTGGTGGTCCCCCGCCGCTGCTGGCGCGAGGTCTGGTACGACCGCTACGGCGACCGCCACATCCGCCGCCTCTGCCGCTGAGCCGACCCCTCCCCCCTGACCTAACCTTCGACCGGCGCTCCGACCCGAGCGGCCGGTCGAGCCTTTCTCGGGGCCCGAATCGTGCCATGGGGCGACCTGTCGGGGGAGGACTGGCGGCGGGCGCCACGGCCCCTATCTTCTGACCCGACGAGGCGAAACGCGAGGCCGGCATGGACGATCGACGGCGGGACGGCGAGGACGTGGCGATCCGGGTGATCGGTGGCGTCGATGAGATCGACCGCGCCGATTGGGACCGCTGCGCCGCCGGTGACGCGGGCCTCGCCGATCCGCTCGTCTGCCACGACTTCTTCACCGCCCTCGAGGCCTCCGGCTCGGCGGCGCCCGAGAAGGGATGGCATCCCCGCCATCTGGTGGTCGACGGCGCCGATGGTCGGCCCGTGGCGATCGTCCCGGCCTATGCCAAGACCCACAGCCAGGGCGAATACGTCTTCGACCACGGCTGGGCCCAGGCCTATGAGCGCGCCGGCGGGCGTTACTATCCCAAGCTCCAGGTCTCGGTGCCGTTCAATCCGGTCACCGGCCCGCGCCTCCTGACCGCCCCGGCCGGCCGCGCGGAAGCCGCCCTCGCGCGCCGGACCCTGGTCGCCGGCCTCGCCGCGCTGACCGAACAGGCCGGCTTCTCCTCCGCCCACGCCACCTTCCTCGACGAGAGCGACATGGCGGTCTTCGAGGAGGCAGGATGGTCACGCCGTGTCGATCGCCAGTTCCACTGGCCGAACCGCGGCTATCGCGACTACGACGACTTCCTGTCGACCTTCTTGGGTCGCAAGCGCAAGCAGATGCTGAAGGAACGGCGCACCGCGACGGAAGGCGGCGTCGAGATCGAGGCCCTGACCGGCGCGGCGATCGGCGAGGCCGATTGGGACGCCTTCTTCGACTTCTACATGGACACCGGCGCCCGCAAATGGGGCCGCCCCTATCTCGGCCGCGACTTCTTCGCCCGAATCGGCGCGACGATGGCCGACCGCGTCCTCCTGGTGATGGCGCGGCAAGGCGGCCGGCGCATCGGCGGCGCCCTCAACTTCATCGGCGCCGACGCCCTCTACGGCCGCTGGTGGGGCACCGTCGCCGACCGCCCCTTCCTCCATTTCGAGGTCTGCTACCATCAGGCGATCGACTGGGCGATCGCCCACGGCCTGTCGCGGGTCGAGGCCGGCGCCCAGGGCGAACACAAGCTGGCGCGCGGCTATCTGCCGGTCGAGACCCGCTCGGCCCATCTGATCCGCGATCCCGGCCTGCGCCGAGCCGTCGACCACTATCTCGTCCAGGAGCGCGAGGCGATCGAGGAGGCCGACGCCGAACTCATGGCCGCCTCGCCCTACGGCGACCGGCCCGGACGGTGACGCAAGCCTGCCCGCGAACAGGCCGGCTTGACCGCCCGTCATGCACGGCGGAAAGTCCGAGACACCGTCAGCGTTCGACCCAGAGGACCTCGATGACCAGCGCCTACGACGACACCAACGTCTTCGCCAAGATCCTGCGCGGCGAGATCCCCGCCCATGTGGTCTTCGAGGATCAGGCGACGCTCGCCTTCATGGACGTCATGCCGGCCGTCGACGGCCACGTGCTGGTGATCCCGAAGGCGAAGGCGCGCAACATTCTCGACGTCCAGCCCGCCGACCTCGCCGCCGTCATCGCCACGGTGCGGAAAATGGCGCTCGCCGCCAAGAAGGCGTTCCTCGCCGACGGCGTCACCATCCAGCAGTTCAACGAGACCGCCGGCGGTCAGGAGGTATTCCACCTCCATTTCCACGTCATGCCGCGCCAGTCCGCCGACACCGTGCGTCGCCTGCCGCGCCCCTTCGCCGACAACAAGATCCTGGCGGCGCACGCCGAGAAGATCCGCGCCGCGCTCGACTGAGCCGGCTCGCCAAGAGGAGGAAATCGATATGATGGGTCTGATCGTGTGGATCATCGTCGGCGCGATCGCCGGCTGGCTCGCGGGCCTGTTGGTGCGCGGCGGCGGCTTCGGCTTCGTCGTCAACGCCATCCTCGGCATCGTCGGCGCCGCCGTCGCCGGATGGGTCCTGCCGCGCCTCGGCCTCGGCTTCGGCTACGGCATCATCGGCGAGATCCTGCGCTCCGCCGTCGGCGCCGTCATCGTCCTGGTGCTTCTCTCACTGGTGCCCAGGCTCCAGCGCTGAGAGCCTCGACCAGCGCGAGGAAGTCGATTTAGGTCATTGAAGATAAACGGCGATCCACTTAATTTGGATCGCCGTTCCTATATCCCCGCCCACCATCCGGCGACGAAGGCGGCCTCGCCGGCGACGACGCCGACGAAGATGTTGTGGCGAGTGAGCTCGAAGGCGGCGAAGCCGATCGCCACCGCGCCGAGGCGGAGGGTCAGGCTGGTCGCCGCCAGATCGCCGGTCGGAAACAGGATCAGTTGCGCGATGACCCCGGCGACCAGCGCCGTGGCGACGGCACGCACATAGGCGAAGACCGGGCTCGCTTCGGTGAGGCGGCCGGAGAAGGCGACGCCGAGGAACCGCCACATGTCGTTGGCGAGCCACCCGGCGGTCAGGATGAACACCCAGGGCCACCACCAGCTGTCGATCGCGTCGAAGGAGAGCCCGGTCATGGCCCGCCCTCCCCGCGATCGGCGGTGTCTCCCGACAGCCCGGCCGTGAGGTCGTCGCCGGCCCGGCCCGGCCCGGCGGCGCGCCGTCGCCGTCGCTCCATCGCCCGCACCAGCACGAAGGCGATGGTGCCGCCGACGAGGCCGGTCAGGAGCAGGGCGAATTCCGGCGAGATCGCATGGGTTGCCGGCGTCACCGCGATGCCGACGACGAGCGCCACCCGATCCGACGGCGCCCGCTCCGCCGCCCGCCACAGCGACACGATGAAATAGAGCGGCGTCAAGAGCACCAACGCGCTCGCCGCCACCGGCGGCAGCGTCGCGCTCGCCGCGTAAGCCGCCGCCGTCACCGCCATGTTGACCGTCGTCAACGTCATGGCGAAGCCGAGGAAATAGGGCGCGCGCCCGGCGCGCGGCAGATCCGGCAGACGGGTCATGCCGAAGACCCAGGCGGTCACCGCGACGAAGTGGGCGATCCAGTAGAGCATCCACCTCGGCGTCCGCTCGTCGCGCACCACCGGGATCAGCGACATCGTCATCGGCATCAGCCGCACCGCCGACAAGGACACCGCCACCGCCGTCGCCAGGATCGGCGTCCCCGCCTTGACCGCGCCGACCAGCACCACCATCGACGGCAGCGCCCAGATCAGCCCCGACATCGCCACGGCCTGCGCCATGGTCACGCCGCTGGCGTGCGCCAGACCGCCGAAGCCGGTGAAGGCCGCCATCAGAATGAAGGCGGGGATCGAAACGAAGTCGCGCATGCCGGCGGCGAACCAGCGGGCGGCGGACCGTGCGTCGGTGGGGATCTCGGGTGCGGCGGTCATGCGTTTCGGGCGGGGGACGAGGAAGACACGAGCCCACGGCCTCCCCCTCGAGAAGCCGGGGCCCCGCGCGAGAGGGGCGGCGAGCGTTTCACGCCGGCCGGTGGCAGACCGCCTCGACGTTGTGGCCGTCGGGGTCGAAGACGAAGGCGCCGTAGTAGTTCGGATGATAGTGCGGCCTGAGCCCCGGTCCGCCGTTGTCGCCCGCCCCGAGCGCCAGAGCCGCCGCGTGGAAGGCGGCGACCGCCTCGCGGGTCTCGGCCATGAAGGCGACGTGGAGGACCCCGGCGAGCGGTGTGCCGGTGGTGATCCAGAACTGCGGCTTGCCCGGCCGGCCGAAGCCGACGAAGCCGGTCGACCCGGTCACCTCCGGCCCGAGCTCCATCACCGGCGCGTAGCCGAGCGGCGCCAGCACCGCGGTGTAGAAGGCCTTCGAGCGGGCGAGATCGCGGACGGGAAAGCCGATGTGATCGAGCATGGCGAGGTCTCCGGGCGGCGGATTTCGGCGAGGGCGCACAAGATTAACATGGCGGCCGACCTCGACCAGAGGCGCCGACGCAGGGCTCGGTCGCGGAAGCGCGATCGCTCGAGGGCAGACGAGCGCGCGTTCGCCGTCTTGCGCGATGCCCTGAGACGCGCTCGAGGCCCGAGTGCTCAGTATGGAAATCGACGCGCGGGTCTGAATCGGTCGGTGCTGTAGCGCCCGAAGTCTTGCTCCAAACCCTCCCCCTCCTCGTCATTGCCGGGCTCCGACCCACGGCTGTCCGGTTCAAGGCGTCGTCAACCGCAGCAACCGTCTGACGACACACGCGTTCGAGAGCGGGCTCGGC
>JAFHCF010000139.1:0-39821 GCA_048497495.1 Prosthecomicrobium sp.
ATCCGCCGACGCGTGGGGCGCAATAAGCGAAGCCGTATAGCGCCGCGGGCCCCGAGGCGCGACGGACGCGGCCGAGGGACACCAAGGACGCACCCGGCGCAATACGGCTTCGCCTATTGCGCCCTACGCGTCGGCGGATCGCTTCATCCGCCGCCCCCCTCACTTCAGCCAATCGCCCATCCGCGCCACCGCTTCCTCGATGTCGGCCCGTGTGCCGGCGAAGGAGACGCGGACGTAGCCGTGGCCACGAGCGCCGTCGAAGTCGGGGCGGCGGGTCGCCGCGCCCCCGAGATCGTCTTGCGGCGACGACGCGAAATGGCGAGGTGCGACGCCTCGAGGGTGGGCCGGTGCGGCTTGTCCGAGGGCCGGGTCGATACCACCCGCGGCGTCGAATGCGCGGCAACATCGGGGCGCGGTCCACGACCTCGGCGCGCAACCGTCATGCTCTTGACAACGACTTGCGAGAAGTCGTGATCAATGACATGATTTTGTGTCCGCGAAGTTTCCGAAACGGAATGGACTTGGTTCGCACTGCGTCAGGTCCCGATCTTCCGAACGATCGACAGCATTTTCCGCAAGCTTTCGTCTTCTTCCATTGGCATGGAGGGCCGAACATGGCCGCGAAGTCGCATGTTCTCATCTCGATCGGGTTCAGTCTGGCGCTGATCGCGCCGGCCCTTGCTCAGCCTCCGATCGATGGCGTGCCCGCCGTCCAGAGCTCGGCCGCGCCGGCCAAGATCACCGGGATGGTCAATCTCTACCGGTTGTCCGACATGTGCTCGGTAACCGGTACTTCGAACAACTGTGCGACCGTCGTACAGATCAACAACATCAGCGGCACCAGATGTAATGTGGGCGTCGAGTTCTACCTCGGACGGGATCCCTGGGCGCCCAAGTGCACCGTGACTCACAGTTCCGTCGGGCTCGGCGAGCAGATCACCTTCTGCACACGGAATCCCGGATCGCCGGAGAGCTGCAACGATACCTGCTCTCCGGAGATGACGGCGGCCAGTGGCTTTGGATACATCTATTCGAGCTGCAAGGGCATCGCCGTTCAGGCGACCATCATCACCAAGAACGCGACCGACACCACCATCACCAGCGCGCGGTCGGTCAACCTCATCAGGCTCCAGGTTCCGCCGACCACCCGCGCCAATCAGGGCGACTGATCACCCGCGCGACCGATCGCGGGAACCGCCGAACGAGCGGGATCGACACGCGCCGATCCCGGAGGCGTCATTTCAACCAATCGCCCATCCGCGCCACCGCTTCCTCGATGTCGGCGTGGGTGCCGGCGAAGGAGAAGCGGACGTAGCCGTGACCGCGAGCGCCGTCGAAGTCGGGGCCGGGGGTCGCGGCGACGCCGGCTTCGGTCAACATGCGGCGGACGAAGTCGAGGCTGTCGTTGGAAAAGCGCTTGACCGAGGCATAGGCGTAGAAGGCGCCGTCGACCGGATAGAGATCCTCGAAACCGAGGCGCGGCAGGCGGTCGACGAGATAGGCGCGGTTCGTCGCGTAACCGGCCCGGACGAGATCGAGTTCGGCGGTCGCTTCCGCCGAGAAGGCGGCGAGCGCGGCACGTTGCGAGATCTCGTTGTTGGAGAGCGTCAGGTTCTGCGCCAGCCGGTCGATCGGTTTGGCCAATTGCTCCGGCATCACCATCCAGCCGATGCGCCAGCCGGTCATGCAATAGTATTTGGAGAAGGAATTGACGACGATGGCGCGCCGGCTCGACGACAACGCCGTCGCCTGGACGCCGTTGTAGACGAGGCCGTGATAGATCTCGTCGGAGATGAACCACAGGCCGAGATCGTCGCAGGCGCGCACCAGCGCGTCGAGCGCCTCGGGGCTGTACATCGTGCCGGTCGGATTGGCCGGGCTCGCCACCAGCACACCGTCGAGCGGCGTCTCGGCATGCGCCCGAGCGATCATCTCCGGGGTCAGCGCCCAGCGCGTCTCCGGCCCGCATTCGATCTCCACCGCCTCGAGCCCGAGAGCGCCGAGCAGGTTGCGATAGGCGGGATAGCCCGGCGTCGGCATGGCGATGCGGGCGCCGACGTCGAAGGCGGCGAGGAAGGCGAGCGTGAAGGCCCCCGACGAGCCGGCGGCCACCGCGATGCGGTCGGGCGCCACCTCGACGCCGTAGGTCCGGGCGTAATGCGCCGAGATCGCCTCGCGCAAGGGCCGGATGCCGAGCGCCTCGGTATAGCCGAGACGCCCCTCGAGGGCGCGCCGCGCCGCCTCGAGCACCGGCCTCGGCGCCGGCGCGCCGGGTTGGCCGACCTCCATGTGGATCACCCGATGCCCGGCCCGCTCGCGCTCGACCGCCGCCGCCAAGACCTCCATGGCGATGAAGGGAGCGACCCGGGAACGCGAGGACGGCTGAAAGCGGGACATGCGGGGCAACTCCGATGCGGCGAGGCGGAGAGGTTTAGAACATCCCGGTGGGGTCGCGCCAGGGGGACCGGAGGGGAGCCGGAGGGCGCGGTTCGCTCCACTCCGCACGCGACGATGTTTCGGCGTCGCTGCGCGATGGTTCGAGCGCTGGGGACACGAGCGCTCATCACCATGAGGTGTTCGTCGTCGCGTAGAGACCCCCCAGACGCCTCATGGACGGCCGCCGACCTGTCCGCACGTCCCGAGGCACAGTCGCGCGCCCGCTACCGCCTCAGGCGTGGGTGAAGGCGTGCATCGAGCGCCACACCGGGCGGTCGTGGATCGGATCGACCTCCTCGGAGCCGACGATCCAGGCGAAGAGTTCGCGGTCGGAGACGTCGAGCAGTTCCTCGAAGTCGGCGAGATCGGCCTCGCTCATCGCTTCGATGTGGGCGTCGGCGAAACGGCCCATGACGAAGTCCATTTCCTTGGTGCCGCGATGCCAGGCGCGGAACAGCGCCTTCTTGCGGCGCGGCTCGAGCCCATCGGAGGAAAGGGTATCGCCCATGTGCTGCACTCCCGCTGTCGTCGGCGCCGTCCCATCTCGATTTCGCCGACGACCGAAATCGACCCTTCGGCCGAACCATGTCGGCGCAAGGTCCGTCCTCGAGCGACGATCAGCGCATGCAGCCCTGGTAGGCCTCGGTGGTCGCCTTGTACCAGGCGTCGGGGAGGACCTTGGCGATCGCGACCGCCGCGATCTCCTCCTCCTTGACGTCCTTCATCGCCTTGGTGGAGGCGCACTGGCAGGCGTCGACCACCTTCTCCTTCTTGGCGCCTTCCTCCTTGGCGGCTTCGGCGTAGACGCAGGTGTCGAGCAGGGCGCGGCGAAGGAGATCGCGGTTGATCTCCTTGTCGGGGATCGCCTGCGCCGAAGCGGCTCCGACGACGGCCACGGCGATGCCGACACCGGCCAGGATCGACAGGGCATGACGGCGGAAGAAGGCGGATGACATGTCGAAACTCCGTGGCGAACGAGGCCGGCCGGGGATGGCCGCGCGGCGGATTGAGGTCCACTCGCGTTGCCTACTCGCCCCACGCGCCACGCTCAAGTGGCCGGCGGGCCACGGTCGGAGTTTTTCGCGAGCTCGATCCGCACCCGGACGTCGTGGAAGGCCGCCCCGCCGTAGGGCGCGCAGGCATCCGCTCCGGTCAGCGTGTTGATGCCGCGCCCGTCGCGGTGGGCGCGGTTGGGGAAGATGCCCTCGGCGACGATGACCCCAGTTTGTAAGCCGTCGAAGCTTTCGGCGAACGTCAACACCGTGCCGCGATGATTGGTGAGCCGCACCTCGTCGCCGTCGGCGATGCCGAGGCGAGCGAGGTCCTCCGGGTGGATCTTCACCCGTGGGACCCCTTCGCGCGCCCGCGACGTGACGGTCTCGGTGAAGGAGGAATTGAGGAAATTGCGCGCCGGCGGCGTCACCAGCTTGAACGGATGGGCCTCGTCGGGGGCCTCCGTCACCGCCCATTGATCGGGCAGACGCGGCATCTCGGCCCACGGCCCCATCGGCCCGTCGTTCTCGGCGGCGACCTTGGTCCAGTCCGGGGCGAAGCGGAAACGCCCGTCGGGATGGCCGAAACCGTCGAGATAGTGAGCCGTCTCATGACCTGGTTGGCAGTCGATCGCCGGGTGATCGACATGGTCGTCGAAACCACCGTGACCGGCGGAGCGCAGCATGTGGTCGACGTGCTCGCGGGCGCTCATCGAAAAGCCGGGGTGTTCCGCCCCGAGCCGCGCCGCCAGATCGCCGATCACCCGGTGGTTCTCGCGCGCCTCGCCCGGCGGCTCGATCACTTTCGGCCCGAGCAGCAGATACTGGTTGCCGCCGCCGCGATAGAGGTCGTCGTGCTCGAGGAAGGTGGTGGCGGGCAGGACGATGTCGGCCATCAGGGCGGTTTCGGTCATGAACTGCTCGTGGACGGCGACGAACAGATCCTCGCGGGAAAACCCGGCGCGCACCTTCTCCTGATCCGGGGCGACCGACATCGGGTTGGTGTTCTGGATCAGCATGGCGGTGACCGGCGCCCCGCCCTTCAGGGCTTCCGCGTCGCCGGTCAGGATCGCGCCGATGCGGCTCTGATCGAGCCGGCGCACGGAGCGATCACGCATGTCGAGCCCCTCGACCAGGGTCTTGTCGAGCTTGAAGATCGCCCCGTTGTTGTGGAAGGCCCCTCCCCCCTCGTGGCGCCAGGAACCGGCGACCGCCGCGATCGAACTCGCCGCGTGCATGGCGACGGTGCCGTTGCGCTGGCGCGAGAAACCGTAGCCCAGCCGGAAGAAGGTCCTCGGCGTGGTGCCGATCGCCCGGGCGAAGCCCTCGATCTCATCGACCGAGAGCCCGGTGATCGCCGCCGCCCATTCCGGCGTGCGCGGGACGAGATGGGCCTCGAGCTCGTCCGGGACGTCGGTGTATCTCGCCAGATAGTCGCGATCGGCGAGCCCATCGCGAAAGAGCACGTGCATCACGGCGCAGGCGAGCGCCGCGTCGGTGCCGGGCCGCAGAATCAGCCCGATGTCGGCCTGTTCCATGGTCGGCGTGCGGTAGACGTCGACGACGGCGATCTTGGCGCCGCGTTCCTTGCGCGCCCGCGTCGCGTGGGTCATGACGTTGACCTGGGTCGCCACCGCGTTGGTGCCCCAGATCACCACCAGATCCGATTTCGCCATCTCGCGCGGATCGACGCCGGCGAGCCGCCCGGTCCCGGCGATCCAGCCGGTCCAGGCGAGATTGGTGCAGATCGTGTCGAATTCCTCGGAATAGCCCTTGGCGTGGCGCAGCCGGTTGATGCCGTCGCGCTGCACCTGCCCCATGGTGCCGGCATAATAATAGGGCCACACGGTCTCCGCCCCGTGGCGAGCCTCGGCGGCGCGGAATTCGGCGGCGATCCGATCGAGCGCCGCCTCCCAGGAGATCTCGCGGAACCGCCCCGAGCCCTTCGGCCCGCTGCGCTCGAGCGGCCGCAGGAGCCGGTCGGGCGAATGCGCCCGCTCGGCGTAGCGCGCAACCTTGGCGCAGATGACGCCCGCCGTGTAGCTGTTCTCGGTCGAACCGCGCACCCGCCCGATGGTGCGATCGTCGATCACCTCGACCTCGAGGCTGCAGGTCGACGGGCAGTCGTGCGGACAGGTGGTGCGAACGGTGCGGATCGGGGTCGGGCGAGCCATGGTCGGTCCTGTCGGGCGAAAGGGTCGGCGAGTATCGCAGAAGGTCCCCTCGGCGGCGAGCGACCGGACGCCGCCGCATCGATGAAATTCCCTGATTTCCTCGATCACGCGACGTGATCACACCCCTGTCGCAAAACCGTAGTGGAACGGTGGTCAAAGCACGCCCACCGTGCCGATGCCGACTCGCGCTCAGGCCGACGTCCGAGGGAGATCCACTTGGCCAACGAACTGCTCGCCGATGCCGTCCACGCCAACCCGTTCGCCTCCGGTCGCGGCCTGTTGGAGCGCCTCTTCACCCTCGCCTTCTCCGGCCTGGTCTATCCCCAGATCTGGGAGGATCCGGAGGTCGACATGGCGGCGCTGGAGCTCGGACCCGGCAAGCGCATCGTCACCATCGCCTCCGGCGGCTGCAACGTCATGACCTATCTGACCGCCGGCCCCGAGGCGATCACCGCCGTCGATCTCAATCCGGCGCACGTCGCGCTGTTGCGCCTGAAGCTCGCCGCGATCGGCGCGCTGCCCGGCCACGAGCAGTTCTTCCGCTTCTTCGGCCATGCCGACGAGAAGACCAACGTCGCCCTCTACGACCGCTTCGTCGCCCCCGAGCTCGACGCCGTGAGCCGTCGCTATTGGGAGGCCAAGCGCCCCTTCGGCGGACGCCAGATCAACGTCTTCGCCCGCAACGTCTATCGCTTCGGTCTGCTCGGCCGCTTCATCGGCGCGGTCCACCTCCTCGCCCGGCTCTACGGCAAGAACCCGCGCAGGATGCTCGAGGCGTCGAGCCTCGAGGACCAGCGCCGCCTGTTCGAGGAGACGCTCGCCCCAGTGTTCGAGACCCGGCTGGTGCGCTGGCTCACCCGTCTGCCGGTGTCGCTCTACGGCCTCGGCATCCCGCCGGCGCAATATGCCTATCTGAGCGAGGCGGCGGGCGGCGACATGGCCGGCCTGCTGCGCGGCCGGCTGGAGAAGCTCGCCTGCGACTTCCCCCTCGCCGACAACTATTTCGCCTGGCAGGCCTTCGGCCGCGGCTACGATCGCGAGAACCGGGTCGCCGTGCCGGCCTACCTCACCAAGGCCAACCACGAGACGGTGAAGGCCAACGCCGCCCGGGTCAGCGTCGAGCACGCCTCGATGACCGATCACCTCGCGACGCGCCCCGAGGCCGACCTCGACGGCTACGTGCTGCTCGACGCCCAGGACTGGATGACGGCCGAGCAGATGAGCGAACTCTGGGCCGAGATCACCCGCACCGCGCGCCCCGGCGCCCGCGTCATCTTCCGCACCGCCGGCGACGACAGCCCGCTCGAGGCCGCCCTCCCGGCCGAGATCCTCGCCCGCTGGTCCTATCAGCGCGACGCTTCCGTGATCCACAACGCCCGCGATCGCTCGTCGATCTACGGCGCCTTCCACCTCTACGTCGCCAATTGAGACCGAAGGGCATTGAAAATGCCCTTCGGCATTCCGTATGCGAATTTCTCATGCCGCTGATGCATATGAGAAATTCGCATGTCTTCAACGGTCGGATGCGTCAGCATCCCCGACCGTCGGTATGAGCCGACGGCAGGAGGCCGCGATGACCGATCACGCCACCTCCGCCGGCGATCACGCCTCGGCGATGGACCGGATGTACCGCCTGACGCGGCACGTCTACGACGCCACCCGCAAGCACTACCTGCTCGGCCGCGACGCCATGATCGAAGGGCTGGCGCCGCCGCCGGGCGGCACGGTTCTCGAGATGGGCTGCGGCACCGCGCGCAACCTGATCGCCGTGGCGCGCCGCTACCCCGCCGCACGGATCGCGGGCTTCGACATTTCCGAGGAGATGTTGAAGTCGGCCCGGGCGTCGGTGGCGCGCGCCGGGTTCGGCGAGCGCATCCGGCTGGCCCGAGGCGACGCCACCGATTTCGATCCGCGTCCGGACTTCGGCGTCGAAACCTTCGATCGGGTCTATTTCTCCTACACCCTGTCGATGGTCCCCGAGTGGCAGGCGGCGCTCGCCCGCGCCTGCGACCTCGTCGCCCCCGGCGGCAGCCTCCACATCGTCGACTTCGGCGCCGGCGAGCGACTGCCGACGGCCTTCCGTGTCCTCTTGTGGAAATGGCTCGCCGCCTTCCACGTCACCCCGCGTCTCGCCCTCCCCGAGGCATTGCGGACGATCGCGGCGGCGCGTGGCTGGCGGCTCGTCGAGGCACACCCGGCGCGCGGTTACGCGCAACTCCACGTCCTCGCCCGACCACCTCATACCGAAGGTCATTGAAAATGACCTTCGGTATTCCGTATGCGAATTTCTCCTGCCGCTGATGCCTGTGAGAAATTCGCATGTCTTCCGCGGTCGGATGCGTCGGCATCCCCGACCGTTGGTCTCAATAGTGTGAGCTGTACTTCGGGAAGAAGGGGATGTCGTCGAGGCCGATCCCCGAATTGAGCAGGGTCCAGAGCCCGGCGAAGACGATCGTCGCCAACACCGTCGTGAGGCCGACCTTGAGCAGCATGGCGGGCCGCGCCGGCGCCGAGGCCGGGGTGCCCGGCACGACGTCGCCCGCCTCCCCCTGGGTGCGCACCCTGAGCGGCAGCACCGCGAAGAGGCAGATCCACCAGATCACGAAATACATCGCGATCATCGTTCCGATCTTCATGAGACCTCGGCCGGCTGGAGTAGAAGAAGGCGCCGGCTCTTCGCCGACGCCCCATCTTGGACGGCTTCACCCTCGCCCGGCAAGCGGGCGATCGGGTCGCCGGATCACACCTGCTCGATCTCGACCAGGGTGCCGCAGAAGTCCTTGGGGTGGAGGAACAGCACCGGCTTGCCGTGGGCGCCGATGCGCGGCTCGCCGGTGCCCAGCACCCGCATGCCCTGGGCCTTGAGCTTGTCGCGCGCCGCGATGATGTCCTCGACCTCGTAGCAGACGTGATGGATGCCGCCGTCCGGGTTCTTCTCGATGAACTTGGCCACAGGCGAGCCCTCGCCCATCGGCTCCAGGAGCTCGATCTTGGTGTTGGGCAGTTCGACGAAGACGACGGTGACGCCATGGTCGGGCTGTGGGATCGGCGCCGAGACCTTGGCGCCGAGCGTGTCGCGATAGACGGCGGTGGCGGCCTCGAGGTTCTTCACCGCGATGGCGACGTGATTGAGACGTCCGATCATGTGCTGGTCCTCACGATATCCGACGACTGAAATTCATCCAGAGGATTAGTCCCGCCGTGGCGGAGCGGCAATCCCGACTAGTCCGCTCCGTCACACTACGGTGATCATCACCTCGACGATCGGCTTCTTGCCCCAACGCTCGTTGACGGCGCCGCGCACCGCGCGCTTGACCGCGTCGCGGACCAACTCGACATCCTTGCGGCGTGCCTTGGGTAGGCCGTCGAGGGTGTTGGCGGCGGCGACCTCGATCGTGTCGCGGAAGAGATGGCCGCGCGCGTCCTCATCCGGGATGCCGACCAACGCCACCGCCGGCTCGGCCAGTGACGTCCCCTTGACGTCGATCACCAGCGACACCGCGATGACGCCGGCGAACGAGGCCTTGCGGCGGGCGCCGGCGCCGGACTTCTCCGGCAGCATGACGAGATTGCCGTCGCGGAACAACCGGCCGACATGGACTTCGTCGACCCCCGCCACCGGCCCCGGCGCCAGCCGCAACATGCGGCCGTTCCAGGCATGGCCGATCTCGCGGATCCCCAGGGTACGGGCGAATTCCGCGTGGACCTGGAGATGTAGCGCCTCGCCGTGAACCGGCACCGCCACTTCCGGTCGCACCGCCTCGTAGAGCCGCGCCATCTCGCCACGGCGCGGATGGCCGGAGACGTGGACCAGCGCGTCGCGATCGGTGATGATCTTCACACCGACCTTGGCGAGCGCGTTCTGAATGGCGTTGACCGACTTCTCGTTGCCCGGAATGGTGCGCGACGAGAAGATCATCCGATCTCCCGCCGACAACGCCACCTGGCGGTGATCGCCGGCGGCGATGCGGGCGAGCGCGGCGCGCGCCTCTCCCTGGCTGCCGGTGAGCAGCGCCACCACCTTGTCGCGCGGCAGATAACCGTAGGCCTGTTCGTCGAGGACGTCGGGCAGGCCGTCCATGTAGCCGAGCTCCTTGGCGACGTCGATCACCCGGCGCATGGCGCGTCCCATCACCACGACGTTGCGGTCGTTGGCGAGGGCGGCTTCCGCCACGGCGCGGACCCGGCCGACGTTGGAGGCGAAGGTCGTCACCGCCACCCGACCGGGGGCGGAGGCCACCAGCTCGGTCAGCGAATTAGCCACCTCGCGCTCCGATGGGCTGATGCCGTCGCGCAGCACGTTGGTCGAATCGCAGATCAGGGCGCGCACCCCGGCGTCGCCCAGCTCACGGAAACGGTCGAAATCGGTGGTCCAGCCGACCACCGGGGTCTCGTCGACCTTCCAGTCGCCGGTGTGGATCACCGTGCCGAGCGGCGTGGTGATGGCGAGCGACACCGCCTCGGGGATCGAATGGGCGACGGCGATCGCCTCGACCGAGAAGGGCCCGAGCTTCAGCGTGTCGCCGGCGGTGAAGCGGGTGATCGGGATCTTCGGCGCCCCCGCCTCGCCCGCCGCCTTGGCCTCGAGCAGGCCGGCGGCGAAAGGCGTCATGTGGACCGGCACCTTGAGCTTCGGCCACAGCTCCAGCAGCGCGCCGAAATGATCCTCGTGGGCATGGGTGATGACGATGCCGACGATGCTCTTGCGCTCTTCCTCGGCGAATCGGATGTCGGGGAAGATGATGTCGACGCCGGGCTCGTCGAATTCCGAGGCGAAGGTGATGCCGCAGTCGACCATCATCCAGGCGCGGTCGTCTTCCGGTCCGAACCCGTAGAGCGCCAGATTCATCCCGATCTCGCCGACCCCGCCGAGGGGTAGGAAGACCAGTTCGTCACCCTTGCGGGTCCGCTTCACCATCATTTCACTCCACTGTCGGCGGCCGCCGGGAAGAACACGTCTCCCGCCGAAATCAGCTTGCGCCGACCGTCGTTCGTCTTCAGGACCAATCGTCCGGTTTCATCGATCGCCTCGAAGATGCCCTCGTCCTCGCCGGCGACCAGCCGCACGCGAACCGGGGCGCCGAGGCCGACGGCATGCTCGAGCCAGGTCGCGCGGACCGCGGCGAAGCCTTCACCGCGATCCCACGTCGCCAACCCGTCCGCCAGCGCGTCGCGCAGATCCTCGAACAGCACTTCGGGAAAGACCGGGGCGCCGGCCGCCAGGAGGCTCGTCGCCGGCGACTCGGTGGCGGCGGGCGCCTGTTTGCAGTTGATGCCGATGCCGATCGTCACGGCGCTCAGCTCGCGGCCCACCTTGGCGGATTCGAGCAGGATGCCGGCGACCTTGCGGCCATCGACCAGGAGGTCGTTCGGCCATTTGATCCGAACCCGGTTGTCGGCGTCCGTGACGTGCGCGGCGACGGCGCGCCGTGCCGCCGCGACCGCGACGAAGGGCAACTCGGCGAGATGAACCGCCGAACAGGGGTCGATCAGCAGGGCGCTGGCGTAGAGATTGCCCGTCTCGGACACCCATTCCCGGCCGCGCCGCCCCCGACCCGAGGTCTGGCGATCGGCGACGAACCAGACATATCCGGGGTCGCCGTCGCGGGCGCGGGCGAGCGCCTCGTCGTTGGTCGAGGCGAGTTCACCGAAGCGTTCCACCCGCCAGGAACGCCCGACCGGTACGGCCGGCTGCCGGCCGTCGGTCGATCCGTCTCCCATCAGAAGAACGTCTTGGCCGCCGCCGTGGCGGCCGAGGTGATGCCGTTGCCGGCGAAGACGAAGACCAGGACGAAGATCCCGGCGAGGCCGAAGACCACCTTCTGCTCGATCGACGGCGCGTCGAGGGCTTCCGCCGGTTCGTCGAAGTAGATCACCTTGACGATGCGGATGTAGTAGAAGGCGCCGACGACGCTCGCCAACACGCCGAGGATGGCGAGGATGTAGAGCTCGGCCTCGACGGCGGCGAGGAAGACGTAGAGCTTGCCGAAGAAGCCGGCCAGAGGCGGAATGCCGGCGAGGCTGAACAGCAGCATGGCGAGCGCGAAGGCCGCCAGCGGCTGCGACCGCGACAGGCCGGCGAGATCGGAGATCTGCTCGACCGGCTTGCCGTCGCGGCGCATCGACAGGATCAGCGCGAAGGTGCCGAGCGTCGTCACCAGATAGATGGCGAGATAAATGCCGACGCCGGCGATGCCCTGCGCGGTGCCGGCGGCTAGCCCGACCAGGGCGTAGCCCATGTGGCCGATCGACGAATAGGCCATCAGGCGCTTGATGTTCGACTGGCCGATACCGGCGAAGGCGCCGAGCACCATCGAGGCGAAGGCGAGGAAGACGATGATCTGCTGCCAGCTGTGGCCCGCCGGTCCGAGCGCTTCCGCCGTGACACGGATGATCAGCGCGAAGGCGGCGATCTTCGGCGCGCCGGTGAAGAAGGCGGTGACCGGGGTCGGCGCGCCCTCGTAGACATCGGGCGTCCACATGTGGAACGGCACCGCCGAGATCTTGAAGGCGAGGCCGGCGAGCACGAACACCAGACCGAAGACCAGGCCGAGCGAGACGCCGTTGGCCTTCAGATGGGCGGCGATGTCGACGAAGCCGGTGTGCCCGGTGAAGCCGTAGAGCAGCGAGGCGCCGTAGAGCAGCATGCCCGAGGAGAGCGCGCCGAGGACGAAGTACTTGAGGCCGGCTTCCGTCGACTTGAGGTTGTCGCGATCGATCGAGGCGATGACGTAGAGCGCCAGGGACTGCAGCTCGAGGCCGAGATAGAGCGAGATCAGGTCGTTGGCCGAGATCATCGCCATCATGCCGACGGTGGCGAGCACCACCAGCACCGGATATTCGAAGCGGGCGTAGTGATCGCTCGCCGCCGGCCGCGCCGACAAGACGATCGCCACCGCCGAGCCGATCAGCGCCAGGACCTTCATGAAGGTGGAGAAGGGATCGACGACGAAGGTGCCGCCGAAGGCGGAGGCCGCCTTCGGCCCGACGAGCACCAGGATCAGCGCGACGACGAGGACCACCACGGCGCCCCAGGTCACGGCGCCGATCGACTTCTCGCCGACGAAGACGCCGTACATGAGGAGCGCCAAGGCGCCGATCGCGAGCAGGATCTCCGGCAACGCCGGCATCAGATCGGGTGTCATGTCGGACTCTCAGCCCCTGTCGTCACGCGCCGCCGGGGGATCTCTCCCAACGGCTCGCCATCTCGTTCCATCGTGGGAGCGGTCCTCGGTGAGGACCCCTCCCCTCGTCGTTTTCAGTTCGCGACCACGAAGGCCACCTTGCCGGCCGCCGCGATCGCGGCCTGCGCCTTGGTCACCAGCGCCTGCACCGAGGCTTCCGTGGCATTGAGCACCGGCGCCGGATAGACGCCGTAGAAGATCGTCACCAAGACCAGCGGGACCAGGATCGCGCGTTCACGCCAGTCGAGATCGAGGATCCCGGCCAGCGACGGCTTCTCGAGCTTGCCGTTCATCACCCGCGCCAGGAGCCAGAGCGCATAGCCCGCCGACAGAATGACGCCGGTCGCCGCGAACAGCGCCACCCAGGTGTTGGCCCGATAGGCGCCGAGCAGGGTGAGGAATTCGCCGACGAATCCACTGGTGCCCGGCAGGCCGACGTTGGCCATGGTGAACACCATGAAGGCCACGGCATACCACGGCATGCGGTTGACGAGGCCGCCGTAGGTGGCGATCTCGCGGCTGTGCATGCGGTCGTAGATCACGCCGACGCAGAGGAACAGCGCCGCCGAGACGAAGCCGTGGCTGATCATCTGGAACACCGCGCCCTGTACGCCGGCGGCGTTGAGGGTGAAGATGCCCATGGTGACGAAGCCCATGTGGGCGACCGACGAATAGGCGATCAGCTTCTTCATGTCTTCCTGCGCCAGCGCCACCAGCGAGGTGTAGACGATGGCGACGATCGACAGGGTGAACACCATCGGCTGGAAATACTCCGACGCCAGCGGGAACATCGGCAGCGAGAAGCGCAGGAAGCCGTAGCCGCCCATCTTCAAGAGGATGCCCGCCAGGATCACCGAACCCGCCGTCGGCGCCTCGACGTGGGCGTCGGGAAGCCAGGTGTGAACCGGCCACATCGGCATCTTCACCGCGAAGGAGGCGAAGAAGGCGAGCCATGCCCAGGTCTGCAGGTGAGCCGGGAAGTTGTGGGAAAGAAGCGTCGGGATGTCCGCCGTGCCCGCCTCGAAATACATCGTCAGCATGGCGATCAGCATCAACACCGAGCCGAGCAGGGTGTAGAGGAAGAACTTGAACGAGGCGTAGACCCGCCGCGGACCGCCCCACACGCCGATGATGATGAACATCGGGATCAGGCCGGCTTCGAAGAAGACGTAGAAGAGCATCAGATCGAGGGCGGTGAAGACGCCGATCATCAGCGTCTCCAGCACCAGGAAGGCGATCATGTACTCCTTCACGCGGGTCTGGATGCTGTCCCAGGAGGCCAGGATGCAGAACGGCATGAGGAAGGCGGTGAGGATGACGAAGCCGACGGAGATGCCGTCGACGCCCATCGAATAGTTGAACAACCCACCGAGCCAGGCCGACTTCTCGACCATCTGGAAGCCGGGGTTCGACGGGTCGAACCGCGCCCAGACGAGGAGCGAGACGAGGAAGGTGACCACCGTGGTGATCAGCGCGATCACCCGGATGTTGCGCTTGGCCACGTCGTCGTCGCCGCGCACCAGCGCCAGGAAGAGGACGCCGACCAGCGGCAGGAACGTGACGATCGTGAGCACCGGCCAGTTGCCCATCACCGAACTCCCCCGAACATCACATAGGTCGCCAGCGCCGCCACGCCGATCAGCATGGCGAAGGCATAGTGGTAGACGTAGCCCGACTGCAGGGCGACGACGCGATTGGTGACGTCGACGACCCGCGCCGACACGCCGTCGGGGCCGAACCCGTCGATGATGTGCTCGTCGCCTTCCTTCCACAGGAAGCGGCCGAGCTTCTTCGCCGGGTTCACGAACAGGAAGTCGTAGAGCTCGTCGAAGTACCATTTGTTGAGCAGGAACCGGTAGAGGCCCTGCTGGCTCTCGGCGAGCCTCGAGGGCAGGCTCGGATCGACCACGTAGAAGACGTAGGCCGTCACCAGACCGGTGAGCATGGCGATGAAGGGCGCGAACTTCACCGCCACCGGCACGTGATGCATCTGCTCGAGCGTGTGGTTGGCCGCGCCGGTGAAGACCGCGCCCTTCCAGAACTCGGCGTAGCCGTGGCCGATGAACAGCCCGGAGAACACCATGCCGGCCAGCACCGCGCCGGTGGCGAGCACCATCAGCGGCACCGTCATCACCGACGGGCTCTCGTGCACGTGGTCCATCACCGCCTTGGAGGCGCGGGCTTCACCCCAGAAGGTCATGAAGATCAGGCGCCAGGAGTAGAACGAGGTGAACAGCGCGGCGATCACCAAGAGCGCGAAGGCGAGGCCGGAGAAGACGTTCTCGCCGACATAGGCCGCCTCGATGATCGCGTCCTTCGAGTTGTAGCCGGCGAAGCCGAACTCGGTGCCGGGAATGCCGACGCCGGTCAGCGCCAGGGTACCGATGATCATCATCACGTAGGTGAGTTTGATCTCGCCCTTGAGCCCGCCCATCTTGCGCATGTCCTGCTCGCCGGAGACCGCATGGATCACCGAGCCGGCGGCGAGGAACAGCAGCGCCTTGAAGAAGGCATGGGTGAAGAGGTGGAAGATGCCGGGCCCGTAGGCGCCGACACCGAGGCCGACGAACATGTAGCCGAGCTGCGAGCAGGTCGAATAGGCGATCACCCGCTTGATGTCGTTCTGGACGAGGCCGACCGTCGCCGCGAAGAAGGCGGTGACGGCGCCGACCAGGGTGACGACGGCGAGCGCCACCGGCGCCTGCTCGAACAGCGGCGACAGGCGCGCCACCATGAAGACGCCGGCGGTGACCATGGTCGCGGCGTGGATCAGGGCGGAGACCGGGGTCGGGCCCTCCATCGCGTCCGGCAACCAGGTGTGGAGCAGGAACTGCGCCGACTTGCCCATGGCGCCGAGGAAGAGCAGCAGGCAGATCGTCGTCATGGCGTCGACGTGGGCGCCGAGGAAGACGATCTCCTTGCCCTTCATCGAGCCGGCCTGGGCGAAGATGGTGTCGTAATCGATGGCGCCGAACAGCCAGAAGACGCCGATGATGCCGAGGATGAAGCCGAAATCGCCGATCCGGTTGACGACGAAGGCCTTGATCGCGGCGGCATTGGCCGAGGGCTTCTGCATCCAGAAGCCGATCAGCAGGTAGGACGCCAGACCGACGCCCTCCCAACCGAAGAACATCTGCACCAGATTGTCGGAGGTCACCAGCATCAGCATGGTGAAGGTGAACAGCGACAGAAAGGCGAAGAAGCGCGGCCGGTCCGGATCGTGGCTCATGTAGCCGATCGAATAGACGTGGACGACCGCCGAGACGGTGTTGACCACCACCAGCATCACCGCCGTCAGGGTGTCGACGCGGATCGACCAGTCGACCGAGAGGCCGGCGGTGTGGATCCACGGCATCAGCGCCACCTTGATGGCGCCTTGGGTCTCGCCGAGGCCGACCTGCGCGAAGGCGACCCAGGAGAGCAGCGCCGCCACGATCAGGAGGCCCGAGGTGATCAGCTCCGCCGGCCGCGCGTAGGGCTTGGCCTCGGGATGATCGTGGCCGTGACCATGGTCGTCGGCGGCGTGAGCCTGGCCATGGTCGTCGTGACCGTGGCCGCCATGCCCCATGGCGGCGGCGCCCATCGGGGCGGCGGCATAGGGGAACAGCGTGATCGCGCCGGCGATCAGGAAGCCGAGGAGGGGGAGAAAGACGATCGCCGTGAACATTGGACCGATCATCCCTTCATCACGTTGATGTCTTCCACCGCGATCGAGCCGCGGTTGCGGAAGAACACGACCAGGATCGCCAGGCCGATGGCGGCTTCCGCCGCGGCCACGGTGAGCACCAGCAGGGCGAAGATCTGCCCCACCAGGTCACCCAGCGCCACCGAGAAGGCCACGAAATTGATGTTGACGGCGAGAAGGATCAGCTCGACCGACATCAGGATGACGATGACGTTCTTCCGATTGAGGAAGATACCGAACACCCCCAGCGTGAACAGGATCGCTGCCACCGAAAGGTAGTGCGACAAGCCGATTTCCATGTCTTCCCCCGTCTTGCCCGAGGTACCACGAATGTCGAGGTATCACCTCGCCCGATGCCCGAGACGGTCGCCCGCCGCGAACCGAACACCCGGCCGGAGATCCGGCCGACGTCCACTCAGATTCCCTTGCCCGACTCGACCTTCACGATCTCGATGGCGGTCGCGGGACCGCGCGCCACCTGGTCCGAGACGTTCTGCCGCTTGACGAAAGGCTTGTGTCGCAACGTCAGCACGATCGCGCCGATCATCGCCACCAGGAGGACGAGACCCGCCGCCTGGAAGAAGAAGACGTACTTGGTGTAGAGCACCGCGCCGATCGCCGCCACGTTGCCGGCACCCGCCGTATAGGGCACCGACCCCTTGCCGACCAGGCTCGGATCGATCGCCCAGCCGCCGACCACCATCAGCAGTTCGGCGAGGAGCAGGAGCCCGATGACGACGCCGACCGGCATGTACTGGAGGAAGCCCTCGCGCAGCTCGGTGAAGTCGACGTCGAGCATCATCACGACGAAGAGGAACAGCACCGCCACCGCGCCGACGTAGACCACCACCAGCATCATCGCCAGGAATTCGGCGCCCATCAGCACGAAGAGCCCCGCCGCGTTGAAGAAGGCGAGGATCAGGAACAGCACCGAATGCACCGGGTTGCGCGCCGAGATGACGGCGAAGGCCGACCCGACCGTCACCGCCGCGAAGAGATAGAAGAAGAGCGCATTCAAGATCATCGGTCGTTCCCCGATCGCCCGGGTCCGGGAGAAGCCTCCCGGCCGGGCCGTTTCTCAGCGGTAGGGCGCGTCCAACTGGATGTTGCGAGCGAGTTCACGCTCCCAACGTTCGCCGTTGGCCAGGAGTTTCGCCTTGTCGTAGTAGAGCTCTTCGCGCGTCTCGGTGGCGAACTCGAAGTTCGGTCCCTCGACGATGGCATCGACCGGGCAGGCTTCCTGACAGAAGCCGCAGTAGATGCACTTCACCATGTCGATGTCGTAGCGCGTCGTGCGCCGGGTCTGGTCGTTGCCGCGCGGCGCCGCCTCGATGACGATCGCCTGGGCCGGGCAGATCGCCTCGCACAGCTTGCAGGCGATGCAGCGTTCCTCGCCGTTGGGATAACGGCGCAGCGCATGTTCGCCGCGAAAGCGCGGGCTCACCGCCCCTTTCTCGAAGGGGTAGTTCAGGGTCGCCTTGGGCGCGAAGAAATAGCGCATCGACAGAATGAACGCCGATACGAACTCCTTCAGGAACAAGGACTTTGCCGCCCGATCGAGTCTCATCTTCCACCCGCTTTCATCTCCCCGGTCGCCCGGGGGTCGTCGGATCCGTCCGCCGTCGTCAACCCGCCACCGCCACGCCGAACCAGTAGCCCAGTCCGGCGAACACCACGGCGTTGACCACGAAGGCCACCTTCAGCACCAACTCCCGGGTCTCGACCTTGCGGACGACGCCGGTGGAGCCGGTCTTTCCATCCCAGGCCCGTCGCAACACCATCGCGACGAAGCCGAAATCCATCACCCCGATCATCAGCCCGACGAGGGCTCCGACGAGGCCGGCGAGAGACAGTTCCATCGCGTCCCTCTCCCCATTTCCAGGCTCACTGTGCCCAGCCCGTCACCTGCAGGACGCCGGCGACGATCACCACCATGCCCAGCGAGATCGGCAGGAAGACCTTCCAACCGAGACGCATGAGCTGATCGTAGCGATAGCGCGGCACCATCGCCTTCGCCATGGCGAACATGAAGAAGACCAGCAGCGACTTCAGCGTGAACCAGACGATGCCCGGCACCCAGGTGAAGGGCGCGAAGTCGAAGGGCGGCAGCCATCCGCCCATGAACAGAATCGTCGTCATGGCGCACTGGAGCGAGATCGCCACGTACTCCGACAGCATGAACATCATGTAGGGCGTAGAGCCGTACTCGACCATGAAGCCCGCGACCAGCTCCGATTCCGCTTCGGCGAGATCGAAGGGCGGGCGGTTGGTCTCGGCGAGCGCCGAGATGAAGAAGATCACGAACATCGGGAAGAGCGGCAGCCAGAACCAGTTCAGGAAGGCGAGCTGCGGCACCCCGAGCCACGACGCCAGCCCGTGGTCGGCCTGATGGCGGACGATCTCCGACAGGTTCAGCGACCCGACGCAGAGCAGCACCGTGATGATCACGAAGCCGATCGACACCTCGTAGCTGACCATCTGCGCCGCCGAGCGCAGCGCCGACAGGAACGGGTACTTCGAGTTCGAAGCCCAGCCGCCCATGATCGTGCCGTAGACCCCGAGCGAGGAGATCGCCAGGATGTAGAGGATGCCGACGTTGATGTCGGAGATCACCCAGCCGTCGGCGAGCGGGATCACCACCCAGGCGCCGAGCGCCACGGTGACGCTGACCAGCGGCGCCAGCAGGAAGATCACCTTGTTGGCCGAAGCCGGGATCGTCGGCTCCTTGAAGACGAACTTCAGCATGTCGGCGAAGGACTGGAACAGCCCCCAGGGACCGACGACGTTGGGGCCGCGCCGCATCTGCACCGCCGCCCAGATCTTGCGGTCGGCGTAGAGGATGTAGGCGATGATGACCAGGAGAACGACCATCAACAGCAGCGATTCCGCTGCGATGATGATGAAAGGCCAGAGATAGTCGGCCCAGAACGACGCCATCACGCGATCCCCCTCATTCCGCCGCCGCGGCGACGCGCGTCACCGCGAGCGCCGAGCATTCGGCCATCACGCTCGAAGCCCGCGCGATCGGATTGGTCAGATAGAAGTCCCCGATCGGACTGGCGAAGGCGACCGAGGACATCGATCCGCCGACCGAGGCGAGTGCGGCCACGTCTTCATGGCTGCCCGCCGCGATCTCGTCGACCCCGGCGTAAGTCGGATGGGCGGCGACCAGTGCGGCGCGAAGCTGAGCGAGGCTGTCGAAGGGCAGCGTCTTGCCGACCAGCGCCGAAAGCGCGCGCAGCACCGCCCAATCCTCGCGGGCGTCGCCCACGGGGAAGGCGGCGCGGGCGCCGAGCTGAACCCGGCCCTCGGTGTTGACCCAGACACCCGACTTTTCGGTATAGGCCGCGCCCGGCAGGATGACGTCGGCCCGGTGGGCGCCGACGTCACCATGGGTGCCGAGATATATGACGAAGGCGGAGCCGAGCTTCGAGGCATCGAACTCGTCGGCGCCGAGCAGGATCAGCGTCTCGATCGCGCCCGAGGCGCAACCGGCGAGGATGTCACGGGTCGGAAGCCCGCCCTCCCCCGGCACCACGCCGAGGTCGAGCGCCGCCACCCGGCTCGCCGCCGTGTGCAGCACCGAGAAGCCGTTCCACTCGGCCGTCACGGCGCCGACGTCGAGCGCCAGCCTCGCCAGCGCCGACATCACGGCCGGGCCGTCGGCACGGGTCGAAACCCCGTTGCCGACCAGGATCAGCGGCTTCTTCGCGCCCTTCAGCACCTCGAGGAAGCCGTTCTTGCCGGAGGCGAGATTTTCGACCGCCGTCGGACCTTCGCCGAGGAAATTGTAGGCGTAGGTGAGATCGGCTTCCTCGCCGATCACCCCGATCTGGAAGCCGCCCTTGCGCCAGCGCTTGCGGATGCGGGCATTGAGCACCGGCGATTCGAGACGCGGGTTGGAGCCGACGATCAGGATGGCGTCGGCCGCCTCGATGCCGGCGATGGTGGCATTGAAGAGATAGGATCCGCGCCCGGCCTTGCCGTCGAGGCAGGAGCCGTCGGCGCGGGCGTCGATGTTGGCGATGCCGAGGGCGTCGGCCAGCGCCTTCACCGCGAAGAGCTCCTCGGCGGAGGCGAAGTCGCCGACGACGATGCCGACCGTCTTCGGGTCGGCCGCCTTCAGCCTGTCGGCCACGACGCCGAGCGCCACGGCCCAAGTCGCCGGGAAATGGCGGACGTGGTGATGGGCGGCCTCGCCGCGCACATAGGGCTGGTCGAGACGCTGGGTCTTCAGACCGTCGACCACGTGTCGGGTCTTGTCGGAGATCCACTCCTCGTTCACGTCCTCGTTGAGGCGCGGCAGGATGCGGACCACCTCGCGGCCCCGGACGTCGACGCGGATGTTGGAGCCGAGCCCGTCCATCACGTCGATGGTCTCGGTCTTCGACAACTCCCACGGACGGGCCTTGAACTCATAGGGGCGCGAGGTCAGCGCGCCGACCGGGCACAGGTCGACGACGTTGCCCTGCAGCTCGGAGGTCATGGCGGCGCCGAGATAGGTGGTGATCTCGACGTCCTCGCCGCGCGAGATGAGGCCGAGATCGCCGACGCCGGCGACTTCCGCGGTGAAGCGGACGCAGCGGGTGCACTGGATGCAGCGCGTCATGATCGTCTTGACCAGCGGACCGATGTACTTGTCCTCGACGGCGCGCTTGTTCTCGGCAAAACGCGAACTATCGACGCCATAGGCCATCGCCTGGTCCTGGAGATCGCACTCGCCGCCCTGATCGCAGATCGGGCAGTCGAGCGGGTGATTGATCAGCAGGAATTCCATCACGCCTTCGCGGGCCCGCTTCACCATAGGGGTGTTGGTGAAGACCTCCGGCGGTTCGCCGTTGGGGCCGGGGCGCAGATCCTTGACCGCCATGGCGCAGGACGCGGTCGGCTTCGGCGGACCGCCCTTGACCTCGACCAGACACATGCGGCAGTTCCCGGCGACCGACAGGCGCTCGTGGAAACAGAAGCGCGGAACTTCCGCGCCGGCCGCCTCGCAGGCCTGCAGGAGCGTCGCTTCCGGCGCGACGTCGATCTCGTTGCCGTCGATCTTGATCTTGGCCATGTCCGTCCTCACTCCGCCGCCTGAAGCGCGACCGAAGCCTTGTGGGCGTCGATGCGGGCCTCGATGACCGGGCGGAAATGCTTGATCAGCCCCTGGATCGGCCATGCCGCCGCGTCGCCGAGCGCGCAGATGGTGTGGCCTTCGACCTGCCTGGTCACCTGGAGCAACATGTCGATCTCGGCCTTCTCGGCCTCGCCCTTCACCAGGCGTTCCATGACACGCCACATCCACCCCGTTCCCTCACGGCACGGCGTGCACTGACCACAACTCTCGTGCTTGTAGAAGGCCGACAGGCGGGCGATGGCGCGCACCACGTCGGTCGACTTGTCCATGACGATGACCGCCGCCGTGCCGAGGCTCGAGCCGACGGTCTTGAGGCCGTCGAAGTCCATCGGCGCGTCCAGAATGTCGGCGGCCGGCACGATCGGCACCGAGGAGCCGCCGGGGATGACGGCGAGCAGGTTGTCCCAGCCGCCGCGAATGCCGCCACAGTGCTTGTCGATGAGCTCCTTGAAGGGGACGCCCATCTCCTCCTCGAAGGTCGCCGGCTTGTTGACGTGGCCGGAGACGCAGAAGAGCTTGGTGCCGGTGTTGTTCGGCCGGCCGAAGCCCGCGAACCACGCCCCGCCGCGCCTGAGAATCGTCGGCGCCACCGCGATGCTCTCGACGTTGTTGACCGTCGTCGGGCAGCCGTAGAGGCCGACGTTGGCCGGGAACGGGGGCTTCAGGCGCGGTTGGCCCTTCTTGCCCTCGAGGCTCTCCAGCAGCGCCGTCTCCTCGCCGCAGATGTAGGCGCCGGCGCCGTGATGGACGTAGAGCTCGAAGGGATGGCCGTGGATGTTGTCCTGGCCGATCAGCTTGGCCGCGTAGCACTCGTCGATGGCGCGCTGCAGCGCCTCGCGCTCGCGGATGAACTCGCCACGCACGTAGATGTAGGCGACGTTGGCGCCCATGGCGAAGGCGGCGAGCAGGCAGCCCTCGATCAGATGGTGCGGGTCGTTCCTGAGGATCTCGCGATCCTTGCAGGTGCCGGGCTCCGATTCGTCGGCGTTGACCACCAGATAGTGCGGCCGGCCGTCGTTGACCTTGGGCATGAACGACCATTTGAGGCCGGTCGGAAAGCCGGCGCCGCCACGACCGCGCAGGCCCGAGGCCTTCATCTGGTCGACGATCCAGTCGCGCCCCATCTCCAGGATCTGCTTGGTGCCGTCCCAGAGGCCACGCGACATCGCGCCCTTCAGGCTCTTGTCCTGAAAGCCGTAGATGTTGGTGAAGATGCGGTCCTTGTCGTGGAGCATCGATCTCTTCCCAATCGCCTCTTACCGAACACCGTCCGACGCGCCGTCGAACCGTTCATCACCGCCGCGTCGCCGCGGCGAATTCGTCACTTCTTCGCGGCCGTCACCAGGTTGACCCGGTAGGAGCCGTCGTAGAGGCCCGGATCGGTCAACGTCGTCTGGCCGCCCTCGGCCTCCGCGCCGGTGCGCCCGATCTGGGGACCGGGCTTCGGCGGCTCGCCGCGCTCCAAACCGTCGAGCACCGCGTTGAAGCTCTCGGGCGTCAGGTCCTCGTAGGTGTCCTTGTCCACCGCCACCATCGGGGCGTTGACACAGGCGCCGAGGCACTCGACCTCCTCCCACGAGAAGCGGCCGTCGGCCGAAAGCTCGTGGGCGTGCTTGGCGATGCGGGTCTTGCAGATCTCGATGATCCCGTCCGAGCCGCGCAGCATGCACGGCGTCGTCCCGCAGACCTGGACATGCGCGACGGACCCGACCGGCGCCAGTTGGAACTGGGTGTAGAAGGTCGCGACCTCCAGCACCCGGATGTGCTTCATCCCGAGCCGGTCGGCGATCGCCTCGATCGCCGCCTTGGAGACCCAGCCCTCCTGCTCCTGCGCCCGCATCAGCATCGGAATGACGGCCGAAGCCTGCTTTCCGGCCGGAAACTTCGCGATCACCGTGGCCGCCCAGGCCTCGTTGTCGGGAGTGAAGGCGAAGGAGGTCGGTTGGACCTCGACGGAGGCGAGCCTACGGACGCTCATGAAATCCTCGGCGGCTGATCGTTCATGTTCCAGATCGACTCGAAACAGGCCCCGCAGATCACCCTGAGGGGGTGGGGCCGTTCCGTTTCGGTTTCCATCGCCTTCGCGCAGTCGTCACACCACGCGCAGGCTATTCCGCGATCGTCCTCGAACCAGTGGAAGCCGCAGGTCTCGCCATCCTTCAGGCTGGCCTCGACGGCCGAGCAGGCGATGGCGACGTGCTGGCGCCCATGGTTGGGGCAATCGACGTCCTTCATCGATCGACGTCGCCGAAGACGATGTCGAGCGAGCCCAGGATCGCCGCCACGTCGGCGAGGAGGTGACCCCGGTTCATGAAGTCCATCGCCTGGAGATGCGCGAACCCGGGAGCCCGGATCTTGCAGCGATAGGGCTTGTTGGTGCCGTCGGAGACGAGGTAGACGCCGAATTCGCCCTTCGGCGCCTCGACGGCGGCATAGACCTCGCCCGCGGGAACATGAAAGCCCTCGGTGAAGAGCTTGAAATGATGGATGAGCGCTTCCATCGAGCGCTTCATGTCGCCGCGCTTGGGCGGCACCACCTTGTGGGTCTCGGAGGAGACCGGTCCGACCATGTCCTTGCCGAGCAGCCGTTCGACGCACTGCTTCATGATGCGGTTCGACTGGCGCATCTCGTACATGCGGATCAGGTAGCGGTCGTAGCAGTCGCCGTTCTTGCCGATGGCGATGTCGAAGTCCATCTCGTCGTAGCACTCGTAGGGCTGCGACTTCCTGAGATCCCACTTGGCGCCCGAGCCGCGCAGCATCACGCCGGAGAAGCCCCAGGAGAGCGCCTGCTCGAGGCTGACGACGCCGATGTCGACGTTGCGCTGCTTGAAGATGCGGTTTTCGGTCAGAAGCCCCTCGAGATCGTCGACCACCTTCTCGAAATTCTCGCAGAAGCCGCCGATGTCCTGCACCAGCCGCTCGGGCAGGTCCTGGTGGACGCCGCCGACGCGGAAATAGTTGGCGTGCATGCGCGCCCCCGAGGCCCGCTCGTAGAAGCCCATCAGCTTCTCGCGTTCCTCGTAGCCCCACAGCGGCGGGGTGAGCGCGCCGACGTCGAGCGCCTGCGCGGTGACGTTGAGGAGATGCGACAGGAGCCGGCCGATCTCGCAATAGAGCACCCGGATCAACTGGCCGCGCTTCGGCACGGTGAGACCGATGAGCCGCTCCGCCGCGAGGCAGAAGGCATGCTCCTGGTTCATCGGGGCGCAGTAGTCGAGCCGGTCGAAATAGGGCGTCGCCTGGGCGTAGGTCTTGTTCTCGATCAGCTTCTCGGTGCCGCGATGAAGCAGCCCGATGTGCGGATCGACGCGGGTCACGACCTCGCCGTCGAGCTCCAGCACCAGCCGCAGCACGCCGTGCGCGGACGGATGCTGCGGACCGAAGTTGATGTTGAAGTTGCGTACCGTCGCTTCGGCGCCCATCGCGCGGTCCCTCGATCCTTCGTCCCTCCCCCTCTTCAGGGGAGAATTCCGAACCTGGTGATCAGCCATCCGATCACCGACCCGACCGCCACCAGCGCCATCCAGCGCCAATTGCGGACCCATGTTCTGTCCCAGACCATGGTCCCCAGCCGTTGAGCCGTGGTCACGATCGGGACTAGGAGGACGACGAACAGGAGCGTCAAGACCACGGGGCCGATGCTCATGCGCGTCTCGTCACCTCCCTCAGTTCGACTTCGCCTTCTCGTCACCGGGCAGGACGTAGTCCGGACCTTCCCAGGGGCTCAAGAAATCGAAATTGCGGAATTCCTGCGTCAGCTTGACCGGCTCGTAGACCACCCGCTTCTCGGTCTCGTCGTAGCGAACCTCGACGTAGCCCGACATCGGGAAGTCCTTGCGCAGCGGATGACCGTCGAAGCCGTAGTCGGTCAGGATGCGGCGCAGGTCGTGATGACCGGTGAACAGGATGCCGTAGAGATCGTAGGCCTCGCGCTCGAACCAGTCGGCGCCGGAGAACAGCGCGGTGGCCGACGGCACCGGCGTGGTCTCGTCGGTCTCGAGCTTGATGCGGATGCGCATGTTCAGCGTCGGCGACAGCAGGTGGTAGACCACGTCGAAGCGCTTCTCGCGCGCCGGCCAGTCGACCCCGCAGATGTCGGTGAAGGAGACGAACTTCAGCTCGGCGTCGTCACGCAGGCAGGCCAGCACGTCGAGAATGGTCTCGGGGCTCGCCGCGAGCGTCACCATGTCGACACCGACCGACCAGCCGGCGATCTTCGTTCCGAGCTTGGCCGCGACGGTCTCGCCGAGAGACTGGAGCGATTGAGCCATGCTTCCTCGACCTTTCCGGGCATCTCGCGATGCCGCTTGCCATCTCAGCGTTCGATCGTTCCGGTGCGGCGGATCTTCTTCTGCAGGAGAAGAACGCCGTAGAGCAGCGCCTCGGCGGTGGGCGGGCAGCCCGGCACGTAGACGTCGACCGGCACGATGCGATCGCAGCCGCGCACGACCGAATAGGAATAGTGGTAGTAGCCGCCGCCGTTGGCGCAGGAGCCCATCGAGATGACGTAGCGCGGCTCCGGCATCTGGTCGTAGACCTTGCGCATCGCCGGGGCCATCTTGTTGGTCAGCGTGCCGGCGACGATCATCACGTCGGACTGGCGTGGGCTGGCGCGCGGCGCGAAGCCGAAACGCTCGCAGTCGTAGCGCGGCATCGCCATCTGAATCATCTCGACCGCGCAGCAGGCGAGACCGAAGGTCATCCACATCAGCGAGCCGGTGCGCGCCCAGGTGATGAGATCGTCGGTCGCCGTGACGATGAAGCCCTTGTCGGCGAGTTGCTCGTCGATCGTCAGGAAGAAGGGATCGTCGGCGCCGACCGGCTTGCCGGTATTGGGATCGATGATGCCCTTGGGAGCCTGAGCGACCAGCGGGGAAGACGGTTGGATCAGTCCCATTCCAGGGCCCCCTTCTTCCACTCGTAGACGAAGCCGATGGTCAGCACGCCGAGGAAGGTCATCATCGACCAGAAGCCGAACCAGCCGAGCTCGCCGAAGGCGACCGCCCACGGGAACAGGAACGCCACTTCGAGATCGAAGATGATGAACAGGATCGACACCAGGTAGAATCGGACGTCGAACTTCATGCGGGCGTCGTCGAAGGCGTTGAAGCCGCACTCGTAGGCCGAGAGCTTCTCCGGATCGGGCTTCTTGTAGGCGACCAGGAACGGCGCCACGAGAAGAGCCAGACCGATGACGCAGGCGAGCGCGAGAAAGACGACGATCGGCAGATATTCGCTGAGCAGGCCTTGCATGGCGACCCCGTTCCTCTCCTCCCGCGGCGGGGAGGCGAACCGCGCGCCCCGAACGACCGTCGATCGGGGTGCTCTCGTCGCCCCTCGAGCGCGGCGGCCGTTCTCGACCGTCGATGCGCCCTCTCGGCGACGCTTCGACGAAACCGCCACTGCGACCCGTCGTCACGAGGCACGCTTAGCTCAGCCACCCCCGCGACGCAAGCGCCTTCGCCCGCTCTTTTGGTCGGGGCTCGACAGGCCGCCCACCGCGCCGCGGCGCCGCCCCCACCACCCCCAACCGCCCGACTCGACGAGCGAAATCCCGGAATACCCCCGGGGATCGGCCGATCGACCGCCATCGACCTGCTGCGATGCAGCGCGGACGGCGGCGAGGACCACCGTAGTTCCACGCGGTCGACGCCGCGAAAGAGCGCCTTCATCCATCCTCGTGGTCAAAATCTGACGCTTGCGTCCCGCAAGCGCCAGATTGATTTGACCACGAGGTCACAAAGTCGGTGGTTCTGATTCACGAGACGGATGGGACCCATCCGTCTCGATCGAACCACCAGGGAGCCGGCGCGGCGGCCACGCGCCCGTCGCAATGCTCACACTCTGTTATTTTTGTGGACCGCCCCGGACCACCCGCCGCCGGCGGCGGAGACCGGGAAACCGCCCCACGGCGAGCCTTCGCCGCCTCCCGCGCCCGATGCGGGCTTCGCCGGCTTATCCACAGCACCGGCGCGAGAGTGAAAAACATCCCCGAGAAGAGGCGCTTGACACCGGGAGCGGGGCACCTTAAACGACCCTCCATCGCCGACGGGGTTCGCCCCGGACGCGGCACCCGCGGGGGTGTAGCTCAGTTGGTTAGAGTGCCGGCCTGTCACGCCGGAGGTCGCGGGTTCGAGCCCCGTCACTCCCGCCATTTTCTCCGGAAAATGATCGCGATCGCCGAACGGACCGCCCACCGGCGGGCCGCTTTCGGCGTATTTCGCCCATGTGCCGTTTCGATACCGCCCACCCCGGTCGATTTCCCCGACCGCCTCCGCCAGAAGCACGCGCACGCGCGCGAGGTTCGGTGTTCCCGTCCGGGTGGAAAGCCGGGCTCGGCTCGGGGGGGATCGCTCAAACCACCGGCGCGCCCAGCCCGAAGCTGTAGGGGACCGGTCCGGAGAAGGCGAGCACGTCGCCCTCGTCGAGCGCCGCCTCGCGGTTGACCCGACCGCCGCCATAGAGCCCCGGCGAGACGTCGCGGCCGTTGCGCAGCACCAGGAAGACGTCGTCGAGCGGCAGCCGCAGACGATCGACGACGTCGCCGACGGTGGCGCCGGCGGCGAGTTCCAATCGCCGCACCGGCCCCTCGGGTCCGCCATGCCGGGTGAGGCTGTTGAACAGGCGCACCTCGATGGCGATCGTGCCACCCTCGGCATTGTGGCCGAGCCCGACGTGTGTCGCCCCCGGATGGTCCCGCGTGGTCATCGCTCGTTCCCTCCTTCGCCATGGTCCGCGCGTCCGTCGCCGGCCCACGCCCGACGATAGGCGGCCCGGCTTCGTCGCTCTTGATCGCGGTCAAGACTCGTCGCGCGCCACGGTCGTTTGCGACTTTCGGGCAACCCGGGCGTCGTCCACCCTTGGCGGCAGGCGCGGGCCCGTGCGATGTAGAGTATCAATATGCTCGCCCGACCATGACCCGTCACGGCGGCGAACCGGCGCCGGGCCGGGAGCGGGACTCGAGGAGACGAGGCCGGTGATGACCAGCGACCCGCCGATCGCCCTGACGCCGCTCGCCCGTCTGCGCGCCGATCTCCTCGCCGCCGCCGGTCCGATCACGCCTCGTGCCGTATCGCCTTTCGCCGGGGTCGGGGCGATGTTGGCTGAGCCCGTGGTGGCGAACCAGCCGGTGCCGGCCCGCTCCGTGGCGCTGATCGCCGGTCACGCCGTCGCCTCGGCGGAGACCGTCGGCGCCTCGCCCTATGCCCCGGCGACCCCGTCGCGGCTCGTCGCCGTCGCCGCCGGCGACGCCTTGCCCACGGGCACCGACGCGGTCGTCCCGGCCGACGCCGTCACCCGCGACTTCGGCTTCGAATCGGTCCAGCAGGCGGTGGCGCCGGGCGAGAATCTGCGCCGCGCCGGCGAGGATTTCGCCGCCGGTCACCCGGTCGCCCGCGCCGGCGAACGCCTGACGGCGCGCGCCGCCCTCCTGGCGCGGGCGATCGGCCACGACACCGTGGCGATTCGCTGGCCGCGCCTCGTCCTCGGCCACGACGGCGACCCGGCGGCCACCCGGGCGGCCGACTATCTCGCCGCCCTCCTCGGCGACGGCCGGGCCACGATCGTTTCGGGGACCCTGACGGATGCCGCGACGCTCGAGGCCGATCTCCGCGTCCTGATCGGCGGCGCCGAGATCTCGCTCGCCGAACCGGCGGCGAACGCTCTCGCCCGGCACGGCGTCCGGCTCGGCGCCGGCGCCGCCCTGCGCGGCTGCGAATCGCTGCTCTGGGGCACGATCGCCGGAGGCCCCGCCCTGGTGGTCCCGTCGCGCCCCGAGGCGGTGGTCGCCGTCGCCCTCACCCTGATCGAGCCGCTTCTCGCCGCCCTCGCGGGCGCCGCGACCCGGCCGCGCGCCACCGTGCGCGCCCTCGCCCGCAAGCTCGTCTCGCAAGTCGGGATGAGCGAGATCGCGCTCGTCGCCGAGAGCGACGACGGGCGCTTCTGGCGGCCGCTCGCCACCGGCGATCTCGCCTGGAGCGCGCTCGCCGCCGCCGATGCCTGGATCGAACTGCCGCCCGAGAGCGAGGGACTGGCGGAGGCGACACCGGTCGCCGCCCACCGCCTCTGACCCCGCCCATCCGACCCGCCCGCCGCCGAGGAGCCATCGCCTTGAAGCAAGACCAGTTTCTCACCGTTCTCGGCCGCGAGGAGGCCCTCGCCCGCTTCGAGACCACGCTCGCCGCCCAGCCGGTCGGCCTGGAGACCGTGTCGCTGGCGCAGAGCCTCGGGCGGGTGGTGGCGGCCAATGTCGTCCCCTCGATCGACGTGCCGCCCTTCGACCGCTCGACCATGGACGGGATCGCGGTGCGCGCCGCCGACGTGGCCGAAGCCTCCGAGGCCGCGCCGGTGAGCCTGTTGCCGACCGGCGAGACCGTCGCCTGCGGCATCTCGCCGAGGATCGCGATCGAGCCCGGCCGCGCCACGGTGATCGCCACCGGCGGGCCGATCCCACGCGGCGCCGACGCCGTCGTGCCGGTGGAGATGACCGAGCCCGGCCCCGACGGCACGATCCTGGTGCGCCGCGCCGTGGCGAGCGGGCAGAATCTCGCCTATGCCGGCTCGGATCTGGCGCGCGGCGAGGTGCTGCTGCGGCGCGGCTCGGTGGTCGGCTCCCGCGAGATCGGCATGATGGCGGCCTGCGGCATCGGCACGCTCGAGGTCTGCCGCCGACCGCGTGTCGCGGTGATCTCCACCGGCGACGAGTTGGTCGCCCCCGGCGCGCCGCTGCGCCCCGCCGCGATCTACGATTCGAACGGGCCGATCGTCGCCGCGGCGGTCACCGAGAACGGCGGCGAGGCGGTCGCCTGGGGGGCGATCCCGGACGACGAGGCGAAGCTCCGCGCCGCCCTCCACGAGGCGCTGGCGACCTGCGACATGGTCATCCTCTCCGGCGGCACCTCCAAGGGCGCCGGCGACTACACCGCCCGTCTGGTCGCCGAGCTGGGATCACCCGGCATCGTCGCCCACGGCGTGGCCCTGAAGCCGGGCAAGCCCCTGTGCCTGGCGGTGTGCGACGGCAAGGCGGTCGTGGTGCTGCCGGGTTTCCCGACCTCGGCGATGTTCACCTTCCACGAATTCGTGGTGCCGTCGCTGCGCCGGCTCGCCGGCCTTCCCGCCCGCGCCGAGGCCCGCCTCGACGCCACCGTGCCGGTTCGGGTGCCGTCGGATCGCGGCCGCACCGAATTCGTCATGGTGTCGCTCGGCGAGGGTCCCGACGGCGAGCGCATCGCCCATCCGGTGTTCAAGGGCTCCGGCTCGATCTCCGCCTTCGCCCAGGCCGACGGCTTCGTCCGCATCGACGCGCTCGCCGATCAGATGCCCGCCGGCACCATCAGCGAGGTGACGCTCTTCACCCCCGACGTGCGCATGCCCGATCTGGTGATCGCCGGCTCCCACTGCGTCGGCCTCGAGCCGGTGATCGACCGGCTGGCGGAGACCGGCATCACGTGCCGCGTCCTGGCGCTGGGCTCGCTCGGCGGGCTCCAGGCGGCGCGGCGCGGCGAATGCGACATCGCCCCGATCCACCTCTTCGACCCCGAGAGCGGCACCTACAACCGCGCCTGGCTCGACGACACGCTGGAACTGGTCGAGGGCTGGCGCCGGGTCCAGGGCATCGTCCACCGACGCGGTGACGCCCGCTTCGAGGGCAAGACGGTGGCGGAGGCGATCGAGGCGGCGGTCGCCGATCCGACCTGCCTGATGGTCAATCGCAACCAGGGCGCCGGCACCCGCATCCTGCTCGACGGCCTCCTCGGCGGGCGCCGGCCGGAGGGCTGGCTCAACCAGCCGCGCTCCCACTCGGCGGTCGCCGCCGCCGTCGCCCAAGGCCGCGCCGACTGGGGCATGGCGATCGAGGCGGTCGCCCTGCCCTACGGCCTCGGCTTCCTGCCCCACGGCGACGAGCACTACGACTTCGCGGTGGTGAAGGCGCGACGCGCCCGCCCGGCGGTCGCGGCCTTCCTCGCGGCGCTGGCGAACGAGGATGTGCGGAAGGAATTGGTGAAGCTCGGCTTCCGCCCGGCGTGACGGAAATTCGTGGGGCGCGATGGCCGAAGGCGTATCGCGCCCGACCGCTCCTCAACAGCCGTCGTCGACCCCGTCCTGGGCGTCCGGCGCCGCCATCAGGACCTCGAGCGCGGCGACGTGGGGGCCGGCGGCTTCCTCGGTCGCGGCGAGCAGCGCCCGGTAGCGCGCCACCACCTCGCGGCCGAGTTCGGTGAGGCTGGCGCCCCCGCCCCCGCTGCCGCCCGTATGGCCCTCGACCAGCGGCCGGCCGAAGGCCTTGTTGAGATGGTCGGCGAGTTCCCAGGCGCGCCGATAGGTCATGCCGAGGGCGCGCCCGGCGGCCGAGATCGAGCCGGTCTCGCCGATCGCCTCGAGCAGCGCGATCTTGCCGTGGCCGACACGGGTGTCGGCGTCGAGTTTGAGGAAGAGGCGGATGGCGATCATGACGTCTCCCGGTCTTTCCGCCGCGGCGGTCGCCCTCGAAACGGGCCCGAACCCCTCGGATCGAGCCGTGGCGTCGAGCCCCGACCTTAATCGAATCGGCGTCGAAACGAAGCCTCCGTGTTGTCGCTCCGCCGTCCCTGTCGATGACGAAAAATTGCCATTTGGGACAATTGCAAAGCACTTGCCCGGCGTGATGAATTGGAAGAACTTAAATCCATTCGATCGAAACAACCGCTATACGACAAAAAACATAACGCGAAGCGAGGTCCCGTTCAACCGTAATCTTCCAGACTATTCGACGTAAAAATCAGATTTGATGCCGGTGTCGAGACGAGAATATCACACTCGTTCGTACCCGCATCTACCGGTCCCAAGGGAGGGCGCTCGGCATGATGAATTCACTGCACATCGACGCTTCGAAGTGCACGGGTTGTCTCCAGTGTGAGATGGCCTGTTCGTTCGAGAATTACGGCGTCTTCGCCACTTCGAAATCGCGCATCAAGGTCTTCGACTTCCACGCGACCGGCCGCAAGGTGCCCTATACCTGCACCCAGTGCGATGAAGCCTGGTGCATGCACGCCTGCCCGGTCGGCGCCATCTCCGCCGATGCCAAGACCGGCGCCAAGATCGTCAACGAGACCACCTGCGTCGGCTGCAAGGTCTGCACCATCGCCTGCCCCTTCGGCACCATCAACTACGTCGCCGAGACCGGCAAGGTGCAGAAATGCGACCTGTGCGCCGGCGAACCGGCCTGCGCCGACGCCTGCCCGACCGGTGCGATCACCTTCGTCGATTCGAACTGGACCGGCCTCGACCGCATGAAGTCGTGGGCCGAGAAGCTCGACACCCAGCCGGCCAACGCCTGAGACGAGGAGGATCCACAATGTCCTGGCAACGTAAGATCCTGCGCGTCGACCTGACCGCCGGCACCTGCACCCCCGAAGACCTCAACATGGAATGGGCGCTCGACTATCTCGGCTCCCGTGGTCTCGGCACCAAGTACTTCACCGAGGAAGTCGGCGCCAAGGTCGACCCCCTGTCGCCGGCCAACAAGCTGATCTTCGCCACCGGGCCGCTCACCGGCACCATGGCCTCGACCGGCGGCCGCTACACCGTCGTCACCAAGGGCCCGCTCACCGGCGCCATCGCCTGCTCCAACTCGGGCGGCTATTGGGGCGCCGAGCTGAAGATGGCCGGCTGGGACATGATCATCCTGGAAGGCAAGTCGCCGAAGCCGGTCTATCTCCACATCGAGAACGACGCCGTCGAGATCGTCGACGCCGCCGAGATCTGGGGCGGCACGGTGTGGCACACCGAGGAATTCCTCAAGGCCAAGCATCAGGATCCGCTGATGCGGGTGTCGTCCTGCGGCCGTTCCGCCGAGACCGGCTGCCTCTACGCGGCGGTGGTCAACGATCTCCACCGCGCCGCCGGCCGCTCCGGCGTCGGCACCGTGATGGCGTCGAAGAACCTCAAGGCGATCGCCGTGCGCGGCACCAAGGGCGTCGTCACCGTCAAGGACCCCAAGGCCTTCATGGCGGCGGCCAAGGCGGCCAAGAAGGTGCTCGCCGACAACGCCGTCACCGGCCAGGGCCTGCCCGCCTACGGCACCCAGGTGTTGATGAACGTGATCAACGAGATCGGCGCCCTGCCGACCCGCAATCACAAGGACAGCCAGTTCGAGGGCGCCCGCGACATCTCCGCCGAGGCCATGGGCGAGAAGCGCAAGACCGACGGCAAGGCCAACCTGATCACCAACCAGGCCTGCTTCGGCTGCACCATCGCCTGCGGTCGCATCAGCCAGCTCGACAAGACCCACTTCACGGTGGTCAACCAGCCGCAGTACTGGGGCGCCTCCGGCGGCCTCGAATACGAGGCGGCCTGGGCGCTCGGCGCCGCCAACGGCGTCAAGGATCTCGAGGCCCTGACCTACGCCAACTTCCTCTGCAACGAGGACGGCTTCGACCCGATCTCCTTCGGCGCGACCGTCGGCGCGGTGATGGAACTCTACGAGATGGGCGTGCTCACCAAGGAGCAGATCGGCATCGAGGCGCCGTTCGGCTCGGCCGAGGCCCTCACCTTCCTCGCCGAGAAGGTCGCCAAGGGCGAGGGCTTCGGTAGGGAAGTCGCCATGGGCTCCAAGCGGCTGACCGAGAAATACGGCCATCCGGAGCTGTCGATGTCGGTCAAGGGCCAGGAATTCCCGGCCTACGACGCGCGCGGCATCCAGGGCATGGGCCTGACCTACGCCACCTCCAACCGCGGCGCCTGCCACTTGCGCAGCTACACCGTGGCCTCGGAAGTGCTGGGCATCCCGATCAAGACCGACCCGCTGGCGACCGACGGCAAGGCGGGCCTGGTCAAGGCCTTCCAGGACGCCACCGCGATCTTCGACTCGGCCGGCATCTGCCTGTTCACCTCCTTCGCCTGGACGCTGACGGACGTCGCGCCCCAGCTTCAGGCGGCCTGCGAGGGCGACTGGAGCCTCGAGAACCTGGAGAAGGTCGGCGAGCGGATCTGGAACATGGAGCGCATGTTCAACAACGCCGCCGGCTTCACCTCGAAGGACGACAACCTGCCCAAGCGCCTGATGACCGAGGGCGCCAAGTCCGGACCGGCCAAGGGCCTGACCAGCGGCCTCGACAAGATGCTGCCGGAATACTACGCGCTGCGCGGTTGGACGCCCGACGGCGTGCCGACCAACGAGACCCGGGTCCGCCTCGGTCTGTGAGCGGCGGCTCTCACCGGATCGACCGCGAGGAAATGTCCTCGCGGCCGTGACCGACCGCCGGGTTTCCCCGAGTTCCGTTCGCGGAACGAGCCCCGGCGCACGGACCCTCGAGCCCGAAGACGGCCCGGGTCCGGCAAGAGAGGGAGATCGCGCCGCCCGCGACCTCCCTCTCCTTCTCGATTCCCTTCATCGACGATGCGACCGACCGAGGCGGCCGAGACCGCCCGTGCCTCGTCCGAACCAACGATCCGGGAGCGCCCCATGAGACACGTCATCCTCGGCAACGGACCGACCGGTGTCGTCGCCGCCGAGACCATCCGCAAGAAGCGCCCGAACGACGAGATCGTCATCGTCGGCGACGAGCACGAGCGCCCCTATTCGCGGATGGCCATCCCCTATCTGCTCGAGGGCAAGATCGCCGAGAGCGGCACGCTGCTGCGCCACGACATGCACCATTGGCAGAAGCACCGCATCGACCTGCTGGAGGCGCGCGCCACCGCCATCGACGGCGTCGCCAAGCGCGTCACCCTGTCGAACGGCGATACCCTCGCCTACGACCGGCTGCTGATCGCCACCGGCTCGCGGCCGGTGCGCCCGCCGATCCCCGGCATGGACCTCGACGACGTGGTGTCGTGCTGGACCCTCGAGGACGCCCGCAAGATCCAGGATCGCCTGCGCCCCGGCGCCAAGGTGCTGCAGATGGGCGCCGGCTTCATCGGCATGATCATCATGGAGGCGATCGCCACCACGGTGAACCAGACCGGCGGCAAGCTCACCGTCGTCGAGATGGGCGACCGCGTCGTGCCGCGCATGATGACGCCGCGCGCCTCGTCCCTCATCGCCGAATGGAGCGAGAAGGCCGGCGTCGAGATCCTGACCTCGACCAAGGTCGCCGCGATCGACGCCTACAAGCCGCCGGGCGGCCTCTTCACCTCGGTGTTCAAGCAGAAGCAGCCCAAGGACCGCGTTTCCGTCACCTTCGGCGACGGCTCGACCCGCAGCTTCGACTTCGTCATCTGCGCCACCGGCGTCGCCCCGGTCACCGACTATCTCGCCGGATCGGGCGTCGAGATCGGCAAGCTCGGCGGCATCGTCGTCGACGCCCGCATGCAGACGACCGCCCCCGACGTCTACGCCGCCGGCGACTGCACCGAATCGCGCGACTTCTCCACCGGCGAGGCGATGGTCAACGCCATCCAGCCCAACGCCGCCGATCAGGCGCTGGTCGCCGGCGCCAACATGGCCGGCGGCGACGCCCGCACCCTCGGCGGCCTCCGGATGAACGTGCTCGAGACCTTCGGCCTGGTCTCCACCTCCTACGGCCAATGGTGGGGCGCGGAGGGCGGCGAGCACGTCGAGGCGATCGACGCCGAGGAGTACCGCTACCTGCGCCTGGAGTTCCTCGCCGACAAGGTGATCGGCGCCACGGTGGTCGGCCGCACCGACCACATCGGGGCGCTGCGCGGCCTGATCCAGACCGGGGTGCGGCTCACCCCGGAGTGGAAGGCGCGGCTCTTCGCCGATCCCAACAAGTTCATGGACGCCTATCTCGCCTGCGCCCAGGCGGCGGCCTGACGACGGGGCGGCGCGGGATCCGGTTCGATCTCGTGGGCCCCTTGATCGGCGCGGCGACCGCGCCATCTTCATCGATGACGGGACGATGGACCGCCGCGACGACGACCGGCGGCGGAACCGAGGAGGAGCGGGATGATCCATGCCCTGCCGATGAGAGGGTTGGTGCCGGAGACCGGCCGAACCATCTCGATCACCTTCAAGCTCTTCGCGCTGCTCTCCGGCTATCTGCCGCAGGGGGCGAGCCGCAACGAAATCCGCCTCTCGGTGCCCGAGGGCACCACGTCGGGCGCGATCATCGCCGCCCTCGACCTGCCGGTGGCGCTCTGCGCCCTGGTCATCGTCAACGGCCTCTTCGTGCCGCCCGAGGCCCGCGCCACCCAGGCGCTCGTCGACGGCGACACCCTGGCGATCTGGCCACCGATCGCCGGTGGCTGAACTCGACCCTCCCCCCCGAGGTGACTTACCCCCGGTTCCATCGGAACCGGGGGTCTTCCTCTTTCGCTACGAGATGGCGCTGACGGCGGCCGAACTCCATCGCCTCGCCGTACATCTGCCCGGTGGCGAAAACCTCACGCCCGAGCCGCGCCGCGTCGCCGCCGATCTCGGTGACGGCCGCGCCTGGTCGATCTCCCTCGGCCCGGAACGCGCCCGCCGCATCGCGATGCTGAGTTTCCCGATCACCGACGCCGAGATCCGCCTCACCGGTTTCGCGCCCGTCGAGAAAGACGCCTTCCTCACCCGCTTCCACACCGTATTCCGCAAGGGCGGCGGCTGAGAGGCGGCCTGGACCGGTCGCCGAGCCGCACGAGCCGAACCGGACCCGGCTCGGAGCGCCTCGCCGCAGGCCGTCACTTCTGGAGCAAGCCGTAGAGAATATTGTCCAACGTATGATTGGTCTTGAGAAATTCCACCAGTTCAACGCTGTCGAAGACGGCCGGATCGATCCTGTAGGGGCTGGCGTTCTCGCGAAGAACCTCATCGGGAGCATGGCCGATCATCGCCTCGATCAACCGATCGAGACTGCTTTCCGTCGCGACCATCTCGTATTTTCCGAGCTGCTGGTAGATTTTCCCTTCGTTCCAAGGGAAGCGTGCCCCGAGGATCACCCGCGACTGCATGTTCAAGAACAGATACGGGTTCACCAGAAGGTTCTCGATCACCACACTCGGGTTCGTATTGTCGGACTCCCGCACGCGCTGCGAAAGCTCGCGGATTTGAAGCGGGTGCGACCGATAGAAGGCGGGGCCTTTGTGATAGATTTCGAGAATCCAATTGTAGTGTGAAATGATTTGCGACTTCGGATCACGCATACAGGTGAAATAGCGGACCGGCCGATCGGTGACGGCGGCGATCTTTTCCTGCGCATCACGGAAGTTCACATGCCCCGACAACCAGGGTTTTTCACGCGCCGCCGCCCGCAGCGCGTCCGGGTCGTTGATGATGGTCTCGCAATGCGCCCGACCGCCGGGCATGGCCTCGGCGAGATGGGCATTGATCGTCGTGCCCGCCGTCTTGGGGACATGGACGAAGAAAATCAACGGCGTCATCGAATGGGGTTGCTCCTCGATCTGCCTACGCCTGCATCATTCGATGTCGGGACGGAGGGGGCCATGACGGCATGTCGGTGTTTCATAGCTCGAGGTGCCGTGTATCGGAAATGATGCCTTCGCATGGCGCGCATCCGCGGACTCACCTGGCGACCGAGGCGGGCGCCGTGCGGCGTGTCCGCCACACACCGGACCAGGGAGCGCCCCCCGGGATTCCAAGGGCGCGCCGCGCTAGGCGAGCCAAACACGATATGGTAGCGTCCCGCGGGGTTTGGGCGCGGCTGTCGGCTACGCCCAGATTTGGTATGGCATATCGGTGGATTCGGTGGATCCGGGACGAGTATCGACATCGCATTCAGCCGAAGACCGAGAGCCACTCGGCTCTTCTGGCCTGATGAGTTTCGCGGCAACGTCGGCAAGAGATGGACAACGTTTGGGCGGAGTTCTGGACGTGTCCACGGCCGACGGAGTAATACCGAAGCGTCCTGCGGCACGAGATGGTGTTTGACGATCGCCTTTGCGCGATCCGTATCCGAGATACCATATATAGGATCAAAAGTTACAATGACGACGAATGATTCCAATGCAGCGTCTCAGCCGACTCCCGCGCCGAAGGCCGACGACGAACGGGTGATCATCGAACCCGAGTTCGATCGGAATTTCTATCTGAGCCGCAATCCCGACGTCCTGCAGGCCGGGTTGGATCCGTTGGATCACTTCCTGACCTATGGGTGGAAGGAGATGCGCGATCCGAACCCGACCTTCTCGATGAAGACGTATCTCCAACTCCATGCGGACGTGCGCGCCGCTGGCATCAATCCGTTCCTGCACTATCTCTCCTATGGCCGCGCCGAGGGGCGAGCGATCACGCCGCCCGAGTCCGCCGCGGCCGTCGTGGCCCCGGAGGCCCCGCGGCCGCCCGAGAAACGGGTCAGGGTCGCCGATTCGGAGATCTTCGGCGTCGTCTCGCTGATCAAGAACGAAGCCGACATCATCGAGCAGTTCGCCGCCCACCTGCTGCAACTCTTCGACACCATCGTCTTCATCGATCACGGATCGACCGACGGAACCTACGAGTTCTTGAAGAAACTGGAGGCGCGCCGCCGCGACGTCACCGTCTACCAGTTGGACGAACCCGGCTACATCCAGGCGGTGACGATGAACCACATGGTTCGCACCGCCAAGGAACTGCAGGGGGTCGATTGGCTCTTCCTGCTCGATGCCGACGAGTTCCTGCCCTTCTCGAGTCGTGCCGAATTCGCCGAGGCGCTGCGTCCCCATGCCGAGACGGCGATCGTCTCGATGCGCTGGAAGAACCTGATTCCGAGCGTCTATTGGGACTACAAGGTCGACATCGGCACCAGCTTCTACGTTCCCTCGGGCTTCTCCAACCATTGCAAGATCGCCTTCCAACCGAAGCTCCTGCGCGCCGGGCCGTATTGGATCGAGCAGGGCAACCACGCGGTGTCGAGTTTCCGCGGCGGCGCGCCTCTGCCCGCGCCCGAGGCGTTCCCGCTCTTCCACATCCCGATTCGCTCGACCACCCAACTCAGCCTCAAACTGTCGCAGGGTGTCGCCGGCTATCTGCGCCTCGGCGCGGCGAAGAAGGATCTGGAGGGGACCCATTGGTTCCAGATCCTCTCGCAGTTGAAGCAGGGTGAGATCTCCGAGGGCCACCTCGACAAGATCGTCATGACCTACGGCATGCCGGGCGCCGATTTCGCGCCGGTGTCGCGGGACGACCTGATCGCCGCCGGCAAATACGAGCTGAAGCAACTCGATCTGGCCAGAGCCGAGATCGAGGACACGATCGGGGTGCCGGGCAACGTCGCGGAGCTGATCTTCAGGATCAACGGACAACTGGCGACCAAGGCGGACTCGGCGATCGAGGGGCGTCCGATCACCCGCCTGACGACGTCG
>JAFHCF010000140.1:0-3577 GCA_048497495.1 Prosthecomicrobium sp.
CCGCCCCCGCCGCCCAGAAGGAGGCGGTCGAGCGCATGCTCGATCTCGTCAAGCTCTCCGGCTTCGCCGACCGTCTGCCGCGCCAGCTCTCCGGCGGCCAGCAGCAACGGGTGGCGCTCGCCCGCGCCCTGGCGATCGAACCGTCGATCCTGCTCCTCGACGAGCCCTTCGCCGCGCTCGACAAGAACCTTCGCCTCGACATGCAGATCGAGGTCAAACGGCTCCAGCGCCTCTCCGGCATCACCACCATCCTGGTCACCCACGACCAGGAGGAGGCGCTGTCGATGGCCGATCGCGTCGCGGTCCTGTCGCAGGGTAGGCTCGAGCAGTTCGCCTCGCCGACCGCCATCTACGACACGCCCTCGACCCGCTTCGTCAACACCTTCGTCGGCGCCGCCAACGAGTTGCCCGGCATCGTTCTCGGCTCCGACGGCGACCTCGCCCGCATCCGCCTCGACGCCGGCGGCGACGTTTCGGCGCGCCAGCCCGTCGGCCCGCTCGGCGAGGGGACCCGCGTCGTCGTCTGCCTGCGTCCGGAGCACCTGCGCCTCGACGTCGGCGGCGAGGACGGCTTCGCCGGCGTGGTCGAGATGGCGCTGCCGCTCGGACCGACGGTGGTCCACGAGGTCCGTACCGGCACGGGTGCGGCAATGAAGGTTTCCGAACCCCGCTCCGGCGGGTCGGTCCTGCGTGCGGCGGGCACCGCCGTGCGCATCTCCATGGCGGGCCCCGGCCTCGCCGCCGCCTATCCGCAGATGGTCTGAGCCCATCCGGGCCTTCGGATGCAAGAGGAGAGTTCCATGCTCACCAGACGTCGTCTTCTCGAAACCGCCCTCACCCTCGGCGCCATGCAGGCCTTCCCCGGCCTGGCCCTCGCCCAGGCCCGGCCGCTCGTCTTCGCCACCTTCACCGGCAGTTGGGAAGAGGCGCACAAGGCCGTGCTCGTCCCGGCCTTCCGCAAGGCGACCTCGGACGCCCAGATCGTCCTCGATCCCATGCTGTCGGTCGACCAGATCGCCAAGGTCAACGCCGCGCGCGCCAACCCGCCGATCGACGTCATGCTGCACGATCCCGGTCCGGCGCTGATCGCCATCGATCAGGGGCTGGTCGAGCCCTATCCGGTCGAAAAGAGTGCCTATTTCAAGGATCTGATCGGCGAGGCCCAGGTCGCCACCGGCCCGGCGCCGTTCTTCCAGGTGGTCGGCCTCACCTACAATCCGGAGGTGATCAAGACCGCGCCGACCTCGTGGGCCGATCTGTGGAAGCCGGAGTTCAAGGGCCGCGTCGGCATCACCAACATGAACTCGACACTCGGCACCGGCTTCATGGTCGAGATCGCCAAGATGTACGGCGGCTCGGAGGCCAACATCGACCCGGCCTTCGCCGCGATCGAGAAGCTGAAGCCCAATCTCGCCGCCGTCGCCGCCAACCCCGGCGCGCTCGCCTCGCTGTTCCAGCAGGGCCAGATCGACATCTCACCCGGCAACTTCAACGCCATCCAGATCCTCAAGGCGCGTGGCGTGCCGGTCGAGTTCGTCGCCCCGAAGGAAGGCGCCATCGCCTTCAAGACGACGATCCACATCGTCAAGAACTCGCCCAACAAGGATCTCGCCTTCAAACTGATCGAGGCGGCGCTGTCGCCGGAGGTCCAGGCGACCCTGATGGAAGCGCCCTATCTGATCGTGCCGACCAACACCAAGGTGAAGATGGCCGGCGAGATCGCCAAGGTGCTCGCCAAGGACACCGACGAGTTGAAGAAGAAGTTCGTCTTCCAGGACTGGGCGAAGATCAACCAGCAGCGTGCCGCGTGGATAGAGAAGTTCAACCGCGACATCAAGATCTGATGCGCGCGCGGGCGGGGTCGCCTCGCGCGCGCCGCCCGCGCCTTCCCTTACCACTGCACGGCCCGAGGAGGTCTCGCGATGGCCCCGTCTCCGATCCGCCCTGCGATCGACGTCTCCGGCTACGATCTCCGGCTGGCGCTGCCGCTGGCCGCCTTCTTCGCAGTCTTCTTCCTGGCGCCGCTGGCGGTCCTCGTCGTGCTCTCCTTCCAGACCGATACGACCGGTACGCATTGGGGGCTGACCCAATACGCCAATTTCCTCGGCGATCCCTTCAGCCTGGGCGTCCTCGCCTCGACTCTTTGGCTCGGGGTCGAGGTGACCGTGGTCTGCCTCGTCTTCGGCTGGCCGATCGCTTGGCTCCATTCGCGTTCGGGGGCGGGGGGCAAGAGCGTGATCATGTTGATCGTCCTCCTGCCGCTCCTCACCTCGGTGGTGGTTCGCACCTTCGCCTGGATCGTCATTCTCGGACGGCAGGGCATCGTCAATTCGACGCTGTTGTCGCTCGGCCTCGTCGATGCGCCGCTGAAGCTCCTCTACACCGACGGCGGCGTGGTCGCGGCGCTGGCGCAAGTGCAGATGCCCCTGATGGTGCTGCCGCTCGCCACCGCCCTGTCGCGCATCGATCCGAACCTCGTGGCGGCCTCGGAGGTGCTCGGCGCCGGGGCCTGGCGCACCTTCGCCAAGGTGGTGCTGCCCTTGTCGCTGCCCGGCGTCGTCGCCGGATCGATGCTGACCTACGCCGGCGCGATCACCGCCTTCATCACCCAGTCGCTGATCGGCGGCGGGCAGATGCTGTTCATGCCGATGTATCTCTACCAGCAGGCCTCGACGCTCCAGAACTGGCCCTTCGCGGCGGCGATCTCGATCATCTTCCTCGTCGCGGTGCTCGCCGTCGTCACCGTCTTCAACACGCTCGGCCGCCTGTCGCGCGGCCTCGCCCAGGGGTGAGAGAAATGGCCGTGCGCAGACCGTCCCTCGAAAGCCTGTCCTTCCACGTCGTCATGACGACGCTCGCCGTCGTCGCCCTCGTCGTCCTGGTGGCGCCGTCGGCGGTGGTGCTGATCGTCTCCTTCACCTCGGGCTATTCGCTGAAATTCCCGCCGCCGGGGTGGTCGACGCGCTGGTACGTCGAGCTGTGGAACGCTTGGCAACTGCAGTTCGCCGCCAAGAACAGCTTCGTCGTCGCTGCCTGGTCGACCGGCCTGTCGATCGTCCTCGGGGTCGCGGCGGCCCTGCCGATCGCCCGCTCCAGGACACTGACCGCGAAGGTCCTCGACAGCGTCTTCATGTCGCCCCTGGTGCTGCCGGCGCTCGCCTTCGGTCTCGCCGGGCTGATGTTCTTCTCGCTCGTCGGCATGCCGGTGTCGAAGCTGACGCTGGTGATCGGTCACACCGTGGTCTGCGTGCCCTTCGTGGTGCGCAACACGGTCGCCTCACTCGCCCAGCTCGATCCGGTGCTGCTGGAATGTTCGGCGAGCCTCGGGGCGAGCCCGCTCACCACCTTCCGGAGGGTGACGCTGCCGCTGGTCAAGCCCGGCATCCTCGCCGGCGGCTTCATCGCCTTCATGTCGTCCTTCGACAACGTGCCGGTCTCGCTGTTCCTGCGTGACGCGGCGACCGACATGCTGCCGATCCGCATGTGGCAGGATCTCGAAGGCCGCCTCGACGTGACCATCGCCTCGCTCTCCGGCGTGCTGATCGTCGCCACGGTCGCGATCATGATCGTGATGGAA
>JAFHCF010000141.1:0-9275 GCA_048497495.1 Prosthecomicrobium sp.
CCCTCGGCCGGCCGGCGGAGATCCGCCTGGCCGCGTTCGACCGGGATCTGGTCGACGATGCCGGCGATCGGCGTCGTCAGGGTGCGCTTGTCGACCTCGACGCGGGCCGTCTCCAGCGCCGCGGCGGCGCCGTCGACCGCGGCGCGGGCCGCCGACAGGTTGAGGCGGGGGCTGTTGCCGGTCTCGGTCAGGCGCACCGCGGCGTCGTATTCGGCCTTGCGCTGGGCGTATTGGGCCTCGGCCTGCTTCAGCGCGGCGGCGCGGCCCTCGTCGGCGAGGCGGGCGACCACCGTGCCCGCCGGCACCGTCGCGCCCTTGGCGACCGGCAGGTCCTCGACGATGCCGGGGCCGCGCGAGGACAGCAACACCGTCTTGTTGGCCTCGGTGCGGCCGGAGACGATCAGGGTGCGGCGATAGGGTCGGGTCGCGACCTTCACCACCCCGACCTTCTTGACCACCGGCGCGAGGCCCTCGTCGGCGCGGGCCGGGGTGGCGCGCGAGCCGGAGGAGCCGAATTCGCCGGTGCCGACCCAGACACCGACCGCCGCCAGAACCAGGACGGCGGCGATCCGATTGAACTTCATCGCGATCATGACGAGATCGACCTTTCGAGCGCGGCGGCGTGCCAGAGAGCGGCGTCGTGCGAAAAACAACAGAACAGGATGCGCGAGGGCGGCGGTGAGGCCGTCTCCTCGAGCACCGCGGCGACGGCGATCTCGGCGGCGCGTCGCCCCGGAAAACCGTAGACCCCGGTCGAAATCGCCGGAAAGGCGATGCTGGCGAGGTCGTTGTCGCGCGCCAGCCGCAGCGACTGGCGGTAGGCGCTCGCCAACAGGGCGGATTCGCCGCGGTCGCCGCCGCGCCAGATCGGCCCGACGGCATGAATCACATGGCGTGCGACGAGATCGTGACCGCCGGTGATCCGCGCCTCGCCGGTCGGGCACCCGCCGAGCCCGCGACACTCCGCCAGAAGCCCCGGTCCGGCGGCGCGATGGATGGCGCCGTCGACACCGCCGCCACCGGCGAGCTCCTGGTTGGCGGCGGCGACGATCGCGTCGACGTCCAAGCCGACGATGTCGGCGACCACCACCTCGTAGCGCACCGAGGCGCGGGTGAAGGAGGCATTGAACATGGGCTCGTCCCGATTTCTCGGACGATCGTCCGATATCCCTGACTTAGGTGAGGAATTCGGATCGGTCGAGGGGTGCACACGGTTCGAGGGACGTTTCGTCGCGCCGAGACGAAACCGTGCAACATATCAGATATCTCGAATGTTCGCTCTCATACCGACGAATAGAAGGGTGATCATGGAGAATAACCTACCACGTTCCTCTTCGAACAGCAGCAGCTCTTGCTCACCGCAGCGAAGTTCGAGATGTTGCTCCTTGTGGATTGATTCACGTCAAAGCGAATGACGATCCCATCGATGCGAACAGCCTGGCGCCCGACGAGCAACCCCGGCGAAGACGGCCGCAGTTCTGGTGACGGACGGTGTGACCGGCGTCTGGAGTAATATTCGATCGCGGTCCGATGTTGATTCACATCAAAGGCAGGAGAGGTCCCCAGGCTCTACCCATGGAGAGGGGGGACGAACGGTGCCGCCCTGCGGAGTTCCCTAACGGTCTTCGCCTGCCTTCGGAGGAAAGCCCGCATGTTCAAGATCGCCGTACTCGTCTGGATCCTGATCGGTGTCGTGGGCGCCGGCGCCGCGCTGACGGTGGTCCTCGCGGTTCCCTCGCTCTCCGCCAATGCCATGAAGCTGCTGCCGATCGTCTCGATCGCCGGCTTCATCGTGACGATCCCGATCTCCTTCTGGATCGCCAAGAAGATCTTGGAGCAGACCAAGGGCGCCTGAGCCCCGACCGGCCGCGGCCGGGCGATGAAGAGACGACCAGAACGGGACGGTTCGTCCCGTCGGTGTCGTCTTTTTTCGTTTTTTCACCATCGCGGCGATCGATGCGCGGGATCCGAGACCGCGGATGGCCTCGACCGGGTCCGGGAGGGCCCGGGGCCCGCGGCGGCACCGAACTCGCCGCGGCGGCGCGGCGCCTGCGGCCGGGCCTGCCGACCGTGCTCACCACCGGCTGTGTCGGTGCCGTCCGGATCGAACCGCCGCCGCTGCTGAAACCCTTCCGCGCGGAAGATCCCGACGCCGCGATCACCCGCGCCCTGGCGCAAGGGTGATTCGACGGCCCCCCCGATGTCGCCCGAGACCGAAGATCATCCGCCGAGTTCGCCGGACGATCGTTCAGACATATGATTTCATTAGGAAAAACTGGTGCGCGGAAGGGATTCGAACCCCCGACCCCATCATTACGAATAGTATAAGCTGAGATTTCGCAAGTTTCCGCGGCTTTCCGCACATGTCAAAATCGCGTTCAGAATCAATATTATGAAGCATAGATATTGCAATTTGCCTTTTCTCATGATTCCGTGAGTTTCGGCACACGGTGGTGAACCGGTGGTGAACGAGCGACGGGACGGGTTCCGATGGAACGGAAGCTGAAACTCACGAAACGAGCGATCGATCAAGTCGAGCCACAGGCGAGACGCCTCGTCGTCTGGGATACCGAACTCGCAGGCTTCGGCCTCAGGGTCGAGCCATCGGGGGCGAAGGCCTATATCGTCCGCTATCGGGCCGGTGGCGGCGGGCGCAATGCGCCGCAGCGATACATGACCATCGGCCGCCCCGAGGCGCTGACGCCGGACGAAGCGCGCCGCAAGGCGAAGGAGACGTTGGGCGCGGTCATGGTCGGCGAGGACCCCGCCGACCGGCTCGCCGTCGCGCGCAAGGAAATGACCGTCGCCGAACTCTGCGATCGCTTCTTCTGCGAAGCGATCCATCTGCCGACCCGGCGCGGCGAGCCGATGAAGCGCAACACCGTGGCCTGCGGCCTGTCGATGGTGCGATCGCACATCGTTCCTCTGTTGGGGACCAAGCGCCTGTCGAGCGTCACGTCGCAGGACGTCGAACGGTTCCTCGTCGACGTGGCGGCGGGCAGAACGCGTCCGCCGTCCGCGCCGACCGGCCGACGTGACGAGCGCCGCCCGCGCGGCGGCAAGGGCGCGGCAACCCATGCGGTTCGGTGGCTGTCGGCGATCTTCGGCCATGCCCGGAAGGTGGGCCTCGTGAAGGTCAATCCCTGCCTCGGCGTGTCGAAGTTCGCCTCCCGTAAGATCGAGCGCTTCCTGTCGACCGACGAGCTGGATCGCCTCGGCGCGGCGATGCGTGAGGCCGAGACCACGGGCATCGCCTGGGAACCCGACCCGACGAAGAAGACGAAGCACGCCCCGAAGGCGGAAAACCGCCTCGTGAAGCTCGACGCAGGCGCGGTCGCCGCGATACGCCTGCTTCTCCTCACCGGCGCGCGCTGCGGCGAGATCCTCGGCCTGAAGTGGGAATGGGTCGACCTCGAGCGCGGCATCCTCTTCCTGCCGGACAGCAAGACCGGCAAGAAGGCGATCATCCTCAACGGGCCGGCGATGGCGGTGCTCGAAGGCCTCGCCCGCGTCGGCCCCTTCGTCATCCCCGGCGCCGATCCGGCGACGCCGCGCATCGACCTCAAGAAGCCGTGGGCGACGCTCTGCCGCCGTGCCGGCCTCGTCGGCGTCCGCATCCATGATCTCAGGCACACCCATGCGAGCTTCGGCGTCTCCGCCGGCTTCGGCCTGCCGATCGTCGGCAAGCTCCTCGGGCACACCCAACCGCAGACGACGGCGCGCTATGCTCATCTCGACGCCGACCCGGTGCGGCGTGCCTCGGATGCGATAGGCAAGACCCTGTCCGACGCCCTCGACGGTCGCAGCCGCGCGCGTGTCGAGGATCGAACGTCGGCGATCCCGCCCGAGCGCGACGAGATCGCGCCTCGGGTGGCGAGCGCGTCCGTCACCCTGCCGCGCCGGCCGATCGCCCGGCGCGGTTCACCCTCCCAACGCATGAGGTGAGATCATGAAAGCCGTCGACTCCCCATTCTGCCTCGCAGGATCTTGACCGTTATGCATAACGTATCACATACTGCGTCATGATCCGGAGCTTCGCCGACGCCGAGACGGAACGCCTCTTCCACGACGACGAATGCCCGTCGCGCTGGCGGGCGTTCCGCTCGGTGGCCTTACGCAAGCTCGACATGATCGAGGCGGCGGTTCGGGTGGAAGACCTTCGGGCGCCACCCGGCAACCGCCTCGAAAAGCTGAAGGGCGATCGGCGCGGCCGATGGTCGATCCGGATCAACGACCAATGGCGCATCGTCTTCCGCTGGGATGGCGATGCGCCGGAAGACGTCGAGATCGTCGACTATCACCGAGGGTGATCCCATGCCGCGCGTCACGTCCCATCCCGGCGAGATCCTGCAAGAGGAATTTCTCGCCCCTCTCGGCCTCTCCGCCCGCGCGCTGGCGGCTGCGATCGAGGTTCCGCCCAACCGGATTTCCGAGATCATCCGAGGCCGGCGCGACGTCAGCGCCGACACGGCGATCCGCCTGGGGCGCTACTTCGGCACCGACCCGCGCTTCTGGCTGAACCTTCAAACCGCTCACAACCTGTCGAAGGCGGAAACGGCGGGGGATTTCTCGCGGATCGGGCCACGGGCGGCGTGAGAGGTAAAATTTTCTACAAAACTCACGGTTGACCACGTCCGCAGTCGACGAATGTCGTGGAGCTTCCCGAACGTTCAAAGCGCCGATTCGGGAAGCGGCTACCGATCGATCACGTCGACGATCGGGCGCCCCACTTCGAAGCCGGAGACAAGACCATGTCGAACTCGATCTTGCAGGAATTCGAGCCTTTGGACGTTCTGGTCTCGACGATCGCACCCCGATGCGGGATTTCAGCCCGCGAACTGGACGGCTGCATTCTCGGGGGTGTCACTTCGAATGCAGTTCGGTTCAGCATCGACGGCCGCGAGCCGATTGAATGGAGCCAATCCGATTTCGCGCATCGCGAATCGGCGCGGGGATCCCGAACCGGTGGCGGCGGATGGTCGATCAACCTCGACAATGTCGGTGGGTTTGATGTCTTCGACGATGATTTCGGCGCCAAGCATTCCCACGGATGGCACGAGAAGACCCCTCTAGACCGCTTCAGAAAGGCCGCATCGTCGGGAGGAACGATCCGCATCGAATTACGTTCAGCAATGGCGTTTCTCCGAAGAGAATACGAGCTCACGGTGGAGTTACCTTCGCCGGACAGCATCAATGACAGGCCGAGGTCGAAGGGCGGGCGGAAACCTATTCTACCCTGGCGCGACATGGTCACCGACTTGGTCGCGGAGATGCAGGATGGCGAAGGCGACGGTCGCATGACCAGTGGTCAGGCGGAAGAATGGGCCATCCAATGGGCGGCCGAACAAGACGTCACCACCGAACGATCGACGGTCCAGCCGTATGTGAGGGAAGCGTTCGACGCTTTCGATCGGTGGACCGAGCGGCGGTACGGTAAGCGTGCCGGAAACTGATTTCCGGCAATTTCCGGCAGACGAACCCGCTTCACCTCCCCAACTTCGAGCCTCGTAAGTCCCTGACACGCGAGGTTCGATATGGTCACCGACGCCAACTCAACGTCTCTCCCGTCATCGATGCTGACGACGAAAGAGGCGGCGATCTACCTGAAACTCTCGGCATCCAGCCTCAACAAGATGCGCATGCATCCGAGCGCGGGACCGATTTACGTCAAGATGGGTCCGCGCCGCGTCGCCTATCGGCTCGCAGATCTCGACGCCTGGATCGCCGGCAATTTGCGTCGGTCGACGAGCGTGGGGGGCGTGTGATGATGACGCCCGCCCTCTCCTCATCCGAAGCGCTGATCCGCGACCTCGTCCGGGTGGCGCTGCTCGCTCTGACCAGTGGCACCCATCACCTGCCGGACGGGCTCGCGGCATCCCCCGACGCCGAAGCGTCTCGGCGCGCGCTCGCCCAGGCTCATGACGCCATCCTTGCGGATCGTAGCCTTTCCACGATCCGTGACGCATTGCGCACCGGTCTCGCGCCGCTGGCGGAATGTGGGTTCGACCCGCTTCGCCTCTACATGCTCGCCACGGTCGCCCGCGTCGAAGGGCGTCCGCCTATCGCCAAGCCGGTCGACCTCGGCGGCAACGTCACTCGGCTGCCGTTGACCGTGACGACGACCATTCCGATGGGGGGTGCGCGATGAACGCTCCCCTACCGACTTCCGATCTCGTCCCGCTGATCGTCCGCCATGGGTCCTTCGCCCTCGCGACGGCCTACGAGCGAGCCGCGAGCCTCCAGCGCAAGGTCGGAGCAACTGCCGACGCCGAACTTCTTCGCGTCGTCGCCCGCGAACTCCGCACCCACGGCGGGCGGGCGTTCGACGGGTTTCCCGAAAGCGACGTACCGATCGCCGTCGACGGCATTGCATCCGCGCTTCGGCTTGCCGAGGGCCGACAATGGGGGCCGGGCGACGTCCTCGGCCTGAGAGAGATCGGCCGCTTTCGGTTCGGCAAAGAGTGGCAGACCCCGGCCTACTTGGCATCCGGCCGGTTCGAGGGAATGGACCTTGGCAGCGTATTCGCGTTGCTCGCGATGATCGCCACGACCGTATGGGGCTGTGGCGCGAACTGGTGGTGCTTCGCGGGTCCCTTTCGGCCCGAGCGTCAGGCCCCCAACGAGGCGATGGCAACCGTTGCCGACGATATTCGACGTGGCGCTCTCGCGATCCGATCGCCCGACGACCTCGCACCCGTCGCGGCGGCGGCCTCCATCCTGATCGATGCCGGTGCTCCACCGACGCTTCTCGCCGCCTATGCCCTTGCCGGCCCTCGCCCTCCCCGCGATCGGCTGCGCCGCCTCTGTCGAGACATCGACGGCACCGCCGTTGCCGATCCGATCTACGGCCTCGGCTGAACCGCGAAAGGCTGATCCCATGCCTCCCGTCGATTTGGCGGACCTGAAAGCTCGGGTCCGATTGAGCCCCCATGTCTCACGTCGGGTGAAGCTCGCAGGAAGCCGTGGCGGCGATCTCTTCGGGTGCTGCCCGTTCCACGACGAGCGCACCCCGAGTTTCAGCGTCAACGACGCCAAAGGGTTCTTCCACTGCTTCGGCTGTGGCGCTCATGGCGACGTTCTCGACTGGTGGCAGAAGGCCGAAGGCCTGTCCTTCACCGACGCCGTCGAGCGGCTGAAGCGCGAGGCCGGCGAAGTCGACCGAATGCCGCCCGCCTCGCGTCCCAAAGCTCGCGACGCCGAGATGGCGCGCAAGCAAGCGGAAGCTCGGGCGATCTGGGAGGCGACGCAGCCGATCGGCGGCACCTTCGCCGAAACCTACCTTCGCGAGGCGCGGCGGATCGGTATCGAGTTGCCGGCCTGCCTGCGCTTCCATCCCGGTCTTCGCCCCGATCCGCGCGAAGCGACCACATGGCCGGCGTTGGTGGCGATCGTCACCGACCGGGCCGGCGATCTCGTCGCCATCCAGCGGACCTTTCTCCGTCCCGATGGTGGGGGCAAGGCACCGATCGAGCGACCGAAGCGCGCCCTCGGGCCGGTCGGGCTCGGAGCGGTGCGGCTGGCGCCGGCGACGTCGATCGTCGGTCTCGCCGAAGGGATCGAGACCGGCCTCTCGGCGATGGAACTCTTCCGCATTCCCGTGTGGTGCGCCCTCGGCTCGAACCTCGCGCGGCTGTCGCTGCCGCAGAGCGTGCGACAGGTGGCGATCTTCGCCGATCGCGGCGCGGCCGGCGAGGCGGCGGCCGATCGGGCGGCGGCGCTGTTCCGGGGCGAGCGGCGGCGCGTGGCGGTGCGCTTCTCACCGTCCGGCAACGACTGGAACGACCATCTGAGGGCGCTTCGCGATGGACGCTGACCCGCGCCGCCGCGATCAGGCCGGCGACTTCTCCCTCGAACCGCTGATCGCCACCGACCCGACCGGGTTTCAGGGCAAGCCGTTGCCCGAACGTCGGTGGCTGTGGGAAGGGTGGGTGCCGCTGCGTGCCGTGACCGCTCTCTATGGCGATGGCGGCACCGGCAAGTCACTCATCGCCCAACAGTTCATGGCGTCGATCGCCACCGGCCGGCCGTTCCTCGGCTTCCCCGTATCGCGCATGAAGGCGCTCGGGATCTTCTGCGAGGACGACGACGACGAATTGCAGCGCCGGCAAGCCTCGATCAACACCGCGCTCGACGTGGACTTCGCCGACCTCGAGACCATGCGGTGGATCTCCCGCGTCGGCGCCGACAACCTCCTGATGACCTTTCTCCCCGATGGACGCGGCGAGCCGTCGCCGTTCTTCTGGCAACTCCTGGACCTCGCCAAAGGCGAAGGGGTTCAGCTCGTCGTCGTCGATACGGCCGCCGACACCTTCGGCGGCAACGAGAACATCCGGCCGCAGGTCCGCCAGTTCATCAACCTGTTGACTCGGCTCGCCCACGAGATCGACGGCGCGGTGATCCTGCTCGCCCATCCGTCCGCCACCGGCAAGGCGAGCGGCGCGGGCGACGGCGGGTCGACCGCCTGGTCGAACTCGGTGCGCTCGCGCCTCTACCTCAAGCGCCCCGAGGCGGTCGGCGGCGAAGACCCCGATCCGAACCTTCGCATCCTGTCGCGCTTGAAGGCGAATTACGCCGCGACCGGCGTGGATCTCTCGGTGCGTTGGGAGGACGGGGCATTCGTCAACACGGTCGACCCGGGGATGGCGGGCGAGGGCGAGGATGGCAGCATCACGGCGCACCGGATGCGCGAGGAAGAGGCCTGCTTCCTCGCGGGGCACAACGAACTCACCGCGAAGAAGCTCAGAATCAACGTCCACAAGGGACAAGCGAATTACGCGCCGAAGTTTCTACGCGAGAAGACCCTCGTCTGCGCTCATCTCTCGGAGAGCGCACTCACCGGAGCGATGAACCGCTTGATCAAGGCGAACCGCATCCACGTCGAGGAAGACGGCCCGCCCTCGCGCCGTCGCTCCTACATCGTTCTGGTCTCGCCGGACCTCCCCGGTGTTTGAGAAGCCCCCGCGCCGGAGTCCGTGCGGGGCTAGGAGGCCCGAGAAATACCCCTCCCGCTACACCCGTAGCCGAAACACGAAGTCGGCCGTCCACGGGCCTCGCAGAGTCAGAACGGCGACGCCCGCACTCGCGGCGAGACGCTCCCTTCGCGGAGGTTCGACCCATCATCGTCCGATACCGTGCGCGTCCCGTCCGAGGAAGTATTTCCCCGTCCTCGGGCGAAGATGGCGGACGGGCGCTATGGGTGGGTCTTCCACCCATCCACCCACCCCAAAAAGGGAGGGTGGAAGGGGGGAAGACAACCCCACACCAAAGGGGAGGAA
>JAFHCF010000142.1:0-16365 GCA_048497495.1 Prosthecomicrobium sp.
CGAGAGACGCCGACGAAGAGTTTCGGAGAGCCCCCATGGACAAGTTCACGACGCTGACCGGCGTGGCCGCCCCCCTGCCGATCGTCAACATCGACACGGACATGATCATCCCCAAGCAGTTCTTGAAGACGATCGAGCGCACCGGCCTGGCCCGCGGCCTGTTCTACGAGATGCGCTTCGAGGAGGACGGCTCCGAGAAGCCCGGCTTCGTCCTCAACCAGCCGGCCTATCGCAAGGCCCAGATCGTCGTCGCCGGCGACAATTTCGGCTGTGGATCGTCGCGCGAGCATGCCCCCTGGGCGCTGCTCGACTTCGGCATCCGCTGCGTGATCTCGACCTCGTTCGCCGACATCTTCTACAACAACTGCTTCAAGAACGGCATTCTGCCGATCCGGGTCACGCCCGAGCAGATCGAGAAGCTGATGGACGACGCCGAGCGCGGCGCCAACGCCACCCTGACGGTCGATCTCGCCACCCAGGAGATTCGCGGCCCCGACGGCGGCACGATCCATTTCGACATCGACCCCTTCCGCAAGCATTGCTTGCTCGAGGGTCTCGACGACATCGGCCTGACCCTGCAGAAGGCCGACAGCATCGCCACCTACGAGACCCGGACGGCGGTGTCGCGCCCCTGGGCTTGACGCGCGGCCCGGGCCGGGCCGACAGTCCCGAGACGACGCGAGGGACGGCGCCAATGCCGTCCCTTCGTCTTTTCCGGCGTCCACCCGGTGAGGGACGGCGCCTCACCCGTGGATGCGCCCCATGAGCCTCGACGTCTGGCTGATCTTCGTTCCCGCCGCCTTCGCCCTCAACATGTTCCCAGGCCCCAACAACGTCCTGGCGATGACCAACGCGGCCCGCCACGGCTTCGGGACGGCGCTCCTCGCCTCCTCCGGCCGCTTCCCGCCCTTCGCCACCTTCGTGCTCGGCGCGGCGATCGGGCTCGGCGCGGTGCTCGCCACCTCGGCCGAGCTCTTCGCCGCCCTGAAGCTCGCCGGCGCCGCCTATCTGATCTGGCTCGGCATCCAGATGATTCGCGCCCGCGTCTCCGACGCCCCGCGCGAGGAGGCCGACACGCGGCTCGTCACGCTGATCTCCCGCGAGTTCTGGACGGCGGCGACCAATCCCAAGGCGATGCTGGTCTTCACCGCCTTCTTCGCCCCCTTCGTCGATCCGTCGCGGCCGGCCTTCGGCCAGATCCTGGCGCTGGGCGCGGTGGCGCTCGGCCTCGAATTGGTCGCGGTGACGATCTATGCTTTCGCCGGCGGCCACATCGGCCGCTTCACCCGATCGAACCGCGCCATGGCGACGATCGATCGGATCTCCGGCGCCGCCCTGATCGCCGCCGGCATCGCCCTTCTCTTCGCCCGCCGTCCGGCGAGCGTGTGATCCCGTCTCGCGAAAGGATGAATCGATGACCACCCGTCGTCTCGTCTCCACCGGCTCGCCCTTCGAGAAGGTCGCCGGCTATTCCCGCGCCGTGGCGCAGGGCGAATGGTGCTGGGTCTCCGGCACCACCGGCTACGACTACGCCGCCATGGTGATGCCCGAGAGCATCGAGGACCAGACCCACAACGCCATGGCGACCATCACCAAGGCCTTGAACGAGGCCGGCTTCCTCCTCCAGGACGTCGTCCGCGTGGTCTATTACATCACCGACGCGTCGATGATGGACGTGGTCTTCCCGATCGTCGGCGAGTTCTTCGCCGACGTCCGCCCCGCCGCGACGATGATCGTCTGCGGTCTGGTCAAGCCGGAGATGAAGATCGAGGTCGAGGTCACCGCCAAGCGCCGGGAATGGCCGACCACCTGAGGGCGACGGGCGCGGCCGGAGCGGCGGGACCTCCCGCGCTCGCGACCTGAGCGGACGACGTCCCTTCGGCGTCGGGCTCCACCCACGTCGATCGACCCCGCGTGGGGCTCGAACCGAGCGCCACGCGATCGGACACGGAGACGACATGTCGAGTTTTCTCGCCAACGCCAGCGATCTGGTGGTGCTGTTGACGTTGGCTCTGGTGTCGGTGGGAACGGCGCTCGGCATCGCCGCGCTCGCTCATCGTTTCTTCTTCGCGTCGCGCGTCGACGAGATCGATCCGCATTCCAAGCTGCTCGACCTGGTCCACGGCAGCCTCCTCGCCTTCATCACCTTCATGCTGGCGATCTCGGTGACCGAGGTGCGGTCGAACTTCGGCAAGGCCGACGACGCGGTGTCGCGCGAGGCGACGCACATCGCCTCGCTCGACCGTGAGATCGGCGAGTTCGACCCTGCCTGGGTGGCCGAGACCCGACCGCTGCTGCGCCGCTACGTCGAGCAGGTGGCATCGAACGAATGGCCGCGTCTGGCGGCCCCGAAGCCGAGCCTCGCCCCCGAAGCGCAGACGACCCTCGACGAACTGCTCGGGCAATTGCGCCAGGTGCCGGCGAGCGAGAGCAGTCGCAACGCCCTGCTCGCCCGGCACGACACGATCGAACTCGATCGCGCCATCCGTTACGAGCACGCCACCCGTTCGGTGCCACGGGTGTTCTGGCTGCTGATCGGCGGCTTCCTGGTCGGCGCCATGATGATGAACGGTCGCTACGGCCAGAGCTTCCTCACCCGGACGCTGATCACCATCCATTTCTCGGCCATCGGCCTGTCGCTGGCGCTGATCCTGATCCTCGACGCGCCGTTCCGCGGCGAGACTTCGATCTCGCCGGCGCCGTTGGTGCAGGCGGTCCGACGGATCTGAGGCTCAACGCCCGACGGCGACGAGGAAGCGGCGCGGAAAGCGGAACATCACGCGCCCGTCGCGGGTCGGCGGATAGGCCGCCGCGACCCGCGCGGTGTAGCGGGCGAGATAGTCCGCCCGCCCGGCCTCGTCGAGCGGATCGAGGAAGGGCCTCAAGCCCGTCGATCGCACCATCTCGACGATCTTCGAAGCCCCTTCGAGCGGATGGACATAGGTCGTCCGCCACAGGTCGATCGCCACGCACGACGGCGCCAGCACGTCCCAGGTCTCGACGTCGCCGAGGAGCTTCGTCCGCGCCCCGGCCGCATCGGCGAGACGCGCCGCGAAGTCCGCCTCGGCCGCCACCGCCCGCATCGCCGCATGGCTCGGCTCGTCGAGACTGTCCGGCATCTGCACGGCGAGCACGCCGCCGGGACGGAGCCACCCCATCAGGCGCGGCAGCAGCCGCTGGTGATCGGGGATCCACTGCAACGTCGCGTTGGAGAAGACCAGATCGACCGGCGCCTCCGACGTGAAACTCGCCCCGTCGGCGATCTCGAAGCGCGCGCCCGGCACCGCCTCCCGCGCCGCCGCGATCATCGCCGGCGAGGTGTCGATGCCGAGCACGTCCGCGTTCGGCCAACGCGCCAGCAGCGGCGCCGTCGACGCCCCCGCCCCACAGCCGAGATCGACGATCCGCGCCGGCGCCTCGAGCGGCACGCGCGCCAAGAGGTCGTGGACCGGGCGCGCCCGCTCGTCGGCGAAACGGGCATAGAGTTCGGGGTTCCAGTCGGACATGGGGGCTCCTGATCGACGAAGTCGATGGGCCAAGAGACTACAAACCGATCCGATCGTCGAGACGGTCTCGGGTCCCGGCAGCACCCACCGGCTCGATGCCCGAGGAACGCCCGAGGAACGCCCGAGCCCCGAAAACAAAATCGGCGCCCTCTCGGGCGCCGATCGAACTCTCTCCGGCGAAACCGCCTCACGCCACCTTCTTCGGGGTCTTCGGGGTGATCAGCTTGCGGTTGATCAGCACTTCGGCGATCTGGATGGCGTTGAGCGCCGCGCCCTTGCGCAGGTTGTCGGAGACGCACCAGAAGGCGAGGCCGTTCTCCACCGTGGTGTCCTCGCGGATGCGGGAGATGTAGGTCGCGTCCTCGCCCGCCGCCTCGTAGGGCGTGATGTAGCCACCCGGCTCGTGCTTGTCGATCACCAGGCAACCCGGCGCCTCGCGCAGGATGTCGCGCGCCTCGTCGGCGTTGACGGTGCGCTCGAACTCGACATTGACCGATTCGGAATGCGAGATGAACACCGGCACGCGGACGCAAGTTGCGGTCAGCTTGATCTTCGGATCGAGGATCTTCTTGGTCTCCGCCATCATCTTCCACTCTTCCTTGGTGAAGCCGTCTTCCATGAAGACGTCGATCTGGGGAATGAGGTTGAAGGCGATGCGCTTGGGGAACTTCTTCGGCTCGACCGGATCGGTGACGAAGACGGCCCGAGTCTGGGTGAAGAGCTCGTCCATGGCGTCCTTGCCGGCGCCCGACACCGACTGGTAGGTCGAGACGACGACGCGCTTGATCTTGTACTCGTCGTGGAGCGGCTTGAGCGCGACGACGAGCTGGGCGGTCGAGCAGTTGGGATTGGCGATGATGTTCTTCTTGCGGAAGCCGACGATGGCGTCGGCGTTCACTTCCGGAACGATCAGCGGCACCTCGGCGTCGTAACGCCAGGCCGAGGAATTGTCGATGACGACGCAGCCTTGGGCGGCGATCTTCGGCGACCACTCCTTCGACACCGTACCGCCCGCCGACATCAGGCAGATGTCGGTGTCGGAGAAGTCGTAGTTGTCGAGCACCTTGGTCTTCAGCGTCTTGTCGCCGAAGGAGACCTCCGTGCCGAGCGAGCGGTGGGAGGCGAGCGCCACGACTTCCCGGACGGGAAATCCGCGCTCGGCCAGGATGTCGAGCATCTCACGACCCACGTTGCCGGTGGCACCGACGATTGCGACCTTGTACGCCATCTCTCAAAATCCTCGGATGTTCATCCTCTCTCCCGTTTCGACAGAGGACCGGGGGGATCGCTTTTTCGAGGGGTCGAGAAAGGGAACCGTTCGGTCCTCCGCTGCTCCCGTCACCCGCCGGGAGAGAGCATGCGGGAGGTCGAGAGCCTGCGTCAGCCGGCGACTTTCGTCGCCGTCGTCATGGTCGTTTTGGTTTTCGTCGTGATGACGAGCGACATGACCGACAGAGATCCCGAACAGTTGCTTGGCCCGCGGCACGGGCTCGCGACCGAAAAGCCCGAAAAGACCGGAGAAGTCAAGGGCGCCAAGGCCACATCCGCGACGAGATCGACCCTCGCCCCGCCCGGTTCAACTCCCCCGCCCGAGCCACGTCGCCGGCGCCCGCATCCCCCGAAGCACGCGTTCGCCCGCCCACGCCAGCGCCTCGTCGATGCGCGCTTCCGTCCTCGGCCCGATTCGCTCCAGGAAGACGGCGCGGCAGCCGAGCACCACCGCCGCCACGAGGCCCCAGGCGATCATCACGTCGGAGAGGAAATGGCCGCCGAATGCCATGCGGTTGAGCGAGATGGCGAGGGTCCAGGCGATCACCGTGATCACCGTCGCCCGCCGCCACCGCTCCGGCACGACGAAGGCGAAGGCCATCAGCCACATCGCGCTCGACGCCTCGCCGGAGGGAAACGAGCAGTTGGAGACGCAGGCGCCGCCCGGCACCCAGGCCGGAAAGAAGGTCATCGACCCGCCGAGGTCGGCGATCTGCCAGGGTCGCGGCCGCCCCCAGAACGCCTTGAGGATCGAATTGACCAGGATGCCCGGGCCGAGCGCCATCGAGGCGGAGAGAAACATCAGTTTGCGCGTCGACAGGGCCCGCGACAGCATCGGCACGAAGAGCTTGCCGAGCCAGGCGAGGATGAGCGAGACGACGACGATCCTGGTCACAGCCATGCCGGCGAGCCGGAAATCGACCAGCACCGCGACCTTCTCCGCCGGAAAGCGGTCGCCGGCGAAGAACAGCGCGGCGACGGCGACGTCGAAGCGCGGAAAGGTCAACGCCAGGACCGAGACGAAACCGGTCGCGGCGAGCGTCGAGCGCAGCGGATGGGCCCGCGCGAAGCCCCGCGCCGCCGCCGTCGCCCGGCCGAGCCTCGCCCCGATCTCGCTCCAGATCCCGCCGTCCACATCGCCTCTCCTCGAAGACCTCTTCGACATGTACTCTGCCGTCGCAGCCCATGGAAGACTGCCGGCGACACCGGCGCCCCGGAGTGACCGATGCTCGCCACCACCCTCGCCGAACGCCTGCCGGACCTCGCCACCGTCGCCACCTATGCCGTGGCGGTGCTGCTCCTGGTCTTCACCCCCGGCCCCGACATGGCGCTCTTTCTCGGGCGAACGCTGGCGAGCGGCCGCGCCGTCGGCCTCGCGGCGCTGGCCGGCACCACCGCCGGCCTCTATGTCCATACCGCCTTCGCGGCTCTCGGCCTCTCCGCCCTCCTCGCCGCCTCGCCCGCCGCCTTCGCGGCGCTGAAATGGGCGGGGGCCGCCTATCTGGTCTTCCTCGCCGCCCAGACGCTGCGCCACGGCTCGGCCTTCGAGGTACGACCCGGCGCGCCCGAGGTGGTGTCGCTCGGACGCGCCTTTCTCACCGGGCTCGGCGTCAACGTCCTCAACCCGAAGATCGTCTTGTTCTTCGTGACCTTCCTGCCGCAGTTCGTCGCCGCGAGCGATCCGCATGCCGCGACCAAGCTCGCGGTTCTCGGCGGGCTCTACGGCCTGATCGGCGCGCCCTTCTGCGTGCTGCTGATCCTCGGCGCCGAGCGGGTCTCGGCCACTTTCGCCGCCTCCGCCCGACTGAGGCGCGGCCTCGACTACGCCACCGCCGGCCTCTTCGGCGCCTTCGCCGCCAAGCTGGCGCTGTGGCGCGGCTGAGACCGCGGAACGGCGGTCAGCCCGAGGCTTCCTCGTCGCCGGTCTCGATCGAATGGCGCTGGATCAGCGGCATCTGGAGAAGCGCGAAGACGAAGGTGATCGGGATCATGCCGAAGGCCTTGAAGGCGACCCAGGTGTCGGTGGAGAAGCTGCGCCACACCCATTCGTTGAGGACGGCGAGCGCCAGAAAGAACAGCGCCCAGCGCAGCGTCAGCTTGCGCCAGCCGTCCGCGTCGAGATCGAAAGCCGATTCGAAGACGATGCCGAGCAGCGACTTGCCGAAGGCGAGCCCGCCGATGAGCGCCGCGCCGAAGATCGTGTAGATGATCGTCGGCTTGATCTTGATGAAGGTCTCGTCCTGGAGGATCAGGGTCAGCGAGCCGAAGACCGTGACCACCACCGCCGAGACCAGCGGCATGATCGCGATCCGGCGGTAGAGCACCCAGGACAGAACCAACGCGACGATCGTCGCGGCCATGAAGACGCCGGTGGCGAGAAACAGCCCGTGGGTCTTGCTGGTCGCCGCATTGGTGGCGAAGAAGATGATGAGCGGCCCGATCTCGAGCGCCGGCTTGCGCCAATCGTGGCCGTGCTTGCCCGCCACCGCCGTCTCGCCCGATTGCTCGTCCTGCGCCGCCATGCCCGATCCCACTCCTCGATGCCGTCCCGCCCGTCGCGGCCGGTCGCCTTCTGCCCTTAACACATGGGGCCCCCACCCGTCGCGGGGAAGAGGCCGGTGGTTCGATCGAGACGGAGGGTTCCCATCCGCCGCGTGAATCGGAACCACCATCCGATCGACCACGCGGTTCGATCGCGAGGCGGCGTTTCGCCTCGGTCGAACCTTGCTCTAGGCTCACGGGACCGATTCGGACCCCGAGAGGCCGCCCGTGCTCGCCGAGATCTTCGCCTGGATCCTCACACCGGCCACCCTCGATGCCCGCCGCACCGGCCATCTGACGGCGGCGGTGTCGCTGTGGTCGCGGGCGCGCCGCTGCAAGGCCGATTGGGCGGATCACGAGGCCCGGTGCCATGCCACGGTCGAGCGGGCGATCACCGGTCTTCCGCGCCGGCGCAAGTGCCTGGTGCTCGGCTCCGGCCTGATGCGCGACGTGCCGCTCGCCCGCCTCGCCGAGAGCTTCGAGAAGGTGATCCTGATCGACGTCGTCCACCTCTGGCCGATCCGCCTCGCGGCGCGGCGCCTCGCCAACGTCGAACTCGTCGAACTCGACATCACCGGCACCACCGACCTGCTGCTCGACCGCGCCACCGGGCTTTCCGATCCGCTTCGCCGCTACCGCGAGGACGGCGAGATCGATCTGGTGATCTCCGCCAACTGCCTGAGCCAGTTGCCGTTGCTGCCGGTCGCGAAGGTCCGCGAGAAGCGCGGCCTCGCCCTCTCCCGTTTCCCCGATCTCGGCCGGCGCATCGTCGAGGGTCACCTCGACACGCTGCGCCGGATCGCCGCCCGGGTCTGCCTCCTGACCGACAGCGAGGGCCTCGACATCGGCCCGACCGGCGCCGTGGTCGACCGCTACGACCTGCTCGAGGGGGTGAAGCTGCCGCCCGCCGACGAGGACTGGGACTGGACGCTGGCGCCGATCGGCGAATATTCGCCCGACTGGTCGCTGGTCCACCGCGCCCACGGCTTCGCCGATTTCCACGAGGCCTGCGCCCGCGGCCGCTGACCCCCACCCCGGCGCGAGCGCCACAATCCCCTGAAATGGAGCGCGCGCCGGGCTCCGTTCGGTGCCGCGCGATTGATCGGCCGGCCGGAAACCTCTATCGAGCCGTGACAGGAGAGTTTCGCGGCATGCTGACCAACAAGGGTAAATACGGCCTCAAGGCGATGGTTCATCTGGCGCGGCTCGCGGCCGGCGTCACGGTGCAGTCGGCCGAGATCGCCGATGCCGAACGAATTTCGAAGAAATTCCTCGACGCCATCCTGCTCGATCTGCGCAATGCCGGCTTCATCCGCTCCAAGAAGGGCCCGGGCGGCGGCTATGCCCTGGCGCGGCCGGCCGAGGAGATCGGCGTCGGCGCGATCATCCGCGCCCTCGACGGCCCCCTCGCCCCGATCGCCTGCGCCAGCCGCACCGCCTATCAGCCCTGCGACGACTGCCACGATCTCGTCTCCTGCGCCGTCCGCCTCACCATGCTCGAGGTGCGCGACGCCATGGCCGAGGTGCTCGACGGCATGACGCTGGCCGAGATGGTGGCCAAGGCCGACACGGCGCGCGGCGCGACCCCATGACGCGGGGGGCGCGGCGTTCGCCCGATCCGGCCCGCCACGCCCCCCTCACCCTCCCCCGCCGACGACGCTCCGACGCGCTCCCGACAGCCGAACGCGCGCCGAATGCCGCCCTTTTCCGGGTGGCCGGCGACCGACACGCCGATCGACGCCGTTTCGCCGCGACCCATGATCGGAGCATCGACGTCCGGACGGGGTCGATTCTTTGGAATAGACATTATCTATAGATTTTGTATTCTATTGGCATGCACCTCGTTCCACGGGAGACAGCCATGCCGACGCCGACCTCCACCTCCTGGCCCGTTCCGCGTGTCGATCGCCGCCCTCCCCTCGACCGTCCCCTCGTCCGCCGGTTGCGTGATCTCGCCGTCATCGGCGCCGCCTTCGGCATCATCATCGCCACGACGCTCTTCGCCCGCGCCGACACGACGCTGCTCAACGTCAGCTACGACCCGACCCGCGAGTTCTACAAGGAGGTGAACACCGTGTTCGCCGCCGAGTGGAAGGCCGCGACCGGCGAGACCGTGTCGATCAGGACCTCGCACGGCGGATCGGGCAAGCAGGCGCGCTCGGTGATCGACGGTCTCGACGCCGACGTGGTGACCCTGGCGCTCGCCGCCGACATCGACGCCATCGCCCGGCTGACCGGCAAGATCCCGGCCGACTGGCAGACCCGGCTCGCCCACAACTCCTCGCCCTACACCTCGACGATCCTGTTCCTGGTGCGCAAGGGCAACCCGAAGGGGTTGAAGGACTGGGGCGATCTGGTGAAACCCGGCGTCGAGGTGATCACGCCCAACCCGAAGACCTCGGGCGGCGCCCGCTGGAACTACCTCGCCGCCTGGGCCTGGGCCCACAAGACCCACGAGGGTGACGACGCCAGGGTTCGCGGCTACATCGCCGACCTCTTCAAGCATGTTCCGGTCCTCGACACCGGCGCGCGCGGCTCGACCACGACCTTCGCCCAGCGCGGCTTGGGCGACGTCCTGCTCGCCTGGGAGAACGAGGCCTATCTGGTCGTCGACGAATTCGGCGCCGACGAGTTCGACATCGTGGTGCCGCCCTTCTCGATCCTCGCCGAACCGCCGGTGGCGCTGGTCGACGGCAACGTCGACACCAAGGGCAGCCGCAAGCAGGCCGAGGCCTATCTCGCCTTCCTCTATTCGCCGAAGGGTCAGACGCTCGCGGCCAAGTATCGCTATCGCCCGTCGAACCCGAAGGGGGTCGACGAGGCGCTGCTCGATCGCTTCCCCGAGCTCGATCTGATCACCATCGACGATCCGCTGTTCGGCGGCTGGGGCAAGGCGCAGGCCTTCCACTTCGGCGAGGGCGGCACATTCGATCAGCTCTACAAGCCGGCGAAGTGACACCGCGCGGCGCGTGAGACGAGCGGCATCGGGGCCCCTTGCCCGGCATCGCTCCTCTTCGCGTGACGCGACCTCTCCTCGGCCCGATGCCCTCGGCCTTCCCGGAGAAACGCACATGACGGCGCCCGCATTCGTTTCCTCGCCCGCACGACGACGCGAACCGCTCGTCTCCGGCGTCCTGCCCGGCTTCGGCCTCGCCTTCGGCTGGACCGTGGTCTGGCTGTCCTTCATCGTGCTGATCCCCCTCGTCGCCCTCGCCTGGAAGGCGTCGGGGCTCGGGGTCTCCGGCTTCGTCGAGCTCCTCCAGGACGCCCGCGTGCTGGCGGCGCTGAAGCTCTCCTTCGGGGCGGCCTTCGTCGCGGCGCTGATCAACGCGGTCTTCGGGGTTCTCGTCGCCTGGGTGCTGACCCGCTACCGCTTCCCCGGGCGCAACCTCGTCGACGCCGCCGTCGATCTGCCCTTCGCGCTGCCGACGGCGGTCGCCGGCATCACGCTCGCGGCCCTCTTCGCCAAGACCGGCTGGATCGGCGCCTGGCTCGAGCCGCTCGGCGTCAAGGTCGCCTATACCCAACTCGGCGTCGTCGTCGCGCTGGTCTTCGTCGGCATGCCCTTCGTGGTGCGCACGGTTCAGCCGCTGCTCGCCGATCTCGATCGCGAGGTCGAGGAGGCCGCCGCGATGCTCGGGGCGAGCCGCGCCGCCACGGTCTTCCGGGTGCTGCTGCCGCCGCTGGTGCCGGCGATCCTCACCGGCTTCACCCTGGCCTTCGCCCGCGGCGTCGGCGAGTACGGGTCGATCGTCTTCATCGCCGGCAACATGCCCTACCTCACCGAGATCGCGCCGCTCCTCATCGTCATCCGGCTGGAGGAGTTCGACTATGTCGGGGCGACCGGCATCGCCTGCGTCATGCTCGCCGTCTCCTTCACCCTGATCCTCGCCATCAACGCCCTACAGACCTGGGTCAATCGGAGATATTGAGATGGCGACCGACGAGACCTTCCCGCTCGATCCGCCGCGCGCGCGCGCCCTTCCCGTGCCGGAGCCGATCGGCGAGACGCGCGGCGCCCGCATCGCGCTCGTGGCGACGGCGATCGCCTTCCTCGCGCTCGTGTTGGCGCTGCCGCTCGCCGGCGTCTTCACCGAGGGCCTGCGAAAGGGGGTCGGGGCCTATTTCGCCAGTTTCACGGATCCGGACGCGCTCGCCGCGGTCCGCCTGACGCTGCTGGTCGCGGTGATCTCGGTGCCGGCCAATCTGGTCTTCGGCGTCGCCGCGTCCTGGGCGATCACGCGCTTCTCCTTTACCGGCAAGAGCGTCCTCGTCACCCTGATCGACCTGCCGTTCTCGGTGTCGCCGGTGGTCTCGGGTCTGGTCTTCATACTGCTCTTCGGGGCGCAGGGGGTGTTCGGGCCGTGGCTCGTGGCGCACGGGCTCCAGGTGATCTTCGCCGTGCCCGGCCTCGTCCTGGCGACGATCTTCGTCACCTTCCCCTTCGTGGCGCGCGAGCTGATCCCCTTGATGGAGGCGCAAGGCTCGGCCGACGAGGAGGCGGCGCTGACGCTCGGGGCCTCGGGCTGGACCATCTTCACCCGGGTGACGCTGCCCAACATCAAGTGGGGCCTGCTCTACGGCGTGCTGCTGTGCAATGCCCGGGCGATGGGCGAGTTCGGCGCGGTCTCGGTGGTCTCCGGCCACATTCGCGGCCTCACCAACACCATGCCGCTGCAGGTGGAGATCCTCTACAACGAGTACGACTTCGTCGGCGCCTTCGCGATGGCCTCGGTCCTCGCGCTTCTGGCGCTGGTCACCCTCGTGCTCAAGACCTTTCTCGAGTGGCGGTTCGGCGAGGAACTCGCCCGTTCCGCACGACACTGAGGCAACCCCATGGACATCCATATCCGCGACCTCGCCAAGGACTTCGGCGACTTTCCCGCTCTCCACGGCCTCGATCTCGACATCCGCTCGGGCGAACTCCTGGCGCTGCTCGGTCCCTCCGGTTCGGGCAAGACGACGCTCCTGCGTCTCCTCGCCGGCCTGGAGCAGCCCACCGTCGGCCGGGTCTTCTTCGGCGAGGAGGACGCCTCCCTGACCCCGGTCAGGGATCGCAAGGTCGGCTTCGTGTTCCAGCACTACGCGCTCTTCCGCCACATGACGGTGGCCGAGAACATCGCCTTCGGCCTCACCTGCAAACCGAAGTCGGAGCGGCCGAGCGGCGCCGAGATCAAGCGCCGGGTCGATGAACTGCTCGACTTGGTGCAACTGCCGACGCTGGCGAAGCGCTATCCCTCGCAGCTCTCCGGTGGTCAGCGCCAGCGCGTGGCGCTCGCCCGCGCCCTCGCCGTCGAGCCGCGCGTCCTCTTCCTCGACGAGCCCTTCGGGGCGCTGGACGCCCAGGTCCGCAAGGACCTGCGCAAGTGGCTGCGTGAGATCCACGACCGCACCGGCTACACCACGATCTTCGTCACCCACGACCAGGACGAGGCGCTCGAACTCGCCGATCGGGTGGTGGTGCTGAACCAGGGGCGCATCGAACAGATCGGCACGCCGGACGAGATCTACGACGCCCCCGCCTCCCCCTTCGTCTTCGACTTCATCGGCGACACCAGCCGTCTGCCGGTGGTCGTCGGGCACGGCGGGGTGAGCTTCGCCGGCGCCCGGCTCGAGCTCGGCGTCGACGTGCTGGGCTCGGGCCCGGCGACGCTCTACGTCCGGCCGCAACATTGGACGATCGGCGGCGACGCGCCCGGCGGTCTGACCGGCACCGTGACCGGCAGCCGCCGCCACGGCGTCGCCCGTCGCCTCGATCTGAGGCTCGCCGACGCGACGGTCATCGAAATCGACGTCGCTCCGGAAGTCTCCGTGTCGATCGGCGACCGCCGCGCCCTCGCCCCGACCAGATGGCGCCTGTTCTTCGAAGGCGGCGAATCGCTGGGAGGCCGCCGCGACGACGCCGCGCCCGGCCGACGCGCTCTGGCCTGAGGCTCCCGCGTCGGGAAAAAGCGAAACCCGCCGAAGAGGCGGGTCGCGGACGTCGGCGATGTCCATGAGGACGATGTCGTGCAGGCGGACGATGTCGAGAAAATCGAGTGGTACAGCTGCCCGGACTCGAACCGGGGACCTTCGGAGCCACAATCCGACGCTCTAACCAACTGAGCTACAGCTGCACGGGTCTCGACGGCGTCCTGATAGGGGATGGCGCCCCACTTGGCAAGAGCCGATGTCGCGAGGCGCGTCGATCGGTTCCGTTCCGTGGCGCCCCACGCCTCCCACCAGGCGCGGGGGATGGTGAAGATCCCGCCGACGCGCCGGGCGCGGGCGGGATCGAAAGATCGCCGGCGAAGCGGCGTCCGCCCCCTTCGGACCGCGACGTGCCGGGCACGCCGCCGTCCGCGAGAGGATCACTTGCCGGACTTCAGCGTCTCGATCGACTTGGTGATCGCGTCCTTGGCGGGCTTGGCCGACTCGGCCGCCACCTTGGTCGCCACTTCCTGCAATTCCTTGGCCTGGGCGCCGATCGCCTCGAACTGGGCGCGCACGAAGGTCGACTGCAGCTCGATCGCCTCGGCGAAGGTCTTCACCGCCAGGAGGCTCTTGGCGAAGCCGTAGGTGGCGTCGCTGTTGGCCTTGACCGCGTCGATCGACTTGCCGTTGAGCTCGACCAGACCGGCGCGCGCCGTCTCGTAGGTGTCCTCGATCGCGTCGGTGGCCTCCTCGGCCGCCTCCTTGAGCTTGGCGAAGCTGGTCTTGGCCTGCGCCACCGCCTTCTCGGCGAAGTCACGGAACACCGCCGGGATCTCGGCCTGCGGCATCGAGGCCAGATCGAAGTTGGGCATCTCGAACTTCGGCATCTCGAAGGTCGGCATCTCGAACTTGGGGAACTCGAACCCGGCCGCGGCGGTGGTCTCGGCCTTGGGCGCCGGAGCGGGCTCGGGGGCCGGAGCCGGCGCGGCGGCCTGAGCCACCGTGGGAGCCGCCTCGGTGGCGACGGTGGCGGGCGCGGCCGCCTTGGCGGCGGGCTTGCGGGTCGGGGTCTTGGCCTGGGTCATGCCACGTCTCTCCTGATCGAATTCGAATTGGTCGGCGCTCTCTCGCGTCGTTCCACGATCGCCCCCCTCGGGGTCGCGTCTCGGGCGCCTGCGAGGCGCGAATGCTGTGCGAGGACGTCGGTGGACGCGCCCGTGAGGGCCGACCGGCGACATCGAGAACCTAGTCGAGTTCGTGTTGCAATGCAATATAATACTGCATTGCACAATCTCGATCGAGGATCCCGCCGGTCCCTCGAGCCGGTCGCCGCGCGCCGACCGGAACATCGGCGGGCGGTCGCGCCGAACGGCGCGCCGCCCACTCGAATTCGCGTCTCCATCGATCCGAGATCGACAAATCAGCCCTTGGTGACCTTCTCGGTGATCGAGGAGACGGTCTTGGCGGCGGCATCGCCGATCTGGCGAGCCTGTTCGCCGAAGGAAGCCGCCTGGGCCTTGAGGTAGTCGCTCTGGAGCTTGAGGATCTCCTGCGGGTCCTTGGCCTGGATCAGCTTCTGAGCATGCGCGAACGCGGCCGAAAGGTTCTCTTCGGCGAGCGAGAGCACCTTCTTGTTCAAGTCGAGCGCGCTCGACTGAACCGTCGTCGAAGAAGCCTCGACCTTCGCCACCGCCTGATGAGACGCGGCGATGAAATCGTCGACGGCCTTCTTGGCCTGCTCGACGCTCTTCTCGGCGAAGGTGCGGATCTGCTCGGGAATTTCGAAGGTCTTGTCGCCAGCCATTGCGGTCTCCATGTCCGGCGCGTTCGGCCGGCCGTCTCGTGGGTCTCGTCCGGGGGAAGATCGTCCCCCCCGTCGGCGGTTCGCATCGCAACTCCTGCCGACATCCATCTTGTAGCAGCGGTTATTGTGCACTGCAACATAAATCGATGCACAGGCGCTACGACCTTGGTGGCATCCGGGGTGGAATCCGGGCCGATTAACCCTCGGAAGCGATGCTGCCTCCCCGAGCCCGTTCCCATGTGGACCGCCCCAGGTCTTCGTCTATATTAACAGTGTGTTAATGACGTGATCATGATCGACCCGAGATGATCGCGTCGTTCGGCGTGGAAGACGGGCATCGAAGGCCCGGCCCGGTCGACACGAGGCAGTCTTCGGCGCATCTCGACGGGTTCGAGAGGCACGAAGCATTGAAGGTCCGAAGACGCGATGAGCGAGAAACTCCACTCGGTCTGGCCGATCCTGGCGCTCGACGGTGTCGGCGATGCGATCGGCGACCCGCGCCCGGCCTTCGTCGTCTCCCATGACGCCCGCCTGCTGCGGTTCGCCAATGCCGCCGGCGCCCGCTTTCTCGCGCTTCCCGCCGCCCGCGCCCTCGATTGCCGGGTGGCGCTCGAGCCGCGCCTCGCCGAACGTCTCCTCCGCTTCGCCGCCACCGCCCGGCCCGGTGACGAGGCCCGTGAATTGATGCGCTATTTCGACGGGCTGCGCTCGACCCTGCTGTCGGTCGCCCTCGCCCGGCCGCTCGCGGCCGAGGACGCGATCCTGGTCGTCGTCGACAACGCCCGCGCCGACCCGGCCGACGCCGACCCGGCGGCGAGCCTCGCGGCGATCGCGGCGGAGGGCGGCCTCGTCGCCCTCTTCGACGGCGACGGCGAGGTGGTGGTGGCGCTCGGCGATCATTCCGCCCTCGACGGCGTGCAGGACGACATCGAGGCGGCGCTCGACGCCGACGACGGCGCCGTCGTGCTCGAGCATCGGGTCTCGACGGGGCAACTCGCCCATGACGTCACGCTGGTCCGCCTCGGCTCGGCGTCCCATCCCCGCCGCCTGCTGCGCGTCGGCCCCGGCATGCCGGACGACACCGCCGCGGCCGCCGTGCCGCCGGTGGAGGCGCCCGCGCCGACGCGGGCCGCCGCCGATGCCACCCCGGTCTCGGCAATGGAGGGGCTCCCGATCGCCGAACCCGACGAACTTCCGCTCGAGACCCCCTCGACGCCGACCGCCGAGGCGACACGGGAGACCCCCTCCGAGGAAGCGCCGTCCCCCGCCGCTCCGCCGCCCGAGGCGGTCGCGCCCGACGAACCGCCGGTCTCGGCCGCCGCGCCGGATGCC
>JAFHCF010000143.1:0-13461 GCA_048497495.1 Prosthecomicrobium sp.
CCCGGCAACCCATCGGCGCCGACACGATGGTCGGGCCGCATGGGTCCCCGGGTCGGAGCCCGGAGATGACGGGGGGAGAGGTCGGGCCGAACCCATGAGGGACCATCGCCCCGACAGGCGCGGTCGGTCCGCCTTGTTACGACCGCGAACATGAATAAAAGTGCATTTTTCTAATCCGAACGCGCTGGACAGTGCACAATAATGCATTATAGTTCACGCCAATCGAACCAGAACCCCGAGGGTGGAAACATGGCCGACGAGGCACGCAAGCTGGCGAACGGCGCCACACGGATCGACTTCCAGACCGATCCGTCCCGTTACCGGCACTGGAAGGTGTCGTTCGACGGCGAAGTGGCGACGCTGGCGATGGACGTCGACGAGAACGGCGGCCTCTTCGAGGGCTATCAGCTCAAGCTCAATTCCTACGATCTCGGCGTCGACATCGAGCTCGCCGACGCGCTGCAGCGACTGCGCTTCGAGCACCCCGAGGTCAAGGTGGTGCTGATGCGCTCCAACAAGCCGAAGGTGTTCTGCGCCGGCGCCAACATCCGCATGCTCGCCGGCTCGGAACACGCCCACAAGGTCAACTTCTGCAAGTTCACCAACGAGACCCGCAACGGCATCGAGGATTCCTCGGAATTCTCCGGCCAGAAATACATCTGCGTCGCCAACGGCTCGACCGCCGGCGGCGGCTACGAACTGGCGCTCGCCGCCGACCACATCATGTTGATCGACGACGGCTCGTCGTCGGTGTCGTTGCCCGAGGTGCCGCTACTGGCGGTGCTGCCGGGCACCGGCGGCCTGACCCGGGTGATCGACAAGCGCAAGGTCCGCCGCGACCTCGCCGACGTGTTCTGCACCATCGAAGAGGGCATCAAGGGCAAGCGCGCCGTCGACTGGCGCCTGGTCGACGAGATCGTGCCGACGAGCCGGCTGGAGGAGATCGTCAAGACCCGCGCCGGCGAGTTCGCCGCCAGGTCGGCCCGCAAGGGCGCCGGCGCCGGCGTCACCCTCACCCCGCTCGACCGCACCTTCCGCGCCGACGGCATCGACTATTCGCTGGTCACGGTCGACATCGACAAGGCCGCCCGCGTCGCCACGATCACGCTCGAAGGCCCGAGCGAGGCGCCCCCGGCCACGGCCGAGGCGCTGGCCGCGCTCGGCTCGGGCTCGTGGATCCTGACGCTCGCCCGCGAGCTCGACGACGCCATCCTCGATCTCAGGAACAACGCCTTCGAGGTCGGCACCTTCGTCTTCAAGTCGAAGGGCGACGGCGCCCGGGTCGCGGCGTGGGACGCCTTCCTCGACGCCCATGCCGACCATTGGCTGGTCAACGAGATCACCCTCTACTGGAAGCGCGTGCTGAAGCGGGTCGACGTCACCTCGCGCACCCTGGTGGCGCTGGTCGAGCCGGGCTCGTGCTTCACCGGCCTCCTCGCCGAACTCGTGCTCGCCGCCGACCGTTCCTACATGCTGATCGGCTCGTTCGAGGGCGACAACCGGGAGCCGGCGACCGTGTCGCTGACCTCGGCCAACTTCGGCCCCTACCCGATGAGCCACGGGCTCACCCGGCTCGACAACCGCTTCATCGGCACGCCCGAGCAGGTCGGCGGGCTCCGGGCCAAGATCGGCGAGAGCCTCGACGCGGCGGCCTGCGACGCGCTCGGCCTCGTCACCTTCGCCTGCGACGACATCGACTGGGCCGACGAGGTCCGCGTCTATCTCGAGGAGCGCGCCTCCTACTCCCCCGACGCGCTGACCGGCCTCGAGGCCAACCTGCGCTTCGCCGGGCCCGAGACCATGGAATCCAAGATCTTCGCCCGCCTCACCGCCTGGCAGAACTGGATCTTCCAGCGCCCCAACGCGGTCGGCGAGGAGGGCGCGCTGCGCCGCTACGGAACCGGTCTGCGCCCGACCTACGACATGCGGCGCGTCTGAAGACAACGGGTCCCTCGCGGGCCACAGGGAGGAACTCATGTCCGATACCATGAACGTCGACTACTCGACGAAGGTCCCCAACAACGTCGATCTCGCCGGCGACCGCCAGGTGCTGCGGGCGCTCGAGAGCTGGCAGCCCAACTACATCGACTGGTGGAAGGACATGGGGCCGGAAGGCTTCCAGAACAGCCTCGTCTACCTGCGCACCGCCGTCTCGGTCGATCCGCAGGGCTGGGCCAAGTTCGACTACGTCAAGATGCCCGACTACCGCTGGGGCGTGCTGCTGGCGCCGAAGGAGGATGGCCGCAAGGTCAATTTCGGCAAGCACAAGGGCGAGGCGGCGTTCCAGGACGTGCCCGGCGAATACCGCGCCATGCTGCGCCGCCTGATCGTCATCCAGGGCGACACCGAGCCGGCCTCGGTCGAGCAGCAGCGCCATCTGGGTAGCACCGCGCCGTCGCTCTACGACCTGCGCAACCTGTTCCAGGTCAACGTCGAGGAAGGTCGCCACCTGTGGGCGATGGTCTATCTCCTCCACAAATACTTCGGCCGCGACGGTCGCGAGGAGGCCGACGAGCTGCTGCGCCGCCGCTCCGGCGACAAGGAGACGCCGCGCATGCTCGGCGCCTTCAACGAGGAGACCCCGGACTGGCTGTCGTTCTTCATGTTCACCTTCTTCACCGATCGTGACGGCAAGATGCAGCTCGAAAGCCTGGCCCAGTCGGGCTTCGATCCCCTGTCGCGCTCCTGCCGCTTCATGCTGACCGAGGAAGCCCACCACATGTTCGTCGGCGAGACCGGCGTCGGGCGCACCATCGAGCGCACCTGTCAGGCGATGAAGGCCGCCGGCATCACCGACCCCTATGCGGTGGAGGCGGTGCGCGAGCTCGGGGTGATCGACCTGCCGCTGATTCAGAAGAAGCTGCACATGCACTATCCGTTGACGCTGGACCTGTTCGGCTCGGAGATCTCGACCAACTCGGCCAACTACTACAACGCCGGCCTCAAGGGCCGCTTCGGCGAGACCAAGATCGACGACGATCACGAGCTCACCAATGCCACCTATCCGGTGTTGAAGTTCATCGACGGCCGGATCGTCGAGGAGCACGTGCCGGCGTTGACCGCCCTCAACATGCGGCTGCGCGACGACTACACCGCCGACTGCGCCAAGGGCGTCGAGCGCTGGAACAAGATCATCCAGAAGGAAGGCATCGACTTCCGCCTCGAACTGCCCAACCAGGTGTTCAACCGCCAGATCGGCGAGTTCAAGGACATGGAAGCGACGCCGAAGGGCATCATCCTGTCCAAGGCCGACTGGGAGGCCAAGCACGACGACTACCTGCCGTCGCGCGACGACCTCGCCTATCTGAACACGCTGATGAAGGCGGTGACCGGCGCCGGCGAATACGCCGGCTGGATCAACCCGCCCAAGGTCGGCATCGACAACAAGCCCGGCGACTTCGAATACGTGAAGATCGCCGCGTGAGGTGACGGGGGCGGCTTCCGTCGGGCGGACCGGCGGAAGCGCCCACCCCCCCTCCCTGTCCCTCCCCCTCCAGGGGGGAGGGGACGACTACGGCGAGGCCGCGGTGGAAACCGGGCGCCGACGTCGCGACGACCATCGCCACAGGGTCCTCTCCCCCCAGGAGGGGGAGAGACAGAGAGGGGGGGCTCGGCCGCGCCTCCAATCGAAGGCCGTAAGCTGCAGCAGCACCCCGGTGCGTCCGACCCGACCGCCACCACTTCCGGAGCCCGCCATGAACGCCCCCGTCGTCGTCAAGCAGCACCTGATCGATCCGGAGATCTGCATCCGCTGCAACACCTGTGAGGAGATGTGCCCGATCGACGCCATCACCCATGGTGACGACAACTACGTGGTCGACGCCTCGATCTGCAATTTCTGCATGGACTGCATCGCCCCCTGCCCGACCGGCGCCATCGACACCTGGCGGGTGGTGACGACGCCGTGGACGCTGGACGACCAGCACTCCTGGGGCGATCTGCCGGCGCAGGAGGACCTCGGCGAGGCGGCGATGAACTCGGTCGAGGCCTTCGACGACGAGGTCGAGGCGCTGATCGCCTCGGCGCACGGCGGCGCCGGCGGCAAGTCGGTGGCGCCGCGCACGGCCTCCAAGCCGTCGGTCAACCTCTACAACCGATCGAAGCCGGCGATCGCCACCGTCACCGGCACCTATCGGCTGACGGCCGACGACGCCTCCACCGACATCCGCCACGTCATCCTAGACTTCGGCGAGACGCCCTTCCCCATCCTCGAGGGCCAGTCGATCGGCATCGTCCCGCCCGGCGTCGACGGCAACGGCGAGCCGCACCGCATCCGCCTCTATTCGGTGGCGAGCCCCCGCCACGGCGAGCGGCCCAACCACAACAACCTGTCGCTGACGGTCAAGCGCGAACCCGGCGGGGTCTGCTCCAACCACGTCTGCGACCTGAAGCGCGGCGACAAGGTCACCGTCACCGGTCCCTTCGGCGCGACCTTCCTGATGCCCGACGACCCGTCCGCCAACATCGTCATGGTGTGCACCGGAACCGGCTCGGCCCCCTTCCGCGGCATGACCGAATGGCGTCGGCGCACCCAGCCCGACGCGCCGGGCGAGATGGTTCTGTTCTTCGGGGCGCGGCGGCCCGAGGAACTGCCCTATTTCGGCCCCCTGCAGAAGGTGCCGGCGAGCCTCCTCACCAAGTTCTTCGCCTATTCCCGCGTCCCCGGCGAACCCAAGGTCTATGTCCAGGACCTGATGCGGCGTGAGGGCGACCGTATGGTCGAGCTCTTGAAGTCCGACAAGACCCACCTCTATCTCTGCGGCCTGAAGGGCATGGAGGCCGGCGTCGACGAGGCGCTCGCCGACGTCTGCCGCGGCGCCGGCCTGTTCTGGGACGCCATCCGCCGCACCATGCGCGAACAGGGGCGCTACCACGTCGAGACCTACTGAGGACGGGCGGCGGTCGGGCATTTCGCCGCGTGACTTCACCACCGCCGCATGACGGAATGCGTCACCACCTCTGCCCCAGGAGCCCCTATGCCCACAGCCCATGTCCTCGAATGCCCCGCCTTCGGCATCGACAATCTCCGTGTCGCCACCCGCGAGATCGGCGAGCCCGGCCCCGGCGAGGTGCGGCTCCGGGTCGAGGCGGCGAGCCTCAATCGGCGCGACCTGTTGCTGGTCGAGGGCAGCTACAACCCCAAGCAGAAGCTGCCCGTCATCCCCTGTTCCGACGGCGCCGGCATCGTCGAGGCGGTGGGGCCGGGCGTCACCCGACTGGCGCCGGGCGACCGCGCCGTGCTGCACTTCTTCACCGGCTGGATCTCCGGCGAGCCGACCAGCGCCAAGCTCGCCACCGCGCTCGGCGGCCCCGGCGGCGACGGCACGCTGGCGACCCGGATGATCGTGCCGGCGCAAGCCCTGGTGAAGCTCGCGCCCGCGATCGACACGGCGACCGCCGCGACGCTTCCCTGCGCGGCGCTGACCGCCTGGTCGGCGATCGTCGAGCTCGGCCGGGTCCGTCCCGGCGACACCGTGTTGATCCAGGGCACCGGCGGCGTCTCGCTCTTCGCCCTGCAATTCGCGGTGCGCGCCGGCGCCCGCGTCATCGCCACCACGTCGAGCCCGGCCCGCGCCGACGTGCTCACCCGCCTCGGCGCCGCCGCCGTGGTGAACTATCGCGAGGATCCGCGCTGGGGCGCCACCGCCCGCGACCTCGCCGGCGGCCGCATCGATCTCGTCGTCGAGGTCGGCGGCGCCGACACCCTCGACCAGTCGCTCCGAATCGTCCGCCCCGGCGGCACCATCGCCCTGATCGGCGTGCTCTCCGGGGCGATGGCCACGATCAATCTGCCACTGGCGGTGATGCGTCAGGTCCGCCTCCAGGGCGTCACCTGCGGCGACCGCGAGGCCTTCGAGGCGATGCTGCGCTCGATCGAGGCGTCCGCCATCGATCCGGTGATCGACCGGCGCTTTCCGCTCGACGAGGCCCCCGCCGCCTTCCGCCGCATGGCCGAGAACGCCCATGTCGGCAAGATCCTGATCGATCTCGCCTGATCGCGACGCCGCCTCGCCCCGCCCCCTCGTCGAAGCGCGCCACCCGGCGATCCCACGGGGCGGGTGCGTCCGAACCGCCCGCCCCGATATACGTCGAATCCCTCACGAAACATCGTGCAGGATTATTGACAGTATGCTGATCAAATGTATTGTGGCGTTCAATCGGTTCATACGAGGGCGCCCAACGCCCCGCCGAGGAAACCAACGAGGGCAATCATGACCGTGTCTTTCCGCACCACGCTCGCCGCGTGCCTCGCCGGCGTCGCCACGCTCGCCGCCGCCGTGCCGGCCGTCGCCGCCGATCCGATCCGCATCGGCTTCCTGTCGACCTTCTCCGGCCCCGCCGGCCAACTCGGCCAGGAACTCTACGACGGCTTCCAACTCGGTCTGGCGGCGACCGGCGGCAAGCTCGGCGGCCGCGCCGTCGAGGTGATCCAGGGCGACGACCAGGCCAAGCCCGACGTGGCCCGCCAGGTCGCCGACAAGATGATCGAGCGGGACAAGGTCCAGATCCTCACCGGCGTGAATTTCTCCAACGTCATGTTGGCGGTGGCCAAGCCGGCGCTCGACGCCGGCGCCTTCGTCGTCTCGGTCAATGCCGGCCCGTCGCAATATGCCGGCGCCCAGTGCAACCCGCATTTCTTCGCCGGTTCGTTCCAGAACGACACCGCCGCGGAAGCGATGGGCATCGAGGCGACCAAGCGCGGCATCGGGAAGATGTATCTGATGGCGCCCAACTATCCGGCGGGCAAGGACTTCCTCGCCGGCTTCAAGCGCTTCTACAAGGGCGAGGTGGTCGGCGAGGTCTACACCGCCTTCGGTCAGCTCGATTACGCCGCCGAGCTCGCCCAGCTGCGCGCCGCCAAGCCGGATGCGGTGTTCTACTTCTACCCCGGCGGCATGGGCATCAACTTCGTCAAGCAGTACAAGCAGGCCGGCCTCGACAAGACCACGCCGCTCTATACGCCCTCCTTCTCGCTCGACCAGACCGTCCTGCCGGCGATCGGCGACGCGGCGCTCGGCGCCTTCGTCGCCACCCATTGGGCCGAGGACAGCGACAACGCCGCCTCGAGGAAGTTCATCGCCGACTTCGAGGCGGCGCATCATCGCCTGCCCTCCCCCAACGCCGCCCAGGCCTATGACACGGTCATGGCGCTCGACGCGGCGCTGAAGACCATCGACGGCAAGATCGAGGACGCGGCCGCCTTCCAGAAGGCGTTGGAGACCGTGAAGTTCGACAGCCTCCGCGGCAAGTTCCGCTTCAACACCAACCACTACCCCGTCCAGGACTTCTGGCTCGCCGAGATCGTCAAGGACGCCAAGGGCCGGCCGATCATGGCCAAGCGCTCGCTGATCGTCGCCGATCACCCGGACGCCTACGCGGCGAAGTGCAAGATGAAGTGAGGCCGGGCTCACGCGCTCCGCGCCTCGGAGGACCGGGCGAGGCTCGGCCCTCCCTCGCGGAGATCGTGGGAGACGAACTCGTGGACGTCCTCGCGTGATGCTTCGAGACGGGCCTTTCGGCCCTCCTCAGCATGAGGCGCTTTGGAGAACCATGTGATTACAAAGGCCTCTTGCTGAGGAGGGTGCCGCAGGCACCCGTCTCGAAGCATCACGCACGACCCATCCCGAGATCGAACCGCCGCGTCACCACACCAGGAGCCCCCTTCGCCATGACCCCTCAGCTCGTCGTCGAGCAAATGCTGAACGGCATCCAATTCGGCGTGACGCTGTTTCTGATGGCGTCCGGCCTGACGCTGGTGTTCGGCATCATGAACTTCATCAATCTGGCCCACGGCTCGCTCTACATGGTCGGCGCCTTCGCCGCCGCCTGGATCCAGAGCGTCACCGGCTCCTTCGTCCTCGGCGTCGTCTTCGCCCTGCCGGTGACGGCGCTGATCGGCGCGGCGCTCGAACTCGGCCTCTTCCGCCGCTTCTACGCCCGCGGCCACCTCGATCAGGTGCTGGTCACCTTCGGCGTGGTGCTGGCGATGAACGAGATCACCCGCCTGATCTTCGGCCCGATCCCGCTGCGCATGCCGCTGCCGGAAGCCCTCGCCGGATCGATCGAACTGTGGCCCGGGCTGACCTATCCGACCTTCCGGCTCGTCGTCCTCGCGGTCGGTCTCGTCGTCGCAGCGCTGCTCTGGGCGATCGTGATGAAGACCCGCATCGGCATGTGGGTGCGCGCCGGCTCGTCGAACCGGCCGATCGCCTCCGCCATGGGCGTCGACGTCGACGTCGTCTTCGCCGCCCTCTTCGCCGTCGGCTCGGCGCTGGCCGGCCTCGCCGGCCTGATGGCCGGCCCGATCCTGGCGGTTCAGGTCGGCATGGGCGAACCGATCCTCATCCTCGCCCTGGTGGTCACCGTCATCGGCGGCATCGGCTCGATCAAGGGCGCCTTCGTCGCCGCGCTGACCGTCGGCCTCGTCGACACCTTCGGCCGCGTGCTGATGCCCCCGGCGATCGGCTCGATGGCGATCTTCCTGCTGATGGCGTTGATCCTCGCCTTCCGCCCCAAGGGACTGTTCCCCGTCCATGGCTGAGCTCGACCCCCACCGCCCCGACCGCGTCACGCGTCTCGCGCCCGTCGTCGTCCTCGTCGCCCTGGCGGCGCTGCCGCCGATCGCGCAAGCCCTCGGCGATCCCTTCCTGATCAAGGTCGGGACCCGCGTCGTCGTCTTCGCCATCGCGGCGATCGGCCTCAACCTGATCGTCGGCTTCGCCGGCCTCGTCAGCCTGTTGCAGGCCGGGCTCTTCGGCATCGGCGGCTACGTCGTGGCGATCGCCGCCTTCCACGAGTTCAACGCCGAGCCGATGGGTCTCGGGCCGATCTCCTGGGAGGGCACCGCGGATCTGGCGATCACCCTGCCGCTCGCCGGGCTCGTCGCGGGTCTCGCGGCACTCCTGACCGGCATCGTCTCGCTGCGCACCGCCGGCCCCTATTTCCTGATGATCACCCTGGCCTTCGACCAGATGCTCTATTACGGCGCCGTGGCGCTGCAGAAATACGGCGGCGAGGACGGGCTCCAGGTGCTCTCCACCATCACTTTCGCCGGCTTCGACGTCTCCGACCGCTGGCGCTTCTTCTATCTCGCCCTCGCCGTCCTGGCGGTGACGCTGCTCGCCCTCGGCCGCGTCGTCGATTCCCGCTTCGGCATCGTGCTGCGCGCCTCGGCCGAGAACGAGCGCCGCGTCTCCGTCTCCGGCATCCCGCCCTACGCCTACCGGCTCACCGCCTTCGTCGTCTCCGGCGTCGTCGCCGGCCTCGCCGGCGCCCTGCTGGCGGCGGGCCAACAGTTCGTCTCGCCGGCCGACATGAGCTGGGTGCGCTCCGGCGACTTCGTCGTGATGGCGGTGCTCGGCGGTCTCGCCACGGTGTGGGGGCCGGTGGTCGGCGCCGCCGCCTTCGTCGTGCTCGAGCTGGTGCTGTCGTCATGGACCCCGCATTGGCAACTCGCCTTCGGCCTGATCATCGTCGCCGTGGTCCTCACCCTGCGCGGCGGCCTCGCCGATCTCGTCCGCCTCGCCACCCACTCCCGGAGGACGCCATGAGCGAAGACCTGCTGCTCTCGGTCCGCGGCCTGGTGAAGAGCTTCGGCGGCCTGATGGCGACCAATCATCTCGACTTCGACTTGGCGGTCGGCGAGATCCACGCGGTCATCGGCCCCAACGGCGCCGGCAAGACCACCTTCGTCGCCCAGCTCCAGGGCCAGTTGCGGCCGGACGCCGGCAAGATCGTCCTCGCCGGTCGCGACGTGACCTTCGAACCCGCCCATGCGCGCGCCCGCCTCGGCATCGCCCGGTCGTTCCAGATCACCTCGCTGGTGCCGAGTTTCACCGCGCTCGCCAACGTCATGTTGGCGGTGCAGGGCGGCCAGGGGCATTCCTTCCGCTTCTGGAAGCGCGCCTGGAGCGACGAGACCCTCGCCGGCCCGGCCCGAGAAGCGCTCGCCACCGTCGGCCTTTCCCAACGCGCCGACAGTCCGGTCGGCGACCTCAGCCACGGCGAATGCCGTCAGTTGGAATTGGCGATGGCGCTGGCGATGAAGCCGCGCCTCCTGCTGCTCGACGAGCCGATGGCCGGCATGGGCCGCCAGGACGGCGCCGCGATGACCGACCTCGTCGCCCGCCTCAGGGGGCTGACCACAATCGTCCTGATCGAACACGACATGGCGGCGGTGTTCCGCCTCGCCGACCGCATCTCCGTCCTCGTCGCCGGCCGGGTGATCAAGACCGGCAGCCCGGCCGAGATCCGCGCCGACGAGGCCGTCCGCGCCGCCTATCTCGGCCATTCGCATTGAGAAGGGACTTCAATATGTTGCTCGAAGTCCATGATCTGGAAGCCTCTTATGGCGCATCGAAGGCGCTCTTCGGGCTCTCCTTCGACATCGCCGAGGGCGAGGTCGTCACCCTCCTCGGCCGCAACGGCATGGGCAAGTCGACCACCGTCAAGTCGATCTGCGGCCTGATGAAGCCGGTCGGCGGCGAGATCCGCTTCAAGGGCGAGCGCATCGACGGCCGCGCCGCCCATCGCATCTGCCGGCTCGGCATCGGCCTGGTGCCGGAGGGCCGTCAGATCTTCCCCAACCTGACGGTGCGCGAGAATCTGGTGATGGCCGGGCAAACCGGCGCCGGTGGGCGCGAGCCATGGACGCTCGACCGCGTCCTCGCCTTCTTCCCGCGGCTGGCCGAACGCCTCGCCAACGGCGGCAATCAGCTCTCCGGCGGCGAGCAGCAGATGCTGGCGATCGGCCGGGCGCTGATGACCAACCCCGACCTGCTGATCCTCGACGAGGCGACGGAGGGACTGGCGCCGCTGATCCGCGTCCAGATCTGGAAGGCGCTCGACACGCTCAAGTCGACCGGCCTGTCGATGATCGTCATCGACAAGGAACTCGACGCGCTGGTCGGCTTCGCCGATCGCCATTTCGTGGTGGAGAAGGGCGAGGTCGCCTGGCGCGGCACGACGCCCGAACTCCTCGCCGATCCCTCGATCCAGGAGGCCTATCTCGGCGTGTGACGCTTCAGGGGGGCGCGGCTCAGGTCGTTGCCCGCCTCCGCCGCCTTGGCGAGGAGCCGCAGGAAGACCGCCTTCTCCGCTTCGTCGAGACCGGCGAGCATCAGATCCTGGGTCCGCCAGACCAGCGGTTCGATCTCCTCGAGCACCCGCTGGCCGGCGGCCTCCAGGGTGAGCCGGCGGACACGGCGATCCTCCGGGGCCGGATCCCGGCGGATCAGACCCTTGTCCTCGAGCCGCCCGACGACCCCGCCGATGGTGGTCCGGTCGTAGGCGATGGCGCCGGCCAGCGTCGCCTGGTCGATGCCGGGAAACCTCTGCACCGCCTTCAGGGCGGCATATTGAACGGGAGTGAGATCGTGACCCGCCTTGCCGCAGACGTCGTGGAACAGCGAGACCGCCACCTGGTTCATCCGTCGGATGAGATGGCCCGGCATTTCGTAGATGGCGATGTCCTCGTCGCGCGTCATGCGTCTCTCGCTGCCCCTCGGCGTGGATCACGTATCCTCGCCCGGTCCCTTGATCTAGCATGGATTCGGCCGCCGTGGACGCGGTGAAGTGATGCGGAAGAACTTGACGAACATATAACTATCAGTATACTGACGATCTCGACGAGCGCAATGCCGGAAGTGCCGGCGCGAGGGATCGGCCGAGACCGGTCGACCCCGTCGAGATCCAACCGAGAGGACCACCCCGCGTGACCGACGCCGCCGAAAACCTGCTGTTCTCGCCCGCCCCCGCCCCGACCGTCGCGGTGGTCGCCTCGGACGCCCGCTTCCCCGTCAACCGCATCTTCTGCGTCGGCCGCAACTATGCCGAACACGCCAAGGAGATGGGGGTCGAGGTCGATCGCGAGGCGCCCTTCTACTTCCTCAAGCAGGCCGGGGCGATCACCGCCTCGGGCGCCACCATCCCCTACCCGCCCGGCACCTCGAACTACCATTACGAGATGGAATTCGTCGTCGCCGTCGGCGCGCCGGCGTGGGGGCTGTCGGTGGAGAGCGCCATGGACGCCGTCTTCGGCTACGCCTGCGGCCTCGACATGACCCGCCGCGATCTCCAGCTCGACGCGCGGGCCAAGGGCCGTCCCTGGGACTTCGGCAAGGACTTCGAGCAGTCGGCGGTGATCGCCCCGATCGTGCCGAAGGCGGCCTTCGGCGCGGTCGCCGATCAGCGCATCACCCTCGCCGTCGACGGCACGACCAAGCAGGACGCCAAGCTCGGCGACCTGGTTTGGAGCGTCGCCGAGCTGATCTCCTATCTGTCGCGCTTCTATCATCTGGTCCCCGGCGACCTGATCTACACCGGCACCCCGGCCGGCGTCGGCCCGGTGGTGGCGGGCAACCGCGTCACCGGTGCGATCGACGGCCTGCCGCCCATCGAACTGACGATCGCCGCCGCCGAGCCGATGTGACCGGTCGCCGCCGAGGAGGAAGAACCATGCGTTTTCACGGCTATTTCCGCTCTTCGGCGGCATGGCGTTGCCGCATCGCCTTCGGGCTCAAGGGGCTCGCGCCCGACTTCGTGCCCATCCACCTGCGCAAGGGCGAGCAGCGCGCGGCGGACTATGTCGCGCTCAACCCGCAGGGCCTGGTGCCGGCGCTCGAGGTCGACGGCCACGTGCTGACCCAGTCGCTCGCCATCCTCGAGTGGCTCGACGAGACCCACCCGACCCCGGCGCTCTTGCCGGCGGACGCCTTCGAGCGCGCCGAGGTCCGCGCCTTCGCCCTGGCGATCGCCTGCGACATCCACCCGATCGACAACCTGCGCGTCCTCGCCTACCTCAAGGGCCCGATGGGCCAGCCCCAGGAGGCGGTCGACGTCTGGTATCGCCATTGGTGCGACGAGGGCCTGCGACCCCTCGAGGTGATCGCGGCGCGGCATGCCGGGCGCGGCCGCTTCGTCTTCGGTGACGCCCCCGGCCTCGCCGACGTCTGCCTCGCGCCGCAACTGGGCAACGCCCGCCGCTTCGGCACCGATCTTACCAAATACCCGCGCCTTCTGGAGATCGAGGCGGCCTGCGATGCCCTCCCCGCCTTCCAGCTCGCGCGACCCGACCGGCAACCCGACGCGGAGGCGTGAGGCGGAGGGCGAACCGCCACGCTCCGGGTCGCCCGGACGGACTTCGGGCGCGGGTGCTCGGGAGTCGGCGGCATGGTGCATGGCGCGCGATGCTTCGAGACGGCGCGTGCCGCGCCTCCTCAGCATGAGGCGTTTGTTTTCGTTGGGAGAAACCCAAAACGCCTCATGCTGAGGAGCGCTCGAAGAGCGCGTATCGAAGCATCACGCACCACCCCCTTCCGGCGATTGGCCTCCCATGGGGCGGCAGCCCCCGGCGAGGCACCGAAGCCCGCCGCGTCGCGGACGAACCACATCGCATCGCGCCGCCCGCCGGCGCCGGAGAAATCCCCGCCGACCCGTCCTCCCGCTCCGGCTCCCCGGAGC
>JAFHCF010000144.1:0-14375 GCA_048497495.1 Prosthecomicrobium sp.
GCCCCCAATATGGCGCGAGTCCGGGGCGGCGGAAAGGGCGGTGTTCGCCTTTCGTGCCGGTTCTCGCGGCGTTGGTCGCGGCGCGGGGCGTAAACCGTTCACCATGTCCGCGACCGGCGGGACGCCGCCGGCGCCGATGGATCGCGATTTTCGCTTTCTTGGGGAATTTTCGTTACCGTCCCGCTTCTCGAGAGGGCTGCGACGGGCCGTGTTCCCGCGCCGCCGTGATCCGGAGAGCTGTTTCGATGACCATGATCGTCCCCGTCGTGCTGTGTGGTGGCTCCGGCTCGCGCCTGTGGCCGGCCTCGCGCGACAGTTTCCCCAAGCAGTTCCTGGCTTTGACCGGCGAGACCTCGCTGTTCCAGGACACCTTGAAGCGGGTCGTCGGCGTCGACTTCGAGGCCCCGGTGGTGGTGACCGGATCGGACTACCGCTTCCTCGTCGCCGAGCAGATGCGCGCCGTCGGCGTCAAGGGCGACATCGTGCTGGAGCCGATGCGCCGCGACAGCTGCGCCGCCATCGCCGCCGCCGCCCATCTGGCGCTCGCCCGCGATCCGCAAGCCCTGGTGCTGGTGCTCGCCGCCGATCACGCCATGCCCGACGTCGACGGCTTCCTCGAGCATGTCCGCATCGGCGCCGCCGCGGCGGAAGCCGGGCGCATCGTCACCTTCGGCATCCTGCCGACCCGCCCGGCCACCGGCTACGGCTACATCCGCCCCGGCGAGCCGCTCGCCCAGGACGGCGTCGCCGCCATCGCCGCCTTCGTCGAGAAGCCCGACGAGGAGACGGCGGAGCACTACGTCGCCCAGGGCTATCTCTGGAACTCCGGCAACTTCCTGTTCCGCGCCGAGGTCTTCCTCGCCGAGTTGGAGATCCTCGCCCCATCGATCGCCGAGCCGGTCGCCGCCGCCGTCGCCCGCGCCACCCGCGATCTCGACTTTCTCCGCCTCGACCCCGAGAGCTTCGCCCGCGCCACGGCCAAGTCGGTCGACTACGCGGTGATGGAGAAGACGGAGCACGCCGCCGTCGTCCCCTCGGCCTTCGCCTGGTCCGACGTCGGCGCCTGGAACGCCCTGTGGGATCTCGCCCACAAGGACGCGGCCGGCAACGGCGCCCACGGCGACGCCACTTTCCTCGACGCCACCGGCTGCTACGTCCATTCGCCCGATCGGTTGACGGCGGTGGTCGGCCTCGACGACGTCGTGGTCGTGACCACTCGCGACGCGGTCCTGGTGGTGGCGCGCGAGCAGGCCGAGAAGGTCAAGGGCCTGGTCGCCCGCCTGACCGCCGCCGGCCGCAAGGAGGCGACCGAGAACCTCAAGGTCTTCCGCCCCTGGGGCTCCTACGACAGCATCGACCTCGGCCCCCGCCATCAGGTCAAGCGCATCTCCGTCGATCCCGGCTGCAAACTGTCGCTGCAGAGCCACTTCCACCGGTCCGAGCACTGGGTGGTGGTGGCGGGCACGGCGCGCGTCACCATCGACGACCTGGAGACCATCGTCACCGAGAATCAATCGGTCTACATCCCGCTCGGCGCCCGCCACCGGCTGGAGAACCCCGGCAAGGTGCCCCTCGACCTGATCGAGGTCCAGTCCGGCGCCTATCTCGGCGAGGACGACATCGTCCGCTACGAGGACGTCTACAATCGCGCACGGACGCCGCCGCGCCGTCCACGAGGCGCCGCGAGACGTGAAACGGCCCGGATGGAAGGCTCCACCCGGGCCGTTTCACGCCTCGCGCGAGGCGCTCAGTTCTTCGAGACGTCGATCGGCGCGTAGTTGCCGTCGTGCCACTTGTTGATGTCGAAGCGCGGATCGAGGATGTCGCCCTTCTTGTCGAGCGCGATCGACCCGACCACGGTCTCGAACGGCTTGCCGTCCTTCAGCGCCGCGGCGACCTTGGCCGGGGCATCGGTGCCGGCGCGTTCGATGCCGGCGGCGACCGCCTGCACCACGGCATAGGAGAACAGGGTGAAGCCCTCGGGCTCGAACTTCTGCTTCTTGAATTCGGCGATGGCCGCGGCGGCGGCCGGCGAGCGGCGCGGATCGGACGGGAAGGTGAAGTAGGTGCCTTCACCCGCCGGTCCCGAGATCGACCAATATTCCGGCGTCGCCAGACTGTCGCCCATCACCAGGTCGAACTTGTAGCCGGCGTCCGACGCCTGGCGGCGCATGAGCCCGGCCTCGGTGTGATAGCCGCCGAAATAGACCACCTCGGCGCCCATCGCCTTCAGCTTGGAGACGACGGCCGTGTAGTCCTTCTCGCCCGGGTTCAACCCCTCGACCATGATCGGCTTCAGCCCGTCGGCGGTGGCCGTCTTCTCGGCGATGGTGGCGAGGCCCTTGCCATAGGCCGACTTGTCGTGGAGCACCGCGAACTTCTTGCCCTTGTAGGCCCGGGCGATCCAGTGGCCGATATAGGCGCCCTGGCTGTCGTCGCGGACATAGAGCCGCAGGATGGTCGAATAGCCCTTCTCGGTCAGCGACGGGTTGGACGAGGCCGGCGTCGCCATCAGGATGCCGTTCTCGTTGTAGACGTCGGAGGCCGCGATCGAGGCGCCGGAACAGGCATGGCCGGCGACGAACTTGATCTGATTGCCGACGATGCGGTTGGCGACGGTGACCGCCTGCTTGGGGTCGCACTGATCGTCCTCGACGACGATCTTGACCTTGCGGCCCTTGACCCCGCCGGCGGCGTTGATGACGGCGGCGGCGGCCTCGGCGCCGCGCTTCTGCTGTTCGCCGATCGAGGCGAGCGCCCCGGTCATCGGGCCGACCACGGCGATGGTGACGTCGGCGTCGGCGGCCCTGGCGACGGAGGGGCCGGCGAAGACGGCGGCGACGGCGAGGACCGAGCCGAGGGCGGTCGCCATGGAGTTCCTGATCATCGAATTTCTCCTCGAAACCTCCGCTGTCTCGACGGGTGGGGCCCCGGAGATGCGGTCTCTTGGCCTTGCGAGGTTCGAGGGTGCGGGCCTGCGATCCGAACCCGCGCGGCGTCCCTAGTGGCCACGCTTCGCCCCGAGGGACAAGCTGTCGGCCATGCAGCGACGGCAAGTCTCCGTCGCGCTGCGCTCGCCCCTTCGAAATATCGCCGAATTCCGCCGTGAATGGAAGGTCGCGCGAGCTCGCCATGCGTGTGGGTCGGGAATGGTACGGAGGGGGTGAGGGGCTCCCTCAGGGGGCGAGGCGACCGGAATTTTCCACCGACCCCGCCAAAATCAGCCTCGGAGCGGCCTCTTTCAGCTCGATACCGGTCAATTTCTTCCTCAGCGCCTCGCCGATCAACCACGCCAGCTTGTGCCCCGCCACCTCCGGCGACTGGCCGTGACCATGGATGTTGGAGAGGCAGTTGCGCTCGGAATCCTTGGCGCCGGGGACGGGGGCGAAGGTGAGATAGGCGCCGAGACTGTCGGCGGCGGTGAGCCCCGGGCGTTCGCCGATCAGGACCGCCACGAGGCGCGCTTTCATCGCCGCGCCGACGACGTCGCCGAGCGCCACCCGGGCCTGACGCGCCAGCACCACCGGGCCGATCGAAAGCCCGTCGAGCCGTCGCGCCGTCGCCTCCAGTGTGGCGACCGCGTGGGACCCGACCGCCGCCGCCGAAAGCCCGTCGGCGATGACGAAGACCACGTCGAAGGGACCGGCGGGGAGCCTCTCGGCCTCGCCCTCGGCGAGCCGTCGCCCGAGGTCGGGGCGGCGCAGATAGACGGCGCGGTCGGCCGCAGCACTTCGGACGGACACGACGGCGCGGGGGGCGAGGCTGGCCGCGAGCCTCTCGAAGTCGACGGCGCCGTGGACGGCGTCGCGGGCCTCGGCATGGGCCATCTGGAAGTCGAGCAGCGCCCTGGTCGGCAGCCCGTCGCCGGCGCGGCCGAGCCCGATGCGGGCCCGGGTCAGGCGGCGCAGCCGCTCCCAGATCTCGGTGTCGAGGCTCATGCCGCGCCTCCGATCGCGAGCAGGCGCCGCGCCGCCGTCGCGTCGGGCGGCAGCGCCGGGATCCGGCCGGCCGCGTCCATCAGGCCCATGCGCGACAGCCAGGCCTCGAATTCCGGCGCCGGCCGGAGCCCCAGGAGGTGGCGCAGCCGCAGCACGTCGTGATGCGACAGGCTCTGGTAGTTGAGCATGATGTCGTCGGCGCCCGGCACCGCGATCAGGAAATTGACCCCGGCGTTCGCCAGCATCAGCGCCAGCACGTCCATGTCGTCCTGATCGGCCTCGGCGTGGTTGGTGTAGCAGACGTCGACCCCCATCGGCACGCCGAGCAGCTTGCCGCAGAAGTGGTCTTCCAGCCCGGCGCGGGTGATCTCCTTGGCGTCGTAGAGATATTCCGGCCCGATGAAGCCGACGACGGTGTTGACCAGGAGCGGCGAGAAGGCGCGGGCCACCGCGTAGGCCCGCGCCTCCACCGTCTGCTGATCGACCCCGTGATGGGCGTCGGCCGACAGCGCCGCGCCCTGGCCGGTCTCGAAATACATGACGTCGTCGCCGACCGTGCCGCGCCTCAGCGACAGCGCCGCCTCGCGCGCCTCCTTCAAGATCGCGAGGCTGACGCCGAACCCGGCGTTGGCGGCCTGCGTCCCGGCGATCGACTGGAAGACCAGATCGAGCGGCGCGCCCTTCTCGATCGCCGCGATCGAGGTGGTGACGTGGGCGAGCACGCAGGACTGGGTCGGGATGTCGAAGCGCCGACGCATCTCGTCGAGCATGGTGAGGAGGGTCACGCAGCTCTCGACGTTGTCGGTCGCCGGGTTGATGCCGATCACCGCGTCGCCCATGCCCATCAGCAGCCCGTCGAGGGTGGCGGCGGCGATCGCCGCCGGGTCGTCGGTCGGGTGGTTGGGCTGGAGCCGGGCGGCGAGCCGGCCCTCGAGGCCGATGGTCGAGCGGAAGCCGGTGACGACGCGGATCTTGGCGGCGATGGCGACGAGATCGCCGTTGCGGCAGAGCTTGGAGACGGCGGCGACCATCTCGGGCGTGAGCCCGGGGGCGAGGCGGGCGAGCGCCGCGCCGGTGGCGGCCTCCGACATCAGCCAGTCGCGGAATTCGCCGACGGTCAGCGAGGCGACCGGCGCGAAGGCCTCCTCGTCGTGGGTGTCGACGATCAGCCGGGTGACCTCGTCGGTGTCGTAGGGCACCACCACGTCCTCGAGGAAGCACTTCAGCGGCAGGTCGGCCAGCGCCATCCGCGCCGCCACCCGCCGCGTGTCGGAGGACGCCGCCAGCCCCGCCAGCTCGTCGCCGGAGCGACGGGGCGACGCACAGGCGAGCAGGGTCGCGAGCCCCTCGAAGACATGGGTCTCGCCGGCATGGGAGGCACGGAAACGTCGGGATCGCATGATCGATCGCTCTTCCTCGTCGGCGGTGGGCACCGAGCATGCATCGGGACGGGCGCGTGGGAAAGGGGCGACGCGAAGTGGAACCGTGGGGTGGAATTGGCTTCGCTCTTTCCATCCTATGCGGCGCCGTCTTTTCAATATCGCCGCGCCGGTGGATGATGGCGCCCCCTCGCGAGGAGACGGCGCCATGACCCTCCCGATTCTCGGCCTCGATGCCGACGACACGCTCTGGCACAACGAGTCGATCTTCCAGTTCACCACCGAGCGCTTCATCGCGCTGCTCGGCAATCACGCCCTGTCCGATCATCTCGCCGACCGCCTGATCGCCACCGAGCGCAAGAACCTTCGGCTCTACGGTTACGGCATCAAGGGGTTCACCCTGTCGATGGTCGAGACGGCGATCGCCGTCGCCGACGACGGGCTGCCCTCCACGGTGATCGGCGAGATCCTGGCGATGGGCCGCGACATGCTGGAACACCCGGTCGAGCCGCTCCCCGGCGTCGCCGAGACCCTGGCGGATCTGAAGGCGCGCGGCCATCGGCTGGTGGTGATCACCAAGGGCGACCTGCTCGATCAGGAGCAGAAGCTCGCCCGCTCCGGGCTCGGCGATCTCTTCGACGCGGTCGAGATCGTCTCGGAGAAGACGCCGGAGACCTACGTCCGCATCTTCGGCCGCTTCGGCGCCGGCGAGGCGCAGGCCGTGATGATCGGCAATTCGGCGAAGTCCGACATCCTGCCGGCGCTGGCCGCCGGCTTCTGGGGTCTCCACGTCCCCTACCACCTCACCTGGGCGGCGGAAGCGGCGGAGATCCCCGAGGACGCGCCGCGCTACCGGCGGCTGGCGACGATCGGCGAGGTGCCGGAACGACTCGCCGAGATCCTCCGCGCCGGCTGAGATCAGGCGGCGACGTCGGCGAGGAAGCGCTCGATCTCGCCACCGAGCCCGCGGGCGCGGATCGCCAGTTCCTTCGAGAGATCGCCGACGCGTTCGGCGGCGCGGTCGGTGTGAGTCGCGACGGTGCTGACCGCGACCACGCCCTCCGCCGCCTCCGAGGCGCCACGGGCGGCGGCGCGGGCGCTGTGGGAGATGTCCGAGGTGGCTTCGGTCTGGCGCGTCACCGCGGCGGCGATCGCCTCGGTGTAGGTCGCCGCCTCGCCGATGCGGCCGACGATGGTGTCGATCGCCGAGACGGCGCCCTCGACCTCGGCGCGGATCGAGCCGATCTGGCCGGAGATCTCGTCGGTCGCCTTGGCGGTCTGGCCGGCGAGCGTCTTGACCTCCGAGGCGACGACCGCGAAGCCGCGCCCGGCCTCGCCGGCCCGCGCCGCCTCGATGGTGGCGTTGAGGGCGAGGAGATTGGTCTGATCGGCGATATCGCGGATGAGGTCGAGGACGGCGCCGATGCGGGTCGATGCCTCGGCGAGACTGGAGATGCGGCGGTTCGATTCCTCGGCGGCGCGGCGATCGATCTCGCCGACCGATTCGGTCAGTCCGTCGGCGGCCGACGCCACCGCCGCGACGCCGTCCGAGGCCTCACCGGTGGCGCGGGTGGCGGAACCGGCGCGCGATGTCGCGTCGTCGGCGAGCCGCTTGAGGTCGACGGCGGTGTTGCCCAGATCGGAGACATCCGCGTCGAGGGCGGCGAGCGTGCCGGCGACCGATTGGCGGAAGGCGTCGATGCGCGCCGCGATGCGGCGCTGCTCGGCTTCGCGGTCGCGGTGTTCGCGATCCTGCGTCGAGGAGAGCACCTCGCGCTCGCGGGCCGCGAGCCGCAGGGTTTCGGCCGCCCGCGCCACCGCCCCGACCTCGTCGGCACGGTCGCGATGGGGCATTTCGTGCGAAAGGTCGCCACTCGACACGCGATCGAGCGCGCCGGTGAGATCGACCAACGGGCGGGTGATGCGGCGGCCGAAGTAGAACAGCGCCAGACCGGCGATCGTCAGGACCACGCCGCCGGTGAGGGCGAGCGCGCGCGTCCACGTTCCGATGACGGCATCGACGACCGATTGCTTGACGCCGGAATAGAGAACGCCGATCACCTTGCCCTCGGGCGAGAACACCGGCACGTAGGTGGTCACGTAGGGAATGCCGAGAATGTCGACGGTGCCGGCGAACGTATCGCCGCGCGCCACCACCGGATGAGCCTTGCCGGCCTTGCCGAGGACGGTGCCGACGGCCCGCGAGCCGTCCGCCTTCTTGACGTTGGTGGTCCGGCGAACGTACTCGCCGGTGGCGGCGTCGAAGCCGAAGAGGGTCGTGGTGTCGCCGGTCACCCGGCTGACGGCGTCGATGGTGTGGTGGTCCTGGAAGGCCGGAATGGCCGGCATGACGACACGCGGCGTTCCATCGGCGCGCCATTCGACCTTGGTGCCGGCGATGTCGCGTTCCAACACGGTGGCGGCGGTGCGGATGTTGGTGTTCTGGCGTCGGGCCGCGCCGTCGGCGACATATTCGGCGAGGACCAGCCAGGAGGACGCGGCGAGCGCCAGGGTCACGCCGAGGACGGCCAGAAATCCACTGATCGTCACTTTCGCCGGCATCGACGAGGCGAATCGCGGCAAGATCTCGAATGACATGAATTCGGTCCCTCTGGTTCCCGTCCGATGGACCGTTCCGCATCGAAGTCGTCGCGAAACGGCGAATCCGCCCGTCGAGGCGAAGCTCGAACATGAAATTTGAGAGTGGAATATTTCCGAAACGTTTATATTGATCGAAAATCCGATCCGCCGAGTGTTGTACGTCGCGAAAACCTCGGCCCGTGACGCCGGTCACCGGTCATGGTCCCGCTCAGAGGTGTTCAGTTCGAATGGTCTCGGGATGATCGACAAGTTGGAATATCTCATCGCTCTCGCCCGCGAGAAGCACTTCGGCCGCGCCGCCCAGGCCTGCGGCATCTCGCAGCCGGCCTTCTCCTCGGCGATCCGCCAACTCGAGGACATCGTCGGCGCGCCGCTGGTCGATCGCGGCTCGCGCTTCATCGGCTTCACCGCGGAGGGCGAGCGGACGCTCGACTGGGCGCGGCGCATCGTCGGCGACGCGCGCGCCATGCGGGCCGATCTCGACACGATGAAGCGGGGGCTGACCGGTCATCTGCGCATCGCCGTCATTCCGACGGCGCTGCCGATGGTGTCGCGCCTGACGACCGCCTTCGCCGAGCGCTGGAACCACGTCAAGCTGTCGATCTTCTCGCGCAATTCCGCCGAGGCGCTGCGCCTCCTGGAGAATCTCGAGATCGACGCCTGCCTCACCTATCTCGACAACGAACCGCTCGGTCGCGTCACCGCGACGCCGCTCTATCGCGAGCGCTACCACCTGGTGACCGGCGCCGACCGCCCCTTCGGCGCCCGCGAGACCGTCACCTGGGCCGAGGTCGGCGAGATCCCGCTCTGTCTCCTCACCCCCGACATGCAGAACCGCCGGATCATCGACCATGCCCTCGCCGACGTCGGCCGGACGGCGGACGCCGAGCTCGAATCCAATTCGATCATGGTGCTCGCCGCCCATGTGCGCACCGGTCGCTGGTGTTCGGTGATGCCGCGCATCCTCGCCGAGGCGCTGGGTCTGACCGACGCCGGCATCGTCACCGTGCCCATCGTCGAGCCCGAGATCTCCCACACCATCGGACTGGTCACCGCCGCGCGCGATCTCGAGCCGCCGCTGATCCGTGCCCTGATCGCCGAGGCCCGCCGCCTGGCGCCGACCCTGACCGACATCGCCTGATCGCCGGCACGCCGGGGCGTGCTTTCGGTGCGACGGCGTCGTCGATTTGATTTTTCGATCGTTCAACCGAATTTCGATATTGATTTCCGATCATCTCCACCCCTCAATCGAACCGATTTGATCGATTGCGGGATCGAGGACCGATCATGGCAGACCACAGTCCCTGGGACGCCGCGCGCGCCGGCGAGATCATCGATCGCCATCTCGGGATGGAAGGTCCGACGCTGCCGATCCTGCACGCGCTTCAGGAGGCCTTCGGCTGCGTGCCGGCCGAGGCCGTGCCGCTGGTCGCCTCCAGGCTCGATCTGTCGCGCGCCGACGTGCACGGCGTCGTCACCTTCTATCACGACTTCCGCCGCGCCCCCGCCGGCCGCCACGTCGTCGAGGTCTGCCGCGCCGAAGCCTGTCAGGCGCGTGGCGGACGCGACATCGAGGAACGGTTTCGCCGCCTCCTCGGGCTCGATTGGCACGAGACCTCGGCCGACGGTCGGGTGACGCTCGAGCCGGTCTATTGCCTCGGCCTCTGCGCCACCGGCCCGGCCGCCCTCGTCGACGGCGAACCCGTCGCCCGGATCGATGCCGAGAGGGTGGCGGAAATCGTCGCGGAGGTGGCGCGATGACCCGGATCTTCGTTCCCCGCGACGTCGCCGCCCTGGCGGTCGGCGCCGACGAGGTCGCCGCCGCGATCACCCGCGAGGCGGGGCTGCGCGGCCTCGCCGTCGAGGTGGTGCGCAACGGGTCGCGCGGCGCCTTCTTCCTCGAACCGCTGGTCGAGATCGATCGCGCCGGCGGCCGCGTCGGCTATGCCTGCGTCACCCCGGACGACGTCGCCGGGCTGTTCGACGCCGGCTTCCTCCACGGCTGCATCCACGCCACCTCGATCGGGCGGACCGACGCCCATCCGTGGTTCGCCGGCCAGACCCGCCTGACCTTCGCCCGCTGTGGCCTGGTCGATCCGCTGTCGCTCGACGACTACCGGGCGCACGGCGGATGGGCGGGTCTCGCCCGCGCGGTCGAGATCGGCAGCACGGCGACGCTCGACGAGGTGGTCGCCTCGGGTCTGCGCGGGCGCGGCGGCGCCGGGTTCCCGACCGGCATCAAGTGGAAGACGGTCGCCGCGACGGAGGCCGACCGTAAATACGTGATCTGCAACGCCGACGAGGGCGACAGCGGCACCTTCGCCGATCGCATGATCATGGAGGGCGACCCTTTCGCGCTGATCGAGGGCATGGCGATCGCCGGGCTGGCGGTGGGCGCCACCAAGGGCTTCGTCTATTCGCGCTCCGAATATCCGCACGCCAACGCCACCTTCGCCCGCGCCATCGAGATCGCGCGCGACGCTGGCTTCCTCGGCCCCGACGTGTTGGGGTCGGGGCAGGCCTTCGAGCTGGAGATCCGCGTCGGCGCCGGCGCCTATGTCTGCGGCGAGGAGACCGCCCTGATGGAGAGCCTCGAGGGCAAGCGCGGCATCGTCCGCGCCAAGCCGCCGATTCCCGCCATCGCCGGCCTCTTCGGCAAGCCGACGGTGATCAACAATCTGCTGTCGCTCGCCACCATCCCCTGGATCCTCGCCAACGGCGGCAAGGCCTACGCCGATTTCGGCCTGGGGCGGTCGCGCGGCACCATGCCGATCCAGCTCGCCGGAAACATCCGGTTCGGCGGGCTCTACGAGATCGCGTTCGGGGTGACGCTGTTCGATCTGGTCGAGACCATCGGCGGCGGCACCGCCTCCGGGCGACCGGTCAAGGCGGCGCAATGCGGCGGCCCGCTCGGCGCCTATTTCCCGCCGTCGATGTTCCACACCCATTACGACTACGAGGCCTTCACGGCCGCCGGCGGGCTGATCGGCCACGGCGGCATCACGGTCTTCGACGACACCGCCGACATGGCGCAACAGGCGCGCTTCGCCTTCGAATTCACCGCGCTGGAGAGCTGCGGCAAGTGCACGCCGTGCCGCATCGGCGCGGTGCGCGGCCGCGAACTGATGGAGAAGGTCGTCGCCGGAACGGCCGGGGAGGGCACTTTCGAGCTCCTCGCCGACCTCTGCGAGACCATGCGCTTCGGTTCGCTCTGCGCGCTGGGCGGCTTCACGTCCTTCCCCGTGATGAGCTGCCTCACCCATTTCCCCGATGATTTCGCGCGCGCCGCCCCCCGCGCCGCCGCCGAGTGAGGACGATCCCATGAGCCTCGTCCACGAGACCGACTACGGCACGCCCGCCGCCAAGTCCGAGAAGATGGTGAGCCTCACCATCGACGGCCGCGCCGTGCGCGTGCCCGAGGGCACCTCGATCATGCGCGCGGCGATGGAGATCGGCGCCGAGATCCCCAGGCTCTGCGCCACCGACATGATCGACGCCTACGGCTCCTGCCGGCTCTGCCTGGTCGAGGTCGAGGGCCGCGCCGGCACGCCGTCGTCCTGCACCACGCCGGTGGCCGAGGGCATCACCGTCCACACCCAGACCGAGCGGCTGAAGAAGCTCCGGCGCGGGGTGATGGAGCTCTACATCTCCGACCACCCGCTCGACTGCCTGACCTGCGCCGCCAACGGCAATTGCGAGCTGCAGACGCAGGCCGGCCGCGTGGGTCTGAGGGACGTCCGCTTCGGCAGGGGGGTGGAGACCCATCTCGACCTGAAGAAGGACGAGAGCAATCCCTATTTCACCTACGACGCCTCCAAGTGCATCGTCTGTTCGCGCTGCGTGCGCGCCTGCGCCGAGGTCCAGGGCACCTTCGCGCTGACCATCTCCGGCCGCGGCTTCGACAGCCGGGTGTCGCCGGGGATGAACGAGCCGTTCCTCTCATCGGAATGCGTCTCCTGCGGCGCCTGCGTCCAGGCCTGCCCGACGGCGACGCTGACCGAGAAGACGCTGATCGACATCGGCCAGCCGGAGCGTTCGGTGGTGACGACCTGCGCCTATTGCGGGGTGGGGTGCACCTTCAAGGCGGAGATGCGGGGCGAGGAACTGGTGCGCATGGTGCCTTTCAAGGCGGGCGAGGCCAATCGCGGCCACTCCTGCGTCAAGGGCCGTTTCGCCTGGGGCTACGCCACCCACCGCGAACGCATCCTGAAGCCGATGGTGCGCGCCAAGATCAGCGATCCCTGGCGCGAGGTCTCCTGGGAGGAGGCGCTCGCCCACGCGGCCTCCGAGTTCCGCCGCCTCCAGGCGCGCTACGGCCGGCGTTCGATCGGCGGCATCACCTCGTCGCGCTGCACCAACGAGGAGACCTTCCTGGTCCAGAAGCTGGTGCGCGCCGGCTTCGGCAACAACAACGTCGACACCTGCGCCCGCGTCTGCCACTCGCCGACCGGCTACGGCCTGAAGGCCGCCTTCGGCACCTCGGCGGGGACGCAGGACTTCGACTCGGTCGAGGACAGCGACGTCGTCATGGTGATCGGCGCCAACCCGACCGACGGCCATCCGGTGTTCGGCTCGCGGCTGAAGAAGCGGCTGCGGAAAGGGGCGAAGCTGATCGTCGTCGATCCGCGCCGCATCGATCTGGTCCGAGGCCCCCATGTCGCCGCCGCCCATCATCTGGCGCTGAAGCCCGGCACCAACGTCGCGGTGCTGACCTCGCTCGCCCATGTCATCGTCACCGAGGGGCTGACCAACCAGACCTTCATCCGCGAGCGCTGCGATCTCGACGCCTATGCCGAATGGGCCGAATTCGTCGCCGATCCGCGCCACGCGCCGGAGGCGGTGGAGACGATCTCCGGCGTCCCGGCCGCCATCATCCGCGCCGCCGCCCGCCTCTTCGCGACGGGGGGCAACGGGGCGATCTACTACGGCCTCGGCGTCACCGAGCATTCCCAGGGCACCACCTCGGTGATGGCCATCGCCAACCTCGCCATGGCGACCGGCAACATCGGACGGCGCGGCGTCGGGGTGAACCCGCTGCGCGGCCAGAACAACGTGCAGGGCTCCTGCGACATGGGCTCGTTCCCGCACGAGTTCTCCGGCTATCGCCACGTCTCCGACGACGCGGTGCGCGGGGCGTTCGAGACCCTGTGGGGCACGACGCTCGACGCCGAGCCGGGCCTGCGCATCCCCAACATGTTCGACGCCGCCCTCGACGGTTCGTTCAAGGGGCTCTACGTCCAGGGCGAGGACATCCTCCAGTCCGACCCCAACACGGCGCACGTCTCCGCCGCGCTCGCCGCGATGGAATGCATCGTCGTCCAGGATCTCTTCCTCAACGAGACGGCCAACTACGCCCACGTCTTCCTGCCCGGCTCGACCTTCCTGGAGAAGGACGGCACCTTCACCAATGCCGAACGCCGCATCCAGCGGGTGCGCCGGGTGATGAGCCCGAAGAACGGCAAGGCCGATTGGGAGATCACCCTCGATCTCGCCCGCGCCATGGGCCTCGACTGGTCCTACGGCCATCCGAGCGAGATCATGGACGAGATCGCCGCCGCGACGCCGACCTTCGCCGGGGTGAGCTATGAAAGGCTGGAGCGCGAGACGCTGCAGTGGCCGGTGACGGCGAAGACGCCGGACGGCACGCCGATCATGCACATCGACGGCTTCGTGCGCGGCGCCGGCAACTTCATGATCACCGACTACATCCCGACCACCGAGAAGACCGGGCCGCGCTTCCCGCTGCTGCTGACCACCGGCCGGATCCTGTCGCAATACAATGTCGGCGCCCAGACCCGGCGCACCGCCAATCTCGCCTGGCACGCCGAGGACGTGCTCGAGATCCATCCCGCCGACGCCGAGAACAGGGGGGTGCGCGACGGCGACTGGGTGCGGATCCAGAGCCGCGCCGGCGAGACGACGCTGAGGGCGGTGATCACCACCCGTGTCACGCCGGGCGTCGTCTACACCACCTTCCACCACCCCACCACCCAGGCCAACGTGGTGACCACCGAGAACTCGGACTGGGCCACCAACTGCCCGGAATACAAGGTGACGGCGGTGCAGGTCTCGCCCTCCAACGGGCCGACCCGTTGGCAGGCGGACTACGCCGTCCTGGTCCAGGCGGCGCGCCGCATCACGGCGGCGGAGTGAGACGATGGATCAGCACCGCCTCGCCGTCATGGCCAACCAGATCGCCGACTTCTTCGCCGCCCAGCGCGGCGATCCCGCCGCCCTCGTCGCCGATCACATCGCCCTGAACTGGGATCCGCGCATGCGCGCCGCCCTCGCCGCCCATCTCGCCGCCGGCGGCGAAGGGCTGAAGCCGCTCGCCCGGAGTGCGGCGGAACGGCTCGCCGAGCGCGGATCGATGGTCGACGCGGCGCCCGCCGCGCGCTAAGCAACGAGCGCCGCGAGGGATGTCGCCGCCGACGTCGCATCCGGACGAGGAGAAGAC
>JAFHCF010000145.1:0-13696 GCA_048497495.1 Prosthecomicrobium sp.
CCCCTCCTCGACGATCACCGCCTGACCGAGATCGCGGGCGCCGTGGGCGCGTGCCGCCGCGACCCCGACGGCGATGTCGGCGACCGCCGTCGGATCGGGAGCGAGCCCGCCGAGGGATCCGGCCGGCACCAGCAGATGGGGCGCGATCTCCGCCGCGCCGACGACGCGGATGCCGCGCCTCTCGAAGATCCTGGCGATCTTGCGCAGCAGGCCGTCGTCGCCGTGACGCAGGATCCGCCAATTGCGCAGGAGTTCGACGATCGCGCCGAGATCGAGCTCGGAGAGGCGCGGCAGGCGCCGCTCGCGCATGCCGCCGACGATCACCAACTCGCGGGCGCCGTGACCGCGCAGCAGTTCGAGCAGCGTGCCGAGTTGGCCGCGCCCGATCCAACGATGGGGAAAGGCTTCGATCTCGGGGTCGGCCTCGCCGCGAATGGCGGCGATCACCACCTCGCGGCCGGCGGCGCGCGCCGCGGCCGCGACCAGCGCCGGGAAATCACCGCCGCCGGCGAGGATGCCGAGCGGCCCGGACGACCCCTCCTCCGCGCCACTCTGATCGGTCATCTCGACCTCACGCCATCGGCCGGGAATGCTGACGCATTCGGCCGTTGAAGACATGCGAATTTTTCATCTGCATCAATGGCATGATAAATTCGCATTCGGAATGCCGAGGGCCCTCCACTATGGCACTCGGTATCACGCCTCGCGGCCGTTGCGCGGCATGCAGATGCGGCGATCACCGCCGGCGCGGATGAAGTCGACCATCTCCATCACCAGCGGTTCCTCGACGAACATGGCGGCGACGTCCTCGACCCGCTCCATCAGGGTACCCTCGTCGGAGAACAGCATCCGGTAGGCGGCGCGCAGCTGATGGATGCGCTCACGCTCGAAGCCGCGCCGTTTCAGACCGACGATGTTGAGGCCGCCGAGTCGGGCGCGATCACCGATCGCCGAGCCATAGGGGATCAGGTCGTTCTCGAGCCCCGAGAGGCCGCCGAGGAAGGCATGGGGACCGATCCGCACCCACTGGTGCACCGCCGAGAGACCGCCGAGGATGGCGTGGTCGCCGACCGTGACGTGGCCGGCGAGCGTGGCGTTGTTGACCAGGATGACGTTGTCGCCGACCCGACAGTCGTGGGCGACATGAGCGCCGACCATCAGCAGACAATCGTCGCCGACCGAGGTCAGGAGACCGCCGCCCTCGGTTCCGGGGCTGATCGTCACCTGCTCGCGGATGGTGGTGCGGCGACCGACCACGACGCGGCTCGCCTCGCCGTGATACTTCAGATCCTGCGGCGGATGCCCGATCGAGGCGAAGGGATAGATCCTCGAACCCTCGCCGATCTCGGTGATGCCGGCGATGCTGACGTGGCTGATGAGTTCGACCCCGTCACCGAGAACCACCTGCCCTCCGACGACGCAGAACGGGCCGACGACCGTATCGGCCCCGAGCACCGCGCCGTCCTCGACGATCGCCGAGGGATGAATCTTCGCCATGGGGACTGAGCCTTCCGTCTTCTTCTTGTTCGAGAGTGGTCTGGAACGCTTTCCGATCCGATCGCATCAGGTCGAAAACCGCTCCGGCTCTTCTTCGGAGCAAATTCTCCTCGACCGGACGGATTCGGTCCGGTCGGAACATGCTCTAGCCGACACGAGGGTCTCGGCCGAAATCACTTTGCGTGTCCGATTGTGACGGCGGTCGCGGAGCCGGCCAGGCGATGTCTCGACCCGCCTCGTCGACGAACCCTGGGGGTCCGGGAGACATCGGATCTCGCGCCCGTGCCGATCGCCGGCGCGCCTCGCCCGCTCGTCAGTCGCGCACCAGCATGGCGCTGACCTCGCCCTCGGCGACGATCTTGCCGGCGACCTTGGCCTCGCCGCGATACCACCACATGTTGGCGCGCTGCTTCAGCTTGGTCAGGTGGAACTCGACGGTGTCGCCCGGGCCGACGGGCTTGCGGAACTTCACCTTGTCGATGGTCATGAAATAGACCACCGAGGGCTTGCCCGGACCCCCGACTTTGCGCGTCTTGAGGACACACATGGCGCCGGCGGTCTGCGCCATCGCCTCGATCAGCATGACGCCGGGAAACACCGGACGGCCGGGGAAATGACCCTGAAAATGCGGCTCGTTGTAGGTGACGTTCTTGATGCCGATGCCGAAATCGTCGCCGTCGATATCGACGATCTTGTCGACCAGAAGCATCGGATAGCGGTGCGGCAAGAGCTCGAGCAGTCCGAGAATATCGACGGATTCGAGCGTTTTGGTCGGTGTATCGGACATCGGCCTCGTTCCTTCAGTCGTTGCCTTCCTCACGAGGGGATCCGCCGTCCCGCCGCGACAATTTCTTCAGAGTGGCGATTTCTCGCCCGAGTTCCCGCACCGGCTTCGCCGGCGAACCGGCGAGGCGCGCGCCGGCCGCGACATCGGTCATCACGCCCGCCTGGGCGCCGATCTGAGCGCCGCTGCCGATCTTCAGATGGCCGGTGATGCCCGCCTGACCCGCCAGAACGACGAAGTCGCCGAGCACCGTCGATCCACTGACACCGACCTGCGAGACGATGACGCAGTGACGTCCAACCACCACGTTGTGGGCGATCTGCACCAGGTTGTCGATCTTGGTGCCCTCGCCGATCACCGTGTCGCGGTTGGCGCCACGATCGATCGCCGAATTGGCGCCGATCTCGACGTCGTCCTGGATCACCACCCGGCCGATCTGCGGCACCTTGAGGTGGCCCTTGATTCCCATGGCGAAGCCGAAGCCGTCCTGGCCGACGCGGGTGCCGGAATGGATGATCACCCGATTGCCGATCAGGGCATGGATCAGGGTGACGTTGGGCGCGATGTGGCAGTTGCGGCCGATCCGCACGTCGTGACCGACGACGCTGGCGGCGCCGATCACCGTGCCGGTGCCGATCTCGGCGCGCGCCCCGATCACCGCGCCGGGCTCGACCGTGACACCCGGCTCCAACTTCGCCGTCGGGTGGACATGGGCGCCTGGCGCCACCGAACCGGCCTCGCCATAGGCCCCCTCGAGCTTGAGCGCGGTCGGATAGAAGCGCCCGACCACGGTGGCGAAGGCGCGGTAGGGATCGCCCGTGACGATCGCCACGGTGCCCTCGGGGACCATGTCGGCGAAGCGCGAATGCACCAGGCAGGCGCTGGCGCGCGTCGTCGCCAGATCGCCGATGTACTTTTTGTTGTCGAGGAAGGTCAGATCGCCCGGTCCGGCGGTGTCGAGCGGCCCCACCCCCTGCAGCACCACATAGGCCGAGCGATCGTCGGCGACGGTGGCGCCGGTCCAGCTGCAGACCTCGGCGACGGTGACGGGCTTCGGGGCGGGAAAGAAGACCGGATCGCTCATGCCCTCACACGGGTCCTTCTGGCCGAGCACCAAAGAAAAGGCCGCCGCAAGATGCGCGGCGGCCGTATTTGCATCCGACGGCGTCGCCGATCAGAACTGCGTACCACCGCTGAAGCGGAAGATCTGCGTCTGGTCGTACTTCGACTTGATCACAGGTACGCCGAAGTCGGCGCGCAGCGGGCCGAAGGGCGACTTCCACATCAGGCCGATACCGACCGACGAGCGCAGCTTGACGTCGTCGACATACTGGAAGGTGCCGCAGTTGGCCGACACCACCTTGCCGTTGCACGGGATCGCGGTGCCGGACGCGGGCAGCGACTTCTTGTCGACGCCCCACAGCAGGCCGGTGTCGGAGAAGGCCGACACATAGAGCCCGAACTCTTCCGGCGTGCCCGGGAAGGGCATCGACGCCTCGAGCGTGCCGGCAATGTAGTTCTTGCCGCCGAGCGCGTCCGAGAGCGTATAGGTCGTGCCGTCCTGCGTGATCTTCGTGATGTCGCGCGGGCCGATGCCCAGCGGCGCGAAGCCACGGATGGTCTCGCCGCCGAGGAAGAAGTTGTCGAACAGCTCGACCGACTCGCCGAGGCCGGTGATGTTGCCGGCCTTGATCCGCGCCATGCCGACCACACCCCAGTCGGTGTAGAGCTCGCGATAGATGCGGCCATCGAAGGTGGTGCGCAGGAAGCGCGCGTCACCGCCGGCACCGGCGAACTCCTGGGTGAACTTGGCGTAGATGCCGTCATGCGGCAGCTGCATGTTGTCGAGCGTGTTGTAGACGAAGCTGTAGCCCGGGATCGACGTCAGGCGGGTGCGCGAGAAGTCGGAGCAGGCCGCCGTCGCCGGATAGCTCGGGCAGACGAAGCGCAGGTAGGCGAGTGAGGCCTCACCATTGCTGAAGTCGCCGTCGCGCTGCGAGGTCGAGATCCCGATCTGCTGCTGATTCAGCGTGTAGTTCACGCCGAAGGTCAGGTTCTCGGTGATCGGCAGGCCCAGGCGCAACGTACCGCCGGTGTTCTTCTCGGTGTAGTTCCGGTAGGACGATTCCAGATACTGCTTCTGGTAGATATCGAACCCGGCCGAAATCCGGTACCCGAGGAAATAGGGCTCGGTGAACGAGAAGCTGTAGCCGCGCTGGTACTGGCCGTACTGCACGCCGGCGCGGAGGTATTGACCGCGACCGAGGAAGTTCTTCTCGGAGAAGGAGACGTCGCCGAGGATGCCGTCCGAGGTGGAGTAACCGGCGCCGAAGCCGATTTCACCGGTCGCCTGCTCTTCGACATCGACGTTGACGACGACGCGATCGGGCGCCGAGCCCGGCTCGGTCGTGGTGCGCACGGTCTTGAAGTAGCCGAGCCGGTTCAGACGTCGCTCCGCCTTGTTGACCAACACCTTGGAATAGGCGTCGCCTTCCGACATGTCGAATTCGCGACGGATGACGTAGTCGCGGGTCCGGTCGTTGCCGCGCACGTTGATGCGCTCGACGTAGACGCGCGCGCCTTCCTCGACATAGTAGGAGATCGAGATGCGGCGGGTGGCATAGTCGCGCTGGGCGCGCGGACGCACCTGGGCGAAGGGATAGCCGGCGCGGGCCGCCTCGAGGGTCAGCTCCTCCATCGTCTTCTCGACCTCCTCGGCCGAGTAGACGTTGCCGCTGCGGGTCCCGACCACCGACTTCAACCGAGTGGCGTCGATACCGGCCAGCGAGGACTGCACGTCGATGTCGCCGAACGTGTACTGCTCGCCCTCGTCCACCGTGAAGGAGACGAAGAAGACGTTGCGCTCGCGATCGAGATCGGCGGTGGCCGAGACCACGCGCATGTCGGCGTAGCCGTTCTTCATGTAGAAGCGGCGAATCAGTTCCTGGTCGGCCTGGAGCCGTTCCGGATCATAGGTGTCGGTGGTGCGCAGCCAGCCGAGGAGACCGCTCTCGCGGGTCTTCACCACGTCGCGCAGACGGCCCGACGAATAGGCCTTGTTGCCGGAGAAGCCGATGCGGGTGACGGCGGTCTTGTCGCCCTCGTCGATCTCGTAGACGAGATTGACCCGGTTTTCCGGCAGCGAGATGATCTTGGGCTCGACCTGGGCGCGGAAGCGGCCGTTGCGGCGATAGGCTTCGAGCAGGCGCTGGACGTCGCCCTGGACGCGCGTCTTCGACATGAACCCGCGCGACTTCGACTGGACGACGCCCTTGAGCTGCTCGTCCGTGATGCGCTTGTTCCCCTCGAAGGCGATCTTGTTGATCATCGGCGATTCGGCGACGGTCACGACCAGCGACCCGCCCTCGCGCGAGATCTTCACATCGGAGAAGAGGTCGGTCGAATAGAGCGCCTTCAACGAGGCGTCGATGTCGGTGGCGGTGAAGGACTTGCCGGGCTTGACCACGACATAGGAGCGCACCGTGTCGGCTTCGACGCGGGTGATGCCGCGCACCACCACCTGGGACACCATGTCGGCGTGGGCGACGCCCACCCCGAGGAGGCCGGAGCCCGCGCCACCCATCGGAAGGATGGTCAAGAGCACCGTGGCCAAAGCCGTCTGCGTCATCACTTTCGTGAAGGAACTCATCGTGTCTGGGCCCCGTCTCTGCTCGGCTACCACCATCCCCACCGACACCCCCGATCGGGCAGTGTCGGACGCCGATGCGACCGCCTGAATCTTTTCGTCCGTTCCGTGCTTTGTACAGGCTTTTACCGTCGGCGCAACCCGACCCGAGGCGGGCTCGGCATGGTTTGCGGAGGACCGTTGCCCGTTCGCCACTGCAACATCGCGATGCATGGGTCGTACTTCGCCTTCCCGGGGAGATACGCATCAACGGGCGCTCCCCGCGCCCCTTCGGCAGGTGCCGTCGCCCCTATAGAGAGGCGAAATGAGCGATGTCGTTCCAGGTGGAAACGACCATCAAGGTCATAACGATGGCCAGCCCGATCCGGAATCCGATGTCCTGGGCGCGGTCGGAAAGCGGCCGGCCGCGCACCGCTTCCGCCGCATAGAAGGCGAGATGACCGCCGTCGAGCATCGGAATCGGCATCAGATTGAGCAGACCGATCGAAACCGACAGCAGAGCCGCCAGATTGACCAAGGCGAGAATGCCGCCCGTGGCGACTTCGCCGGAAATCTGCGCGACGCGCAGCGGTCCGCCGAGTTCGCGCGCCGATTCTCGCCCCGAGAACAGGCCGGCGACGTAGTTTCCGGTGCGCTCGACGATGAACCAGGTCTCCGAGACGCCGCCGACGAAGGCCGCTCCCGGCGAGAAGTGACGCTGCACCCGATCCTTGGGATCGCGGCTCGCCTGAATACCGAGCAGGCCGCGGCGCTGGACACCGAAGCGGCTCTTCTCCTCGAGCAGGCGCGGCGTCACCGACATTTCGATTCGCTTGCCCTCGCGGGAGACCACCACGTCGGTCGGCAGGCCGGCGCGGATGGAGACCACCCGCATGATGTCGACGAAACTCTCGATCGGCATGCCCTCGACCGACACGATCATGTCGTCCTGGCGGATACCGGCGGCCTCCGCGGCACTCCCCGGCGACACCATGCCGACGCGCGGAACGATGTCCATGCGACCGGCGGTGGCGAACACCACGGTGAAGATGGCGATGGCGAGCAGGAAATTGGCGATCGGACCGGCGGCGACGATCGCGGCGCGCGCCCACACCGGTTGCACCGGGAAGGAGACGGCGCGTTCCTCGGCGCTCATGCCCTCGAGCCCGTCGCGATCCGGGGTCGAAGCGGCGTTCTCGTCGCCGACGAACTTGACGTAGCCGCCGAGCGGGATCAGCGCGATGCGCCAACGGGTGCCCTTGCGGTCGTTCCAGCCGACGAGTTCGGGCCCGAATCCGATCGAGAAGGTCTTCACCCCGACGCCGCACCAGCGCGCCACGAGGAAATGACCCAATTCGTGGAAGAACACCACGACGGTCAGAACGAACAGGAACGGCGGGCCGTAGCCCGTCACCGTCGAGAAGACACTCTGCACGATTTCCATCGTCACCCTCTGTTCGCGCCTTCGACGCGCATCCCGGCCACGCAGTTTCGCATGGCAATCGTGAACAACCACCGAACGGTGGCCAATCGGAACATAGGGGGCGTCTCACCAGAAGAAGAGGCCCGCCGCCGGATCATGCGCCCCGCCGAACAGGGCGCCGATCATCATCGCCGCGACTGCGGCGGCAACGAGGCCGTCGACCCGGTCGAGCATACCGCCGTGGCCGGGGATGATCCGACCGGAATCCTTGACGCCGAAGCGACGCTTCAGCGCCGATTCGAAGAGATCGCCGGCCTGCGAGGCGACCGACAGCACCGCCGCGACCGCGAGCACCGGCAGTAGCCGGGTCGCGCCGGCGAAATGAGCGACCGCCGCGCCGACGATCGCCGCGCCGAGGAGCCCGCCCAGCGCCCCCGACCAGGTCTTCTTCGGCGACACCCGTGCCCACAGCTTCGGCCCGCCGATGGCGCGGCCGGCGAAGAAGGCGGCGATGTCGGTGGTCCACACCACGGCGAAGAGGAAGAACACCACCCAGAGCCCGTGCGGCCCGGCGCGCAGCACGATCAGCGCGACGATCGGCAGGCCGACATAGGCCGCGCCCCACCGTGCCCATCGCGCGGCGTCCGCCCCCCGGCGGCGCGCCTCGAGCGTCGAGAACGACGCGGCGATGGCGAGAAGAATGGCGACGACGAGCGCGACGCGCGCGATCGGCGCGGCGCCGACGTGGACGGCGGCGGCGGCGACCGCGGCGGCGAGACCGACGAAGCCGTATTGGGCGAGCCGCTGCGGCGCGCGCGAGCCGCCCATGACGATGGTCGTCCACTCCTCCATCATCAGCACGGCACAGCCGACGAGGAGGATGCCGAAGGGCACCCCGCCCCACCAGGTCACGACGAGCGCGATCGGCCCGATCACGACCGCCGAGGCGATGCGCAGCTTCAACTCGCGCGCCTTGTCGACCGCCGGGGCGGAAACACCGTCGGTCATCGTCCCCCCTGGCGCGCGTCGATCCCGCCGAAGCGGCGTTCGCGCGCATTGTATTCGAGGATCGCCGCGTCGAAGACGGATTCGTCGAAGTCGGGCCACAGCACCGGCGAGAACACCAGTTCCGAATAGGCCGCCTGCCACAGGAGGAAGTTCGACAGCCGCTTCTCGCCGGAGGTGCGGATCACCAGATCGGGTTCCGGCATGTCGGCGGTGTGGAGGGCGGCGCCGATCGCCTCCGCGTCGATGTCGCCGGGCGCCATCTCGCCGCGCGCCACCTTCTCGGCCAGCGCCCGGACCGCCGCGACGATCTCCTGGCGGCCGCCGTAGTTGAAGGCGATGGCGAGCGTCAGCCCGGTGTTGGCGCGGGTCAGCACCTCGGCCTCGTCGAGGAGGGCGGCGATGTCGGGGGCGAGCCCCTCGCGCTCGCCGATCACCTTGACCCGCACGTTCTCGGCGTGGAGCTCGGCGAGATCGCGGCGGATGAAGAAGCGCAGGAGCCCCATCAGGAACCCGACCTCCTCGGCCGGGCGGCGCCAGTTCTCCGATGAGAACGAATAGAGCGTCAACTGGCCGATGCCGCGCCGCGAGGCGTGACGGATGATCCGGCGGACCGATTCCATGCCCTTGCGATGGCCTTCGGTGCGCGGCAGACCGCGCGCCAGCGCCCAGCGCCCGTTGCCGTCCATGATGATGGCGACGTGCCGAGGCACGGCGCCCGTCGTGGCGGCCGGTACTCCGAGAGGCGCTTCCGAAGCCATCGTCATCAGGCGATCCCCTGCCCGCCCGTCCCGCCGGCGGGACGTCAGACCTTGGTGATGTCCAGTTCCTTGGCGGCGAGCAGCTTGTCGATCTCGACGATGGTCTCGTCGGTCAGCTTCTGCACGCGATCCTGGAGCCGGTTCTCCTCGTCCTCGCTCATGCCGTCCTTGACCGCCTTCTTCAGGCTGTCGATGCCGTCGCGACGGACGTGGCGCACCGCGACGCGGGCGGCCTCGGCATATTTGTGGGCGACCTTGACCAGTTCCTTGCGGCGCTCGGCGTTGAGCTCGGGGATCGGCACCCGCATGGTGGCGCCCTCGACGATCGGATTGAGGCCGAGATTGGCCTCGCGGATCGCCTTTTCCACCGCGTGCGCCATGCCGCGATCCCACACCGAGACCAGCAGCATGCGCGGCTCGGGCACCGACACCGTCGCCACCTGGTTGAGCAGCATGCGGGCGCCATAGGCCTCCACCGTCACCGGCTCCAGGAGATGGATGGAGGCGCGTCCGGTGCGAAGACCTCCGAGCTCTTCCTTGTAGACGCTGACCGCCTGGGTCATGCGGCGCTTGAGATCTTCGATGTCGAATTTGTGTGCCATGGGACGTCCTCGGGAGGGGTTTCCTCGGATGCATTCGCCCGGCGACGCGGATTCGCCGCCTGCGGGCGTTCGGATGAGATCGCGACGCACCCGGGCCGGAGCGCCGGATTCGTTCGTCGCCGGGCCTCCGTCGACGCCACCCTCCCCGTCAGTCGCGTCCGGCGACCACCGTCGCCTTTCCGCTCCCCTTCAGGACGTCGATCAACGCACCCGGCTCGCGAGCCGAGAACACGATTATCGGAATCGCATTGTCGCGGGCAAGTGCGAAAGCCGCCGTGTCGAGCACCTTGAGATCCCTACGGATCGCTTCGTCGAAAGTGAGGCGCTCGAAACGGGTCGCGGCCGCGTCCTTCTTCGGATCGGCGGTGTAGATGCCGTCGACGTTGGTCGCCTTGAGGATGGCGTCGCAACGCATCTCCGAGGCGCGCATCGCCGCCGTGGTGTCGGTGGTGAGAAAGGGCGTGCCGAGACCGCCGGCGAACAGCACCACGCCGTCGCCGGCGAAGGCCCGCGCCGCGTCGCGCTGGGTGAAGGTGTCGCAGACGGTGGGCATCGGCAGGCCGGAGAAGACCGTCGCCTCGACCCCGCGCGCCCGGAGCGCCTCGCGCATGGCGAGCGCGTTCATCACCGTCGCCATCATGCCCATGTGGTCGCCGGTGACCCGGTCGGTGCCCTGTTTCTCGAGCCAGGCGCCGCGAAACAGATTGCCGCCGCCGATGACGACGCCGATCTCGGCGCCGATGGCGCGGGCGGCGGCGATCTCGTCGGCGAGCCGACCGACGATGGCGGTGTCGATGCCGAGGGGCTGGTCGCCGGCGAGCGCCTCGCCGGAGAGCTTGAGCAACACCCGCTTCCAGGCCAGTCCGTTGCTCATTTCATCCCCTCACCGATCGTATTTCGCACGGAACCACTCCCGAGAGGAGAGATTCGCCTGCCCTTGGCCTGCCCGGATACACGAAGGGCGCCGGTTCGTCACCAGCGCCCCTCGGAATTCAGATCGCGACGACGATCGATCAGACGCCGGCGGCGGCGGCGACTTCGGCGGCGAAGTCGGCGACTTCCTTCTCGATGCCCTCGCCGATGACCATGCGGACGAAGGCCTTGATGGTGACCGGCGCGCCGAGATCCTTCGACGCGGCGGCGGCGACGCCCTCGATGGTCAGTTCGGGGTTCATCACGAAGTTCTGCTTGAGGAGGGTGACCTCCTCGTAGAACTTGCGGATGCGGCCCTCGACCATCTTCTCGACGACGGCGGCCGGCTTGCCCGACTCGAGCGCCTGCTCGGAGAAGATCTTGCGCTCGTGCTCGACGATCGCCGGGTCGATCTCCTCGGTGCGCACGGCGGCCGGGGTCGGATCGTGGGCGGCGACGTGCATGGCGATCTGCTTGCCCAGCGCGGCGAGCTTGACCTTGTCACCGGTCGATTCGAGAGCCACCAGGACGCCGATCTTGCCGAGGCCGTCGGAGACCTGGTTGTGGACATAGGAAGCGACCACGCCGTCGGCGACCGACAGCGCCGCGGTGCGGCGCAGCTGCATGTTCTCGCCGATGGTGGCGACCGCGTCGGTGATCGAGTCGGCGACGGTCTTGCCGGTCGACGGCAGGGTGGCGGCGGCGAGCTTGGCGACGTCGCCCTCGGCGCCGAGCGCCACGGCGGCGACGCCCTTGACCAGGGCCTGGAAGCCGTCGTTGCGGGCGACGAAGTCGGTCTCGGAGTTGACCTCGACGACGGCGCCGCGGGTGCCGTCGGTGGCGACGCCGATCAGGCCTTCCGCGGCGGTGCGGCCGGACTTCTTGGCGGCCTTGGACAGACCCTTCTTACGCAGCCAGTCGACCGACGCCTCCATGTCGCCGGCGTTCTCGATCAACGCCGACTTGCAGTCCATCATGCCCGCGCCGGTCTTGTCGCGGAGATCCTTCACCTGGGAAGCCGAAATGGTGGTCATGTTCGCCTCTGGAGTCTTCTTCAGACTGAAATCGGTCGGAAAGCGGATCGTCTCTCGTCGAGGAGATCCGGGGCCGGATCCGCCCGCCGTCGGGACGCGCCGCCGAGGGTGATCGAGAGGTCGCACGGGAGGGTGCGCCCCGCTCGGTCGGCGGCACATCGGATCGAACCGGGTCGACCACGACGGCATGATGACGGCCGGCCCGCGAAGTGACGCGGGCCGGTCGATTTCGATCACGCGCCGGCGATCTCGGCCAGCGCCGGCTCTTCGACCAGCACTTCGGATTCGCCGAGGTCGGCGCCCATGTCGCCCTGCGAACGCGACAGACCGTCGATCGCCGCGCGGGCGATCAGGTCGGTGTAGAGCGCGATGGCGCGGCCGGCGTCGTCGTTGCCGGGGACCGGATAGGTGATGCCGTCCGGATCGCAGTTGGAATCGAGGATCGCCGCGACCGGGATGCCGAGACGCTTGGCTTCCTGGATGGCGAGGGCCTCGCGGTTGGTGTCGATGACGAACACCAGATCCGGCAGGCCGCCCATGTCCTTGATGCCGCCGAGCGAGCGGTCGAGCTTCTGACGCTCGCGATCGAGGGTCAGGCGCTCCTTCTTGGTGATCAGGTTGGCGGCCTCACCCGTCAGCATCTCGTCGATCTTGCGCAGGCGCTGGATCGAGTTGGAGATGGTCTTCCAGTTGGTCAGCATGCCGCCGAGCCAACGGGCGTTGACGAAGTACTGGGCCGAACGACGCGCCGCGTCGGCGACCGGCTCCTGAGCCTGGCGCTTGGTGCCGACGATCAGCACCCGACCGCCGCGCGCGACGGTGTCGGAGATCGCCTTCAGCGCCTGATGCAGCAGCGGAACCGTCTGCGCCAGATCAATGATGTGGATGTTGTTGCGGGTGCCGAAGATGTAGTCGGCCATCTTCGGGTTCCAGCGATGCTTCTGGTGGCCGAAATGGATGCCGGCCTCGAGCAGCTGACGCATGGTGAAATCGGGCAAGGACATGGGCCCGTGTCTCCTGTTTACCGGTTGAGCCTCCGCGTGGGGATATGTGACCGAAGGATTTCGGAAACACCGGTAGGACGCTTGACGGCCCCGAGGATGACCTCTGAACCGAGCGCCCTGCCCACGCGTGTGGAATGAGGCGGGGCTTAGGGGAGATGGGGGGAAATGTCAAGGATGGGAGGGGGGGCAGCATCGGGGTTAGAAATTAGAACGAATGCCGACTTTAGGCGCGAGACGCTCTTGCTGAATTCGAATGTCAATCCGAGCGCCCTTTCAGGTCTCGGTAGCTTCGGCGGTCGCCCGACAGTTGAACCCGAAGCGTGCTGCCCGGCAGCACTCCACAAGGAAATATCCATCCTAAGCACTGCATTTTGTCAGCTAGCTGTATAGCCTAGCTTGCGTCCTTTCGAGCTACCCATTGGGTGTGTTCACGGGAAAATGCAAGCTCAGCCTCGTTTACGAAGTCGGAGAACTCTGACTCTGTCTTAACTGCTTCGGCGTTGCCTTTGATGATCCCAATTTCATGCGCCGCTAGATTGTAGCTGGCGGTCAATTCGCTGTGTCGCTTCATCTGAATCCAGCCCAACACAGACGTGACCAATACGATCAACGGATCAAAGAAGCGGGATAGCCAGCCATACGAGAACTCATCAGCATACAATGACATTGCTGCCGTGAGATATATCAGTACGGTGATCACAACCCAAATGCGAAGCACTCGCCGATTCCAAGCAGATTTCTTCGCATACCACCGACGCTGATCATCAACCCGGCTTTTGGTGTAGTAGGTAATACGCTCGGTCAGTCCGAGCGCGCGAATTTCAAGCATCGAATCCGATACCTGCTCGGATTCCGGCGTGATCAACTCCTGCGCGATGGCTTGGTTCGATTGCAGGATGACGCGAAGTTGGTTGCGGAATGCGCCCTTCGGCACGGCGATTAGATCCGCGTCCACGAACGGGTGTGCCCTCATGCTGAATCGCCAAGTCAAGGTCTTCACAGATTCGGCGAGTGCCCTGCAGCGATACCAGTCCTGATCGAGTTTCTTC
>JAFHCF010000146.1:0-16523 GCA_048497495.1 Prosthecomicrobium sp.
GGCTCGCTCGTATCCGACCGCCGGTCCGCCCGCCCCACGGCCTTTCGGCCCTTCATGCTTCGTCGACGCCCCTCCATCGATTTCGACGCGACCGCCGCTCGGTTGCCGTCCGAACGTCGATTTCGACGAGTTGTGGAGATCTCGTGTCGATCTCGTGAAATTTCCGGGCGTCGACGACGGATCGGCGTATGATGGCCACGACCTTGGTGGCGGCGAGTTCGGGAGTGGGGGCTCCTCCAATGGCTTTGTTCGAGTTGGTTTCCGGCGATTTCGAGCGGGAGAGTGTGCGTCTACGCTATTCGGAAGCGGGGCGGGCCTATCTGCGATTGACCTCCGTCGACGGCGTCGTCGAGGACATCTTCCTGGAAAATGCCGTCGCCGGCGTGGCGGAGAGCGGCGAAGGCCGGGTCGGCGAGTATCTCGCCCGCTGGGCCGAGCGCGACGGTTTCACCCTGCGCGACCACGCCCACGAGGCCAAACGATCCGGCGAGGCGAACCCGCGCAACGACGGCCGCGCCGATCGACTGGTGGTGGTGCTGCTGCGCGACGGGCGCAAGTTCGTCGCCCGGGGCACGCTCGAGGCCATCGCCGAGATCAAGGCCGCCTCGATGCCGGCGGGACGTCACGCCAAGCTCGCCGGTCTCGATGCGGCACGCACCGCCGTCACCGGCGACCGCTCCGGCCTGCTGCCGCGCTTCGTCCCCGGACTGCTCGCCCGCTTCCTGCCCAATCGTTGAACGACCTCATACCGACGACCCGGGATGCCGACGACCCGGGATGCCGACGCATCGGCCCGTCGAGGGCATGCCGAAGGTTGCTTCCGATGCCCTTCGCCATGACGCCGGCGGTTCACCGGCGCGGGACGGGGACGCCGAAATAGGGCTGCAGGTCGGACCCCTCGGGCGGATCGAGCGCGTCGGGAGCCGTCCAGCCCAGCGGGCCGAGGTGTTCCTGCGGCAGGAACCGGCGCTTGTAGTCCATCTTACGGGCGCCTTCGACCCAATAGCCGAGATAGACGTAGGGCAGGCCACGCCGCTTCGCGCGCTGGACGTGATCGAGGATCATGTAGGTGCCGAGGCCGCGCGCTTCCGCCTCCGGGTCGTAGAAGGAATAGACCATCGACAGGCCGTCGGAGAGGATGTCGGTCAGCGCCGCCGCCACCACCGGCCCGTGACCACGCCCGGTGATCGCGGTATCGGGGCCATGGCGGCGATATTCGATCACCGTGGTGTCGACGTGGGTATCCTCGATCATCATCGAGAAGTCGAGCACCGTCATGTCGGCCATGCCGCCGTCGGAATGGCGGGCATCGAGATAGCGGCGGAAGAGCGAATATTGCTCCGACGTCGGCATCGGTCCCTGCTCGGCGCCGACCAGATCCTGGTTGAGGCGCAGGTTGCGCTTGAAGCCCTTCGACCAGAGGAAGTCGTCGACGCGGATGCGCACCGAGACGCAGGCCCGGCATCCGTCGCAGGCCGGGCGATAGGCGATGTTCTGGGAACGACGGAAGCCGCCCTGGGTGAGGACGTCGTTGAGGCCGGTGGCGCGGATGCCGACGAGATGGGTGAAGACCTTGCGTTCCTGTCGACCCGGCAGATAGGGGCAGTGCGCCGGTGCCGTCAGATAGAACTGCGGGGCATCGACCGGATGCTGCGTCATCTCCTCGGCTCCCGCGACCCTCGCGCCGGCTCCCCGCCGACGATCCCTCGCATTCAAGATAAACAGGAAGAAGCCCGGCGAGAAGACCGTGCATCGATCTCCGCGCCGAGTATTTCACCTGAGATTTCGGCGGTCCTCAGCGCCCGGTCAGCGCCAGCACGCGGCCGTCCATGACCAGGACGCCGGCGATCATGTCCTGGATCAACTGGCGGCGGGCGGTGAACAGGCCGACAAGATGGATGAGCGGGGTCAGCATCGCGGTGAGGCCGTAGAACACCACCACGTGGATCAACGCCTTCAGCGCGTCGGGGCGCGGACCGTCGACGGTGCGCATCGACAGCCCCATGGCCTTCATGCCCGGGGTCGCGGCATCCGGGCCGGCGAGCGTCGCGACGGTATAGAGCACGCCGAGGATCGGCCACAGCGCCGGATAGATCATCCAGGCGAAGCCGAAGGTCGCCAGCCCGAGGAAGAACACGACGATCGCCGCCAGCACCCAGAGCAACGACACGCCGAGAATGTCGAAGAGATAGGCGATGGCGCGACGCTTGAGGACGTCTTGGAAGAGATCGGGCTCGAGCGCCGGATCGAAGACCCAGCGGACGGTGATCTGCTGCGTCGAATTCATGTTCGTTCTCCAGACCTGCGTCGACGTCGACGGTCGTCGCGACGACCGACCCGCAGAACATGGAGAGACACGGCCCGCGCCGCAAGGGGTGAGGCCTCGACGCCCGCCCTCCCCACCCATCGCGTGCCGTCGAATTGGAGATGCACGTTTTACGATTTGTAAACCGCGAATGTTCGATAGTTCTACGCGAATTACTCTGGGCGATTGTGAGAGGGCGACTCAAACATGGCCACTCAATTGAAAATGACTGAAATTTCTAAGTTCCTCCATAGGTCCGATGGGAAGAGATCTCGAGGAACAGACCTGTGGCGCGATTGCGAGGACGTCATCCCGACGATCCTCGCGGACTTCTACGCCGGACTGTCGGCAACCCCACAATTTCGAGGCCGTCTGGGCAAACCGGGCGAAATAGAGCGCCTGAGCAAGGCGCAGGGCGATCACTGGCGTGCCCTCTTCGCGGCCGTTCCGCCGGCCGACGTCGAGGCTCGATCGGCGCGCATCGGCGAAGTTCACGTCAAGATCGGGCTGCCTTCCGGATGGTACATGGCCGGTTACGCCTTCCTTCTGAAGAAGTTGTTGCCGCACCTGGCCAAGCGCCACCGCTTTTCGCCGGGCGCCCATGCGGCGGCGGTGGACCTGCTGATCGATCGCGTCTTCACCGACATGATCCTCTCCAACACCGCCTATGAGAACGGCATCGACACCGACCGCGCGAAGAAGGCGGAAGCGGGCGCGGATCTCAGCAATCTGCGCAATGCCGCCGGCATGGCGGCCGATGCCAACATCACCGCGATCCAACTCGCCCACCTGAACCGCAACACCCAGATGGTCAGCAATTCGACCCAATCGATCTCGGCGGCGGCGGCCGAACTGGTCGCCTCGGTCGAGGAGATCTCGCGCTCGTCGCAGAGCGCCACGCGCGACGCCGGCGAGACCGACGCGACCGTGAGCTTCGGCCGCGCGGCGGTCGAGGACGTCTCGACGGCGATCGCCAACATCGCCGAGGCGGTGGCGGAGACCGCCGTCAACGTCGATGAACTCGCCCAGGCGTCGGATCAGATCGGCCAGATCCTCTCGGTGATCGAGGGGATCGCCGGGCAGACCAACCTCCTCGCCCTCAACGCCACCATCGAGGCGGCGCGCGCCGGCGAGGCCGGACGCGGCTTCGCCGTGGTGGCGACGGAGGTCAAGAACCTCGCCGGCCAGACGGCCAAGTCGACCGAGGACATCACCCGCCGGATCGCGGCGCTGCGCGCCGGCATGGCGGGCATCCTGACGACGATGGAGCGCTCCACCACCGCCGTCGGCGAGGGCCGCGCCGCGATCTCCCGCGCCGCCGAGACGATGGAGACGATCGCCGGCCAGGTCGGCAACGTCGCCTTCAAGATGTCCGAGATCTCCACCATTCTGGGTCAGCAGAAGGGCGCGTCGAGCGAGATCGCCGAGAGCGTCGTCAAGGTCGCGGGCATCGCCGAGACCAACGAAGGCGTGCTCGGCTCGATGGTCGACAAGCTGCAGGAGAACAACGACCGCTTCGCCACGCTGATCAAGGGGTGGTTCCACGCCGAATCCGACCGCTCGCTGTGCGAGATGGCCAAGATCGATCACGTCTTCTTCAAGAAGCGGGTGGTCGACACGATGATCGGCCGCGACGACTGGAAGACGGAGGCGATGCCCGATCACCACGGTTGCCGGCTCGGCAAGTGGTACGACGCCATCTCCAACCCCGAGTTCCGCGCCCTGCCGGCCTATGCCGGCCTCGTCGACCCCCATCGACGGGTCCATGCCGCGGGCAAGGCGGCGCTCGCCGCCCACGCCGCCGGCAAATCCGACGAGGCCTTCGTCGCCCTCGACCAGCTCAACCAAGCCAGTCTGGAGGTGCTCGACCTGCTCGAGCAACTGTCGGTGGGGATCGGCGACATCGAGCGCGGCGCGGAGCGGCGCGGCGCGGCGCGCGAGCCCGTGTCGATCGCCGCCGAGATGGAGATCGGCAACGAGACGCGTCAGGTCACGGTGATGGACATCTCCGACGGCGGCGCCCGCATCAAGGGGCTTCGGCCCGACGAGGTCGGCAGCGCGCTGCGCCTCAGGATGGCCGACGGCCGCTGTTGCGCCGGCCACGCCACCTGGATCGACGGCAGCCTGGGCGGCATCCGCTTCCAGGCGCTGGCGGCGGAGTGAGCCGCCTCACATCGGCGCTTCCGGCCGCTCCAGGCGTTCGACCACGTAGTCGAGGGCTTCGAGCGCGGCGATGATCTCCTGGGCATGCGCCCCGTCGCGGGTCTCGAAGACGACGTCGAGGGTGGCGCCCTTGGCCGGCACCTTGAGGAAGGTGCGGTGGTGCTCGACCTCGAGGATGTTGCCGCCCATCCGGCCGAGGATGGTGGTGATCTCGCCGAGGACGCCGGGCCGATCGGGGATGATCAGACGGATGCCGACGATCTTCTCCTCGCGCGCCAGCTCGCGCACCATGATCGACGACAGGATGCGCGGGTCGATGTTGCCGCCCGACAGGATCAGCCCGACCTTGCGGTTGCGGAAGCGTTCCGGCGCGGTCAGGAGGGCGGCGAGAGCGGCGCCGGCCGCCCCTTCCGCCATGGTCTTCTGCAGCGTCAGGAAGTAGTTGACGCCGCGCTCGATGTCGCTCTCCTCGACCAGCAGGAGGTCGTCCATCAGGCGACGGGCGATCGCCAACGTCTGCTTGCCGACCCGGCGCACGGCGATGCCCTCGGCCAGCGTCGTGCCGCCGGCATGGACCGGCAGGTCGCGCAGTTCCGCCCACATCGAGGGATAGAGCCGGGTCTCGACCCCGACGATCTCGATGCGCGGGTTCAGCGCCTTGGCGGCGACGGCGATGCCGCCGGCGAGACCGCCGCCGCCGACCGGCACGACGATGACGTCGAGATCGGGTTTCACCTCGAGCATCTCGAGGGCGACCGTGCCCTGGCCACGGATGATGTCGAAATCGTCGTAGGGGTGGACGAAGGTGAGGCCGTCGCGGGCGCACAGCCGTTCCGCTTCGACCTCCGCCTCCGCCACCGTCTCGCCGTAGAGCACCACATGGGCGCCGAAACCGCGCGTCGCCGTCACCTTCACGTGCGGCGTCGTCTCCGGCATGACGATGGTCGAGGGGATGCCGAGCCGGGTGGCGTGATAGGCGACCGCCTGGGCGTGATTGCCGGCCGACATGGCGATGACGCCCTTGGCGCGGGCCTCGGGCGTGAGCGACAAGAGCTTCACCAGGGCGCCGCGTTCCTTGAAGGCGTTGGTGACCTGGAGGTTCTCGTATTTGACCCAGACGTCGGCGCCGGTCAGTTGCGACAGGCGCGGCGCCGGCAGGAACGGCGTCTTCATCACCGCGCCGGCGATCAGTTCCGCCGCCTCCCGCACGTCGGCGAGGGTCGGCAGGCGGAATTCGGCGGGAACGACGGTCATGACGGGCCTCAATGAAGCTTGAGCGAGGCCGATGGTCTAGCCGAAAGTCGGGGGCGAGGTAAGAGGCGCGTGCCCCGACCTCGCCGCCTCAGGCCGGATCGAAGCGGTTGGTCTTGGGGAAGCCCGACGGCGGCAGGCGGCCGGCGTCGCCGCGATTTCCCAGCCAGTCCTTCAGGTCGTCGAGTGAGCGGGCGAAGCCGCGGCCGGCGCTGTCGGTCCAGGTCAGGCCGGTCGAGCCGACGAAGCACTTCACCGCCGCGATGCCGCCGTCGCGATACTTCTGCAGGCGCACGCCGGCGCCACGGCTCATCTCCGGCACCTGATCGAGCGAGAAGACCAGCAGCTTGCGATTGTCGCCGATCACCGCGACATGGGTGGCGCCGTCGGGCACCTCGACGCAGAGGCGGGCCTCGTCGCCGGCCGCGACGTTGAGGACCTGCTTGCCCTTGCGGGTCTGGGCGACGACATCGCTCTCCGCCACACGGAAGCCCCTGCCCTGCTTGCCGACCACCAGAAGACGGCGGGTGGGCGCGTGGACGAAGACGTCGAGCACGTCCTGGTCCTGGTCCATGTCGCATTGCAGGCGGATCGGCTCGCCGTGGCCGCGGCCGCCGGGCAGGTTGGAGGCCTCCAGCGTGTAGAAGCGGCCGCCGGTGGAGAAGACCAGCAGCTTGTCGATGGTCTCCGCCTTGAAGGCGATCCTGAGCTTGTCGCCCTGCTTGAACTCGAGCCGCGTGAGATCGTCGATGTGGCCCTTCAGCGTGCGCACCCAGCCCTTCTCGGAGATGACGACGGTGATCGGCTCGCGCTCGATCATCGCCTCCTTGATGTCGGCGGTGTCGTGCTCGGGGGCGTCGGCGAAGGTGGTGCGGCGCTTGCCGAGCGGCGTCTCGGGACCGTATTTCGCCGCGACCTGCCGGATCTCGAGCGCCACCACCTTCCACTGCCGGTCCTCGGAGGCGAGCAGGGTGCGGATCTGCTCGGCTTCCTTGGTCAGCGCTTCGTGTTCCTTGCGGATCTCGAATTCCTCGAGCTTGCGCAAGTTCTTCAGGCGCATGTCGAGGATCGCCTGAGCCTGGATGTCGGTGATGGAGAAACGCTCCATCATGACCTGCTTGGGCTCGTCCTCGGTGCGGATGATGTGGATGACTTCGTCGATGTTGAGATAGGCGACGAGGAGGCCGCCGAGGATCTCCAGGCGCCGTTCGATGACGCCGAGGCGATGCTTGGAACGGCGGACGAGCACGTCCTTCTGGTGGTCGAGCCACTGGACGAGGACGTCCTTGAGACCGAGCACGCCGGGGATGGTGCCCTTCGACAGCACGTTCATGTTGAGCGAGATGCGGCACTCGAGCTCGGTGAGCTTGAACAGGCTCTCCATCAGCAGCGCCGGATCGACGTTGCGGCTCTTCGGCACCAGGACGACGCGGATGTCCTGGGTGCTCTCGTCGCGGACGTCCTCGAGCAGCGGCACCTTGCGCTCGTTGATGAGGTCGGCGAGCTTCTCGATCAGGCGGGACTTGGCGACCTGATAGGGGATCTCGGTGACCACCACCTGCCAAGTGCCGCGATCGAGATCCTCCTTCTCCCAGCGGGCGCGCAGGCGGAAGCCGCCACGGCCGGTGCGGTAGCTCTCGAGGATCGAGCCGCGCCCCTCGACGATGATGCCGCCGGTGGGGAAATCGGGGCCGGGCACCAGCTCGACCAGGTCCTCGACCGAGGCCTCGGGCGCGGCGATCAGCTTCAACGCCGCCTGGCACAGTTCCCAGGCGTTGTGAGGCGGGATCGAGGTCGCCATGCCGACGGCGATGCCGCTGGAGCCGTTGGCGAGGAGATTGGGGAAGGCGCCGGGCAGGACGATCGGTTCGTCCTCGGAGCCGTCGTAGTTCGGCCGGAAGTCGACGGCGTCCTCGTCGAGCCCCTCGAGCAGGAGAATGGCGACGTCGGTGAGGCGCGCCTCGGTGTAGCGCATGGCGGCGGCATTATCGCCGTCGACGTTGCCGAAGTTGCCCTGGCCGTCGACCAGCGGATAGCGTTGGGCGAAGTCCTGGGCGAGGCGCACCATGGCCTCGTAGACCGCCTGATCGCCGTGCGGATGGTACTTGCCGATGACGTCGCCGACGACGCGGGCGCATTTCTTGAAGGCGGAGGTGGGGTCGAGCCGGAGTTCGCGCATGGCGAAGAGCAGGCGGCGATGGACCGGCTTCAAGCCGTCGCGCACGTCGGGCAGCGCCCGGTGCATGATGGTCGACAGCGCATAGGCGAGGTAGCGCTCCTCGAGCGCCTCGCGCAGATTGACCGGCACCACCTCGCCGCCGGTCCCCTCGTCGTCGCCGTCGCCCTTTCCGGGCGGAATCACTCGTTTTCCCATGAGAGGAGTTAGCCCGGTCGGGTGGTCGGGGGCAAGCGGCGGGGCACGAGGGCCGACGTCGACGTCACGGCCGTCTCGGCCGCAGGAGATGCACGGGGACGGCGAGGCCGGCGCCGATCGCCCCGAGGGTGAAGATGACGCGCAGCAGCGCCTGGATCGACAGGAAGACCGTCGATTCGACATTGGTCGCGTCGGGCGCCGTCAGGGCGAAGAAGCCGAGGAGCGCCTGGCCGAAGAAGGCGCCGGGGATCATCGGGATGCAGCCGGCGAGCGCGATCGTGTCGGTGGCGGCGCCGAGGCGGCGGCGAAACACGAAGGCGACGGTGCCGGTGGAGAAGGCGGCGGCGAAGGACGCCGCCTCGAGGCTCCATCGCGCGTCGAGGCCGACGGTTCGGATCGCCAGCGCCAGAGCCCCGAAGCCCGTCGCCCAGACGAGGGCGCGGAGGCCGAAGTTGAAGAGCACGCCGAAGCCACAGGCGGCGAGCGCCCCGAAGAAGGCCTGATGGAGGATGTGCGGCGCCGCGGCGGCGACGAGATCGAGGACGGCCATCACATCTTCACTCCCATCAGCGCCTGCGCCAGCCAGATGCCGGTCGCGGCGAAGACCATCACCATGATCACCCAGACGGCGCGGGCGCTGCCGACGGTGGGGAAGCCGTCCATGATGTCGGTCTGGGCGTTGGTGGCGGGCACGCCTGGCACCAACAGGAGGATCGACGCCATCATCGCCATGGCGACCGTCGTGGAGCCGGCGAGCCGCGCGCCGATGCCGCCGAGCGTCGCGGCGACGAAGGCGATGATGCCGACCACGACGAAGACGTTGAAGCCGGCCGACAGGAGGCGGTGGCGCAGATCCTGGCCGAGGGAGCCGGCGATCCACACGGGGACGAAGGCGATCCAGTCGATGCCGAGCAGGCGGCCGAACGCCGCGCAGGCCGCGCCGGTCGCCAGGGCGGTGACCCAGGCGGGGTATTTCGGCGTGTCGCGCAGCATCCGGTCGAGTTCGTCGTGAACCGCCGCCGGGGTCGAGCCACCGCCGCCGATCCGTTCGGCGAAGCGGCGCACCTCGGTGTCGAGGCGCTGGTTGACGCCGAGGCGCCCCACGGCCGACATGCGGGTGATGGTGTTCTCGCCGGCGCTCACCGTGATCGACAGCGACGCATAGCCGGAGCGCAGCCCGACGTCCTCGGCGCCGAGACCGCGGGCGATCGCCGCCGCGGTGTCGTGGACGGCCCGGACGTTGGCGCCGCATTCCATCGAGACCCGCCCCGCCCTCAACGCGGCGTTGGCGATCTTCTCGAGATCGCGGTGCCGGGTGATCACCGCATCCTCCGCGTCCGCGCTCATCGACGATCTCCTCGGGTGCGATGGCGCCTCGCGCGACGACGTGAGCGAGGCCGCCGACTCTCGTGTTCCACATCCACTCCGGCCATGATACTTCGGCGCCGACGCGAAAGTCCTCGTTTCCCGTCCGCAATTTCGGCGACGTGGCCGGCGTGCCGCCGCGCGATCACGCGCCCTGCCCCTCGGGAAGACTACGACCATCGGAGGGAGAGGCAGCCCGTTAACCCTGGGTTAAGCACACCGAACCGACATTCGGCTCGAGGTCCCATGGCGCCGCCGGGTACCGTTGTGATCGAGCAGCCCGCACGCATGGACCTGCGAATGACGTCTCCGCCCACCGAACCCGCCTCGGCCGACGCGAGGCTCGACGAAGACGCCTCACGGAACGTCGACTTCTCGGGATTCGCCGATCGCCTACTGACCCCGCTCTGGGTGTTCGACGTCGACCGCGCCCGCGTCGTCGCGGCCAACACGGCGGCGATCGCGCTCTGGCGGGCGTCGAGCCTCGAGGACCTGCGCGGGCGCGACCTCGGCGCCGACATGTCCGCCTCGGTGCGCGACCGGCTGCGGCAATTCCAGGCCGACCTCGAACGTTCGGGTGCGCGCTTCTCGGAGATGTGGACGCTCTACCCGGGCGGCGAGCCGACGACCCTGCGCATCTCCATATCGCCGCACCGGCTGGCGGACGGCCGCATGGCGATGCTGTGTGAGGTGTTGTCGGAGATCCACGACACGCCGGAGCGCCTGCGCTCGGCCGAAGCGTTGCTCCACACGCCGGTGATGATCACCCTCTACGACCTCGACGGCCAAGCGCTCTATCGCAACCCGGCGGCCCGCCGCTCGACCAGCCGCGACCGCGAGACCCTGGCCGAGCGCTTCGTCGAGACCGACGCCCATCGAACCCTTCTCGGCGAACTCTCGAGGCATGCGAGCGCGACCAAGGTCGCCCGGATCGGGACGGTCGAGGGCATCCGTTGGCACGAAGTCTCGGTGCATGACTGTTGGGATGCGGTCAACGGCGAGCCGGCGCGGCTGGTCAGCGAGACCGACGTCACCGCCCACAAGGAGGCCGAGGCGCGGGTCCGTTTCCTCGCCCACCACGACATGTTGACCGGGCTGCCCAATCGCGCCCTGCTGATGGACGAAGTCGCGCGTCGGCTCGAGGCGGCGGCGGCGGCGGGCGAACGGATCGGGTTGATGTTCATCGACCTCGATCGGTTCAAGACGATCAACGACTCGCTCGGCCATACCCACGGCGATCTCCTGTTGCGGGAGGTGGCGTGGCGCCTCACCCGGGCGGTGCGCGCCGAGGACTTCGTCGCCCGCCTCGGCGGCGACGAGTTCTTCGTCTGTCTGGCGCTCGGTCGCGGAGGGCGCCGCAGCGCGCCGGTGGCGCGGCGCATCCTGCTGGCGCTCGACGAACCGGTCGACGTCGGCGGTCGCGTCTTGACGGTTTCCGCCTCGTTGGGCCTTTCCACGTTTCCCGACGACGGGCACGATCTCGATACCTTGATGCGGCATGCCGACCTCGCCATGTACGCGGCGAAGGAACAGGGCCGTGGGCGCTGGGTGGGGTTCACGGCGGCGCTGAAGGCGGAGGCCGAGGCGCAGATGGAGCTCGAATCGAGCCTGCGCAAGGCGCTCGAGCGCCACGAGTTCGAGCTCTACTACCAGCCGCGACTGTCGATCGCCGGCAATCGTATCGTCGGGGCGGAGGCCCTGCTGCGCTGGCATCACCCGACCCGCGGCATGGTTCTGCCGGGCGCCTTCATTCCCTTCGCCGAGATGACCGGCCTGATCGATCGGATCGGGGCCGACGTCCTGCGCGCGGCGGCGGCCCAGCAGCGGGCCTGGAGCGAGGCCGGGCACGACATCTCGGTGTCGGTCAACCTCTCGGCCCGGCAGTTCCGCGACCCCCATCTGAAGGCGACCATCGCCGACATCGTCGCGACGACCGGTTGCGATCCCGCCCGCCTGCAGATCGAGATCACCGAATCGATGCTGGTCGGCGACGACGCCACCACGGCGGAGACCCTGCGGGCGCTGGCGGCGCTCGGCTTCTCGATCGCCATCGACGACTTCGGGACCGGATATTCCAATCTCACGACGATCCAACGCCACCCGATCGACACGCTGAAGATCGACCAATCCTTCATCGCGACGCTGGAGACGCAGCCGGCGCTGGCCGAGTTGATCATCGGTATGTGCCACCTGCTCGATCTCAAGACCATCGCCGAAGGGGTCGAGACGGCGGAGCAGCTGGCCTGGCTCAAGGCGCGCAACTGCCACGAATATCAAGGCTATCTCTTCTCTCCGGCGATCCCGGCCGCCGCCTTCGGCGATCTGCTCGACGTCCAGCGGGCGGCGACCTCGCCGAGCGAGGCGGGCGAGAGTTCCTCGCCGCTGTGGGATCTGATCCCGATGGTCGTGCGGCCGGACGACGTCGCGTGGCAGGCCGGCGAGACCGTTCCCCTCAAGGTCCGGCGCCTGGTGCGGCGGACCGGTGAATTCGGCCGCCCGCTCAAGCCTTCGGAGTGACGGCGCGCGTCAGGGCCGAGATCAGGCCGTCGCGCGTCGCCGGCGGCACCTGAGCGCGCGGACCCCAGACGTGGCGCGCCAGGAAATGGCCGGTGAGCCGGAACCCGTCGAGGATGTCGGCGATGTCGGCGCGGCCCCATTCGGCCGGCTCGGAAGCCCCCTCGCCCGCGAGAAAATGCGGCAGGGCCAGAAGTTTCGCCGCGTGCGGCGCGCCCGCCGCGCGGGTCGCGGCGCGGCCGCTCCTCGGGCTTACCCAGGCGAGATCGGCGGTCGCGCCGGTCAGCGCGCATTCGGAGAGATCGAGGCCGAAGCCGAGCGCGTCGATCACCGCCATCTCGAAGCGCACGATCAACTCGCCGGCGAGCCGCGCCTCGCCGAGATGGTCGATCACCGCCGCCATCGCCTCGAAGAGGTCCGGGTGGGGATCGCGCTCGGGCAGGAGGCGCAGGTGGGCGGCGAGCGTCTGGACGCCGTTGAGGGCCACCGGACTTCCCATCAGCTCGGCGGCACGGGCGTCGATCGGCTCGACCACGAAGGTGCCGACATGTTCGTCGAGGCGGGCGCGCCAGGTGGCGCGGAGCCGGTTGCCGGTCTGCAACACCGCCGCCCAACGCTTCGAGCGCCCGCCCTTGACCACCCCGAGATGGCGGCCGTGGTCACGGGTCATCAACTCGACCAGAGCATCCGCCTCGCCGAGCCGACGGGTTCCCAGAACCAGGCCGGTGTCGATCCATTCCATGGGCGATCACCCTACACGGGCCGAGCCCTTCACCCCTTGGGGAACTCCAGCCCCATCTCGCGATAGCGCTCGGGGTCGTCGGACCAGTTCTCGCGGACCTTGACGAAGAGGAAGAGGTGGACCGGCTTGTCGGCGGCTTCGGCGATGTCCTTGCGGGCCGCCATCGACACCCATTTGATGGTCTCGCCACCCTTGCCCAACACGATCGCCTTCTGGCTGTCGCGGGCGACGTAGATCGTCTGCTCGATGCGGACGGAGCCGTCCTTCTGCTCCTTCCACTGCTCGGTCTCCACCGTGCTCTCGTAGGGCAACTCGTCGTGGAGGCGGAGGAAGACCTTCTCGCGGGTGATCTCGGCGGCGAGTTGGCGGATCGGCAGGTCGGAGATCTGGTCCTCCGGGTAGAGCCAGGGGCCGGGCGGCATCTCGCCGGCGAGCCAGGTCAGGACATCGGCGACGCCGTCGCCGTTCATCGCCGAGACCATGAAGGTGCGATCGAACTGCGCCCGGGCGTTGGCCTCCGCCGTCAGCGCCAGCAGCGTGTCGCGGCGCACGAGGTCGACCTTGTTGAGGATGAGGATCTTCTTGCGGCGGACCTTGTCGAGATCCTCGAAGACGCGGTTGCCGGCCTCGTCGAAGCCCTTCTTGGCGTCGAGCAGCACGGCGACGACATCGGCGTCGGCCGCCCCGCCCCAGGCGGTCGTCACCATGGCGCGGTCGAGCCGGCGGCGCGGGCGGAAGATGCCGGGGGTGTCGACGAAGATCACCTGGGCGTCGCCCTCGATGCAGACGCCGCGGATCAGCGCCCGGGTGGTCTGCACCTTGTGGGTGACGATCGACACCTTGGTGCCGACGAGCTGGTTGAGCAGCGTCGACTTGCCGGCGTTGGGGGCGCCGATCAGCGCGACGAAGCCGGCGCGGGTCTTCCACGCGGGTTCCTGCGGCGGGACCTTCACGGGTTTCGCGGCCGGTGCGGCCGGAGGGGGCGCGTCGCGGTCTTCGTTTTCAGACATCGGTATCCTTCCAGAGGCCCTCGCGGACCAGCACGCGGGTTGCGGCGTTCTGCTCGGCCTCGCGCTTCGAGCGGCCGGTGCCGGTCGCCCCATCCGCGCCGGCAATGTCGACGGCGATGGTGAAGAGTGGATCATGATCTGGACCGGAGCGCGACTCCTGGCGATAGGCCGGCGCGGCGAGGCCGCGGCCCTGGAGCCATTCCTGCAGCGTCGTCTTGGCGTCGCGCAAGGGGCCGCGCGCGCTCATCATCCGCCCGCTCCACAGCCGCTCGACGAAGGCGCGGGCCGGCTCGAAGCCGGCATCGAGGTGGACGGCGGCGATCACCGCCTCGGCGATGTCGCCGAGGATGGCGCTCTTGGCGCGTCCGCCCGACTGGTCCTCGCCGGAGCCGAGACGGGCGGCCTCGCCGAGCCCCAACTCGCGGGCGACCTCGGCGCAGGTCTCGCGCTTGACCAGGGCGTTGAGGCGGCGGGCGAGTTCACCCTCGTCGGCCTGCGGGAAGGCGCGGTAGACCATGCCGGCGACGGTCAGCGCCAGGACGCGATCGCCGAGAAACTCGAGGCGCTGGTAGCTGTCGGCGGCGGCGCCGACGGCCGAGGTATGGGTCAGGGCGCGCGCCAGGAGCGAGCGATCGGCGAAACGGTGGCCGATGCGTTCCTCGATCGTGGCGAGCACGGCGGGATCGTTGCTCATAGCATGTTCGCCAAGCGGCTCCAGCGCACTTCCCACGGCCATGTCCATACCGCCCAGGGGGTCGCCCCGTCGGCGATCGAGAAGAACACCATCTGCGCCTTGCCGATGAGGTTCTCGGCCGGCACGTAGCCGACCGCGTCGAGGAAGCGGCTGTCCTGGGAGTTGTCGCGGTTGTCGCCCATCATGAAGTAGTGGCCGGCGGGGACGACGAATTCCGGGGTGTTGTTGGCGTAGCCCAGATCGGTGGCCTTGAGGATCGTGTGGGAGACGCCGCCGGGCAGCGTCTCCTTGAAGGCCTGGAGCGTGGTCTTGCCGCCGTAGCGACCCGCCTCGACGAAGGGCGTGATCGGCTCGAGCCCGACCGGCGCGCCGTTGATGTGGAGCAGACCACGGACGACCTGGATGCGATCGCCGGGCAGGCCGATCAGGCGCTTGATGTAGTCGGTCTCGTTGTCGCGCGGCAGCTTGAAGACGACGACGTCGCCGCGCTTCGGCTCCGACCCGAGGACGCGGCCGGAGAACGGCGCCAGCGCATAGGGGAAGGAGTATTTCGAATAGCCGTAGCTGAACTTCGACACGAAGAGATAATCGCCGACCAGCAGGGTCGACTTCATCGAACCGGAGGGGATGTTGAAGGGCTGGAACAGGAAGGTCCTGACCAGCAGCGCCAACACCAGCGCCTGCAGGATCACCTTGACGGTTTCGACAAGGCCGCTGTCGCCGGACTTCGGTTCGGTGGTCACGCTCATATCGCCTCGGTTTTTCGGCCTATCGGTGGCGCAGGTGATACTCCGCCCTTCGTCCCATCGCAACAAGGCGCGGCGAAGGCGGCCCACCGGGGCGCCGGCATTCAGGAATTCGGCCAGTCCGCCGGCCAGGCGGAGATCACCACGAAGGCCTGGGCGAGCGGGAAGTCGTCGGTGATGGTGAGATCGATCCGGGCGACGAACCCGGCGGGCGTCAGATCGAGGAGCCGCCGCTCGGCCCAGCCGGTCAGCGCCAGGGTCGGCTTGCCGGAGGGCAGGTTCACCACCCCGAGATCACGCCACGCCACCCCCATCGAGATGCCCGAGCCGAGCGCCTTGGAGCAGGCCTCCTTGGCGGCGAAGCGCTTGGCGTAGGAGGCGGCGCGATTCGTCCGGCGGTCGGACTTCGCCCGCTCGATCTCGGTGAAGCAGCGATGGGTGAAGCGCTCGCCGAAGCGGGCCAGCGTCTTCTCCACCCGTCGGATGTCGATCAGATCGGAGCCGATGCCGACGATCATCTTCCCCTCCCCTGTCGACCGGCGCTCACCGCGGCCGGGCGTCGTCCATCAGGCGGCGCATCTCGCGGATCGAGGCCTCGAGGCCGACGAAGATCGCCTCGCCGACGAGGAAATGGCCGATGTTGAGTTCGCGGATCTCGGGGATGGCGGCGATCGGGCCGACGCTCTCGTAAGTGAGACCGTGGCCGGCGTGCACCTCGAGGCCGAGGCCGGCGCCGTGGCGGGCGGCGGCGCGGATGCGTTGCAGCTCGATCCCGACCAGACGGCGATCGCCGGCCTCGAAGAGATCGCAGTAGCGCCCGGTGTGGAGCTCGACCACCGGCGCGCCGAGGCGGCGGGCGGCGTCGAGCTGGGCGATATCGGGCTCGATGAAGAGCGAGACACGGACGCCGACATCGCGCAGGCGGCCGACCACCGGGGTCAGGTGCTTGAAGCCGCCGACCACGTCGAGGCCACCCTCGGTGGTGCGCTCGGCGCGGTGTTCCGGCACGAGGCAGGCGGCATGCGGCTTGTGGCGCAGCGCGATCTCCAGCATCTCCTCGCTCGCCGCCATCTCGAGATTGAGCGGCAGGGCGATCTCCTCCATCAGCCGGGTGATGTCCTCGTCGCGGATGTGGCGGCGATCCTCGCGCAAATGCGCGGTGATGCCGTCGGCGCCGGCATGGGCCGCGAGATGGGCGGCGCGCAGCGGATCGGGCCGCGAACCGCCACGGGCGTTGCGGATGGTGGCGACGTGATCGATGTTGACGCCGAGGCGAAGCTTCATTGCGGTATCGGCGGACGCCATCGGCGGAAATCCTCGGAGCACGGGAAAGGTCGACGCGCGGGGGCGAGGCCACAC
>JAFHCF010000147.1:0-13838 GCA_048497495.1 Prosthecomicrobium sp.
AGGAGAGCATCATGGCGGTACGTGTTGCCATCAACGGGTTCGGTCGCATCGGTCGCAACGTCCTGCGCGCCATCATCGAGTCGGGTCGCACCGACATCGAGGTGGTCGCCATCAACGATCTCGGCCCGGTGGAGACCAACGCCCATCTGGTGCGCTACGACAGCGTCCACGGTCGCTTCCCCGGCACCGTCACCGTCAAGGGCGACACCATCGACGTCGGCCGCGGCCCGATCAAGGTGACCGCGATCCGCAACCCGGCCGAACTGCCCTACGGCGAGCTCGGCGTCGACATCGCCCTCGAGTGCACCGGCCTGTTCACCGCCCGCGACAAGGCCGCGGCGCTGCTGACCGCCGGCGCCAAGCGCGTCCTGATCTCGGCGCCGGGCGAGAACGCCGACCTGACCGTCGTCTACGGCGTCAACCACGACAAGCTGACCAAGGACCACCTGGTCGTCTCCAACGCCTCGTGCACCACCAACTGCCTGGCGCCCTTCGCCAAGGTCCTGAATGACGTCATCGGCATCGAAAAGGGCATGATGACCACCATTCATTCCTACACCGGTGACCAGCCGACGCTCGACACCATGCACAAGGACCTCTACCGCGCCCGCGCGGCGGCCCTCAGCATGATCCCGACCTCGACCGGCGCCGCCAAGGCCGTCGGCCTGGTGCTGCCGGAACTCAAGGGCAGGCTCGACGGCTTCGCCATCCGCGTGCCGACCCCGAACGTCTCGGTGGTGGACCTCAAGTTCATCGCCAAGCGCGCCACCACCGTCGCCGAGATCAACGACGCCATCCGCGCCGCCGCCGCCCGCGGCCCGCTCGCCGGCATCCTCGGCTTCACCGACGAGAAGAACGTCTCGTCGGACTTCAACCACGACCCGCATTCGTCGATCTTCCACACCGACCAGACCAAGGTCATGGACGGCACCTTCTGCTCGGTCCTGTCCTGGTATGACAACGAGTGGGGCTTCTCCAACCGCATGTCCGACACCGCCGTCGCCATGGGAAAGCTGATCTGAGATGAACGCCCGCCTTTCGACAGTGACGACCGACGCCCTGCCGCACATCCTCCGACGCCGGCAGACCAAGATCGTGGCGACGCTCGGACCGGCGTCGTCGACGCCCGAGATCGTCGCCGCGTTGTTCGAACGGGCGGTCGACGTCTTCCGCTTGAACTTCAGCCACGGCTCTCACGAGGACCACCGCCTGCGCTACGAAATCCTACGGGATCTGGAGCGCCGCACCGGTCGTCCGGTCTGCGTGATGGCCGACCTCCAGGGGCCGAAGCTCCGGCTCGCCACCTTCGCCGCCGGGCGCATCGCCCTCACGGCCGGTCAGGACTTCCGTCTCGACCTGTCGATGGAGCCCGGCGACACCACCCGGGTGGGCATGCCCCACCCGGAAATCTTCGCCGCTCTGGTGCCCGGTGCCGAATTGCTGCTCGACGACGGCAAGGTCCGGCTCGAAGTGGTGAGTTGCAGCCTCGACCACGCCCTCACCCGCGTGATCAGCGGCACGGCACTCTCCGACCGCAAGGGCGTCAACGTCCCCGGCGTCGCTCTGCCGATCTCGGCACTGACGCCCAAGGACCGCGCCGATCTCGCCTTCGCCCTCGATCTCGGCGTCGACTGGATCGCCCTCTCCTTCGTCCAGCGTCCCGAGGACGCGGCCGAAGCCCGCGACCTCATCGCCGGTCGGGCCGCCCTGCTCGCCAAGATCGAGAAGCCGCAGGCGATCGATCATCTCGAGGCGATCGTCGAGCTCTGCGACGGCATCATGGTGGCCCGTGGTGATCTCGGTGTCGAAATGCCGCCCGAGGACGTGCCGACCCTGCAGAAGACCATCGTCCGCGAGGCCCGTCGCGCCGGCAAGCCGGTGATCGTCGCCACCCAGATGCTCGAATCGATGGTGACCAACCCGGCGCCCACCCGCGCCGAGGCCTCCGACGTCGCCACCGCGATCTTCGACGGCGCCGACGCGGTCATGTTGTCGGCCGAGACCGCCGCCGGCGCCTATCCGCTGGAAGCGGTGACGATCATGGATCGCATCGCCCAGCGGGTCGAGAGGGACCCGATCTACCGCCAGACGAGCGACGCCCAGCGCGCCCCGCCGCGCATCGCCACGCCCTCCGACGCCATCACCGCCGCCGCCCGCCAGGTCGCCGAGTCGCTCGGCGCCGTGGCGATCGCCACCTACACCACGTCAGGCTCGACGACGCTGCGGGTGGCGCGCGAACGGCCGGAAATGCCGATCTTGTGCATGGCTCGCAGCATCGCCATCACCAGGCGTATGATGCTCGCCTATGGCGTTCACGCGGTGTTCGGTCCGGTGCCCGATGGTTTCCAGGAAAAGATCCGCCGCGCCATGCACAATACTCTGGCCGAAGGCATCGGCGCGATCGGCGATCTCATCGTCGTCACCTCCGGCGACGGTGTGACCGGGTCCACCAACGTGCTGCGGATCGCCACCGTCGACGCGACGGACATGCCGGCCATGCCGCAATGAGGGTCGCAATAAGGGGCGTCCCTGACGTCACCGAGACTAAAGTTCTATAACGCATCCGGGACAGCGAATGGTGCGACGCGGGACGACGGTGGTCCTACCGCACCTTCGACGAGGTGAGAGCCATGAACATTCAGCCGCGCGAAACTGCCGAAGCCGAGACCCCTCTCGTATCCGCCTCCGATCCCTGGCGCGATTTCGCCGGCGGCGCCTGGAACCGGGATGTCGACGTTCGCGACTTCATTCAGAAGAACGTCACGCCCTTCACCGGTGACGGGGCGTTTCTGGCGCCGGTGACGGCGCGCACCGAGGCGCTGTGGGCGAAGCTGAAGGAATTCTTGAAGGCCGAGATCGATCGCGGCGGCGTCCTCGACGTCGACGCATCGGTGGTCGCCTCGATCGTCAGCCACGGCGCCGGCTACATCGACCGCGAGCTCGAGCAGATCGTCGGCCTGCAGACCGATGCGCCCCTGAAGCGCGCCATCATGCCCTTCGGCGGCTGGCGCATGGTCAAGAACGGCCTCGACGCCTATGGCTTCAAGGGCCAGGAGTGGTTCGACAAGGTTTTCCCGTCGATCCGCAAGACCCACAACGACGGCGTCTTCGACGCCTACACCCCGGAGGCGCTCAAGTGCCGCAAGTCCGGTGTCATCACCGGCCTGCCCGACGCCTACGGCCGCGGCCGCATCATCGGCGACTATCGCCGCGTCGCCCTCTACGGCGTCGCCAGGCTGATCGAGGACAAGAAGGCGCAAGGCGCGTCGCTCGAGGTCGCGACCCTCGACGAGGAGACGCTGCGCCTGCGCGAGGAGATCGCCGAACAGACCCGGGCCTTGAAGGAACTGGTCGTCATGGGCAAGTCCTATGGCTTCGACCTGTCGAAGCCGGCGGTGAACGCCCGCGAAGCGATCCAGTGGACCTATCTCGGTTATCTCGCCGCGGTCAAGGAATCCAACGGCGCCGCCATGTCGCTCGGCCGCGTCTCGAGCTTCCTCGACGTCTACATCGAACGCGACATCGCCGAGGGCACCCTCGACGAGGGCCTGGCCCAGGAACTGATCGACCACTTCGTCATGAAGCTGCGCATCGTCCGCTTCCTGCGCACGCCGGAATACGACCAGCTGTTCTCCGGCGACCCGACCTGGGTCACCGAGTCGATCGGCGGCATGGGGCTGGACGGACGTCCCTTGGTCACCAAGTCGAGCTTCCGCTTCCTCCACACCCTGGAGACGCTGGGTCCGGCGCCGGAGCCCAATCTCACCGTCTTGTGGGCCGATGCCCTGCCCAAGGGCTTCAAGGACTATTGCGCCCAGACCTCGATCCGCACCTCGTCGATCCAGTACGAGAGCGACGACCTGATGCGGCCCTATTGGGGTGACGACTACGGCATCGCCTGCTGCGTCTCCGCCATGCGGATCGGCAAGCAGATGCAGTTCTTCGGCGCCCGCGCCAACCTCGCCAAGACGCTGCTCTACGCCATCAACGGCGGCCGCGACGAGAAGTCGGGCGAGCAGATCGCCCCGACCTTCGCTCCGGTCAGCGGCGACGTCCTCGACTACGACGAGGTCAAGGCCAAGCTGATGCCGATGATGGACTGGCTGGCCAAGGTCTATGTCGGCGCGCTCAACACGATCCATTACATGCACGACAAGTACATGTACGAGCGGATCGAGATGGCGCTGCACGATCGCGACATCCTGCGCACCATGGCCTGCGGCATCGCCGGCCTGTCGGTCGCCGCCGACAGTCTGTCGGCGATGAAATACGCCAAGGTCAAGATCATCCGTGACGACAAGGGCCTCGCCCACGACTTCGAGATCGAGGGCGACTACCCGGCCTTCGGCAACAACGACGACCGGGTCGACGATATCGCCATCTGGCTGGTCGAAACCTTCATGGGGTGCTTGCGCAAGCAGAAGACCTATCGCAACTCGTTGCAGACCATGTCGGTTCTGACCATCACCTCGAACGTCGTCTACGGCAAGAAGACCGGCAACACCCCGGACGGCCGCAAGGCCGGCCAGCCCTTCGCGCCGGGCGCCAACCCGATGCACGGGCGCGACGTCAAGGGGCCGGTGGCCTCGATGGCCTCGGTCGCCAAGCTCCCCTACAAGCACAGCCAGGACGGCATCTCCTACACCTTCACCATCGTCCCCTCGGCGCTCGGCGCCGGCGAGACGGAGCGGGTGGGCAATCTCACGGGTCTGCTCGACGGCTACTTCTTCCAGGGCGGCCACCACATCAACGTCAACGTCTTCGATCGCGAGACGCTGTTGCATGCGATGGACCATCCCGAGCTCTACCCGCAGCTGACCATCCGGGTCTCCGGCTATGCGGTGAACTTCATCAAGCTGACGCGCGAGCAGCAGCTCGACGTCATTTCTCGGACCTTCCATGGCCTCCACTGAGCGACCGCCCCTCGCCGGTTACGACACCACCACGCGCCAGCCTTCGGGCCTGCGCGCGGTGCGTCCGGCGATCCGCGGTTGGGTGCATTCGACCGAGGCCGGCGGCGCCGTCGACGGTCCCGGCATTCGCCACGTGCTGTTCCTGTCGGGCTGCATGCTGCGCTGCCGCTACTGTCACAACCCCGATACTTGGCACATGCACAAGGGCACGCCGACCACCTCGCGCGAGGTTCTGCGCGAGATCGCCGGCTACGCCAAGTTTCTGATCCACGCCAAGGGCGGGGTGACGCTGACCGGCGGCGAACCGCTGGTCCAGCCCGACTTCACCGCGGCCATCCTGCGCGGCTGCAAGGAGATGGGTCTCCACACCGCGCTCGACACCGCCGGCTTCCTCGGCACCCATGCCGACGACTACCTGCTCGCCGATGTCGATCTGGTGCTGCTCGACATCAAGGCCTTCAGTGAGGAGACCTACCACGCGCTGACCGGGGTGGCGTTGCAACCGACCCTCGATTTCGCCGAGCGCTTGGCCGAGATGAAGAAGCCGGTGTGGCTGCGCTACGTGCTGGTGCCCGGCGTCACCGACAAATTCGACGAGATCGAAGGGCTCGCGGCCTACGCCGCCCGCCTCGGCAACATCGAACGCGTCGACGTCCTGCCCTTCCACAAGATGGGCGAGTTCAAATGGGACGAAGCCGGCATCCCCTACACCCTCGCCGACACCGAACCGCCGAGCCGAGAGCTCATCGACCAGACCCGAGCCATCTTCCGAAACCACGGCCTCAACGTCGCTTGAACGGGGAAGGCCTTCCCGCCCGTCATGATCCGTGACCGGGCGATCCGTTCCCGAGAAAGGGACCCCAGTCATGACCGTCATCGTCGACATCCTCGCCCGCCAGATCCTCGACAGCCGTGGCAACCCCACGGTCGAAGTCGACGTCACCCTGGAAGACGGCTCGTTCGGCCGCGCCGCCGTGCCGTCGGGCGCCTCGACCGGCGCCCACGAAGCCGTCGAGCTGCGCGACGGCGACGCCGCGGTCTATCTGGGCAAGGGCGTCCTCCAGGCGGTCGATGCCGTCAACACCGAGATCTTCGACGCCATCGACGGCTTCGACGCCGGCGATCAGATCCAGATCGACGAGGCGATGATCGCCCTCGACGGCACCCCCAACAAGGCCCGTCTCGGCGCCAACGCCATCCTCGGCGTGTCGCTCGCCGTCGCCAAGGCCGCCGCCGCCTCGATCGGCCTGCCGCTCTACCGCTACCTCGGCGGCCCCAACGCCCGCGTCCTGCCGGTGCCGCTCGCCAACATCATCAACGGCGGCGTCCATGCCGACAATCCGATCGACTTCCAGGAGTTCATGATCGTCCCGGCCGGCTTCGACACCTTCTCGGAAGCGCTGCGCGCCGGCGCCACGGTGTTCCACACCCTGAAGAGCGAGTTGAAGAAGGCCGGCCACAACACCAACGTCGGTGACGAGGGCGGCTTCGCCCCCAACCTGTCGTCGGCCACCGCCGGCCTCGACTTCGTGCTCCAGGCGATCGAAAAGGCCGGCTTCAAACCCGGCAAGGAGATCTTCCTGGCGCTCGATTGCGCCGCCACCGAGTTCTATAAGAACGGCGCCTATGTCTATGAGGGCGAAGGCGTCACCCGCAGCTCGACCGAGCAGGCCGCCTATCTCGCCGAACTCGCCTCGCTCTACCCGATCGTCTCGATCGAGGACGGCATGGCCGAGGACGACTGGGCCGGCTGGAAGGCGCTGACCGACCTGATCGGCGACAAGGTGCAGTTGGTCGGCGACGATCTCTTCGTCACCAACACCAGCCGCCTCGCCGACGGCATCCGCCAGGGCACCGCCAACTCGATCCTGGTCAAGGTCAACCAGATCGGCTCGCTCACCGAGACGCTCGAGGCGGTCGAGATGGCCCACCGCGCCGGCTACACCTCGGTGATGTCGCATCGCTCCGGCGAGACCGAGGACTCCACCATCGCCGATCTGGCGGTGGCCACCAACTGCGGTCAGATCAAGACCGGCTCCTTCGCCCGTTCCGACCGGCTCGCCAAGTACAACCAACTGCTGCGCATCGAGGAGCAACTCGGCAGCGCCGCCCGCTACGCCGGCTCGAGCATCCTCAAGGGCTGAGGCCGAGCCCGCGAGGGCCTCGACCGTCGGCCCGACGGGACCCCATCGCGAGGGCGCGCGACGGCCCGCCCTCCGCACTTCCATGAAGGACGTCTGCAATGGATCGTCACGGTGACGGAGCGCCCGGCAATCACGCGGCGTCGGTCGTCGCGGGCCCGCGTCTCGAAGCCCTGCTGCCCGATGCGATCGCCCGGGAAGCGGAAGACCTCGGCGTCAAGAAGGCGCACTACGACACCGCGACCCTCCTCGTTCTCGCCATCCTCGGCGGCGCCTTCATCGCGCTCGGTGGGCTCTTCGCCACCGTCGTCATGTCGGGGGCCGAGGGTCATCTCTCCTATGGCGTCACCCGCCTCCTCGGCGGCGGCGTCTTCTCGCTCGGCCTCGTCTTGATCCTGATCGGCGGTGCCCAGCTCTTCACCGGCGACTGCCTGATGGTGATGGCCTGGGCCTCGGGACGGCTGCGGCTCGGCGAACTCCTGCGGGTATGGACGACGGTGTGGCTCGGCAATTTCGTCGGCGCGGCGGCGACGGCGGCGATCGTCTTCCTGTCGGGCCAATACAAGTTCGGCCACGGCGCGGTCGGCTCCACCGCTCTCTACCTCGCCACCGCCAAGAGCTCGCTGCCGCCGACGGAGGCCTTCTTCCTGGCGATCCTGTGCAACGTCCTGGTCTGCCTCGCGGTCTGGCTGGCGCTCAGCGCCCGCTCGGTCACCGACAAGATCCTGGCGATCACCTTTCCGGTCTCCGCCTTCGTCGCCGCCGGCTTCGAGCACTGCGTCGCCAACATGTATTTCGTGCCGCTCGGCCTGATGATCGAAACCTGGGCGCCGCAATCGTTCTGGGCCGACCTCGGCGCCGCCACGCGTCCGGTCATTCCGGTTTCCGGCTTCCTGATCAACCTGGTCGCGGTCACCTTCGGCAACTGGGTCGGAGGCGCGCTCCTCGTCGGGGCGGTCTATTGGTTCCTCTATCGCCGTCCGAAGGGGCAATAGAGGAACCAGTCCGAACGGCCGATCGCCGAAGCGCTTCGGCGGTGGACCATGGAGTCCGCGATTTTCGGGCTGGTTCAGTCTGCTTCGAACCCACTGGTCGCAGCGGAAGCGCCGGAAAGTCACGAGTTCGGCATACTTCTCACCGCTCGCCCTCGCCCGTCTCGTCGACGGAACCATCCGTCTCGATCGAACCACTAGAGCATGTTCCGACCGGACTGAATCAGTCCGGTCGATGAGAACTTGCTCCAACGATGAGCCGGAGCCGTTTCCGAACTGATGCAATCAGATCGGAAACGGCTCTAGGGTTCTCCCCGCACGCCGCTGCTCACGAGAATTCGCCGAACGGCGGTCTCATCCGCGCGGGCGCCGTCGAACGTGCCTCGGTCAATCGGTTCGGCCGTGTCGATGTGGCGGCGAGCCGCCGAGGCGCGCGAGGGGAAGGCGCAGCGTCCAGTGCAGGCCGTCCTCGTCGAAGACGATCTCGGAAGTTCCCTCGACGGCGCGCGGCACGAGACGCTCGACCATCGTGCGCCCGAAGCCGCGACGAAGCGGCTCGAACACCAGCGGCCCGCCGCTCTCGCTCCAGACGAGCTCCAGCATCGGCTGATCGGCAACCGTCACCCGGCGCCAGGACACGTCGACACTTCCCCCGACCACCGACAGCGCGCCGTGAACGGAGGCGTTGGTCGCCATCTCGTGGATCGCCAGCGCGACGTATTGGGCGGCCTCCGGCCCGAGGAGCTCGCGCTCGCCGTCGAGGGCGACCTGCGCCGCGAGCGCCGGGTACTCGGAGCTGAACTCTCGCGCGATCAGTTCGCGCACCTCGGCGCCGTGCCAGGCCTGCCCGACGAGGAGTTCGTGGGCGCCCGACAAGGCCTGCAGGCGGGCGCCGAAACGCGTGATGAAGTCCGGCAGCGTCTCGACCGTCTCCGCCGTCTGGCGCGCGATCCCCTGCACCACCGAGAGCAGGTTCTTCGAACGATGGGTGATCTCGCGCAGCAGGTCACGCAGATGCAGCTCGTATTGCTTCTGCGGCGTGATGTCGACCGCCACCGACACCACCCCGGAAATGCGACCGTCGCGCGAGAGCGGCTCGACCCGCTCGTCGAACCAGTGGGTCTCGTCACCGCCGCGCAGGGCGACTTCGAACCGTTCGGGGATGCCGGTCTCGAGAACCCGCCGATTGACGGCGACGATGGTCTGGGCGGCCGGCTGGGGCAGGCATTCCTCGGGGGTGAGACCGATCAGGCGCTCGGGCAGCAGCATGCCGGCGGGATTGTGGACCCAGGTGTAGCGCAGGTCCTCGTCCTGCTGGGACACGGTGACGTGGGAGCAGGACAGCGCGACCTCGAGGCGCTGTTTCGCCTCCGCCAGTTCACGGGTCAGCCGCGCCACGCGGGCCGGTTCGGCGTCGAGGCGGGGGGACGTCTCGACCCTCTCACCACGTTCGGCCACGTGCCGCCCGCCGGCTTCGGCGCGGTCGCGCGACGACGAAAGGGCGAGCAGGCCGGGCCATTTCAGCCCGATGGCGATCGCCGCCACCAGGGCCAGCACGGCGGTGGCGGCCTCCATGAAGGCGAGCAGCCGATCGTCCGGGGCTCGGCCGATGGTCCCGTCGATCACCCGCGTGATGCCGACGGCCAGGACGAAGAGACCCGCCGACCAGGCGACGCGGCGAAGATCGTCGCCCGGGCCGCGAGACTTGCGCGCGAACCACGCGATCGCGACGGCGGCGCAGATGCAGGTCGAGCCGATGATCCATCCGGAAATCACATGGAGAACGACCGCGGACGAGCCCATCACCGGACCACCCTCGTCGACGCGGGCCGAATTGCCGCCGATCCGAACCGTCTCATGCGCTGCGACGCGGTCGCGTCGCGGCCGGCTCGCCGAAGAACAACGCTTGGCTGACCACCGCCTTCACGGTGCTCTCACGGAAGGGCTTGGCGATCAGGAAGGTGGGTTCCGGACGCTGGCCGGTGAGGAGAGATTCCGGAAACGCGGTGATGAAGATCACCGGGACGGCGAAGGATTCGAGGATGTCGTTGACCGCGTCCAGGCCGGAGCTGCCGTCGGCGAGGCGAATGTCGGCCAGCACCAGGCCGGGATGCTCGGCCTTGGCCATCGCCACCGCTTCCTTGCGGGTGCGGGCGTTGCCGACCACCGTATGCCCGAGACCGACGACGTGGGCATCGAGATCCATGGCGATGATCGGTTCGTCTTCGATGATCAGAACGCGCGAGGAGACCTGCGCGGCGATCTGCCGGCCGGCGGCGTCGAGGAGAGCGGACAGCCGCGCCGCGTCGATGTCGAGTATAGCGGCGGCCTGGGTGGCGCTGAAGCCCTCGACCGCGGTGAGCAGGAACGCCTGTCGCGGCATCGGGGTGATCGCCTCGATCCGCCGCTCGGCGGTTGCCGCGGCGACGCCGGGATCGGCGCGGGTATTGAGCGGCATCGAGTTCCAGGTACGGGAGAACAATCGGTAGAGGGCGATCTGCGGATCATCATCGCGATCGAGGATCTTCTGGTCGGCCACCAGCATCTCCAGCATCGCCAGGACGTAGGCATCCCCGCTGGTCTGATTGCCGGACAACGCGCGCGCATAACGCCGCAGGAAGGGGAGTTGCGGCGCGATCTGATCGGTGATGGACATGTGCGGACGGACCTCGCCTTGAAACCGGAATTGCCGACGCGGGATGGCACCCTGAGCAGAAACGCGCCGGGGCACCCGGTGGTTCCATCGCGTCGAGAAATTTTATCTCGTCGGGGAACTCATCGCGCGATGCCGCGTTCTGCAATCGATCGACAGCGCCATCCCCGCCCGGCGTCATGCCCCCGACGATACCGAAGGACACGAGAAAGTTGCTCCCATGATGACCAAAGACGAAGTCGAACGCGGCGCCGCACTGGGGCCCGACCTTCGCGCACACATCGGGCGCAAACTGCGCGCCTATTACGATCAGTTGGCCGCCGAGCCGGTGCCCGATCGCTTCAAGACGTTGTTGGAGCAACTGGAGCGCAAGGAGAGGGACGAGGACCCGGAGCCGGAGACGAAGTCATGAGCGCCAAAGCCTCCCGCCTGAAGGAAGCCCTGCTCGTCGAGATCCCTTCCCTGCGCGCCTTCGCGATCTCACTCACCCACAATCTCGACCGCGCCGACGACCTCGTGCAGGAAACCCTGATGAAGGCCTGGGCGGCGTTCGACAGTTTTGCCGAGGGCAGCAGTCTGCGCGCCTGGCTCTTCACCATCATGCGCAACTCCTTCTTCAGCCTGCATCGCAAACGCCGCCGAGAAGTGCAGGACGTCGACGGCCATGCCGCCGCTCGACTGACCTCCAACCCGGCGCAGCACGGCCACCTCGATCTCGCCGACTTCCGCGGCGCCCTGGCGGCGCTGCCGCTCGATCAACGCGAGGCGCTCGTCCTCGTGGGCGCCTCCGGCTTTTCCTATGCCGAAGCCGCGGTGATCGCCGGCTGCGCCGTCGGAACCGTCAAGAGCCGCGTCTTCCGGGCCCGTCAACGCCTGATGGAACAACTGACCGTCGCCACGCCTGGAGATTTCGGGCCCGACCGGGCCACCACCGGCGTCGATCCCGCCGCGATGTCGGACACCTGATCCGGCCCTTCACGAATTCTTTACGAATTCTCCCGAGATCCCGAAACCATTCGCCGTCTCGCACGTTGTCCTCATGTGACCGCAAGCACCATCGGGAGCTGCCACATGAAGATCGCAAGAAAACTGGCCATCGCGACGACATTCGTCGTCGGCGCATCGGCGCTCGCCTTCGCCGGCGAGGGCAACTCGTTCCACGCGACGGCGTTGTCTCTGTTCGCTTCGCCGATGACCCTCTTCGCCGCCGACCCCTGCCCACCGCGGGCCTGCTCCGTGGTCTTCAAGACCGCCGAGGGCGGCCCGCCGAGTGAGGTCGTGGCGATCTTCTGATCGCCTCGCGAGGGGCTGACGCCCTGATCTCATCCCCACCGTCGTACGCCTCCCGCCGCCCCCCCCGAGCGGCAAGCGCACGACCGGTCGCGACCGATGGGTGATCCCCCCGACCGAAGCCACGCCCATCGGTCGCACCAACTTCGGCGCCCGGTCCTCAATCGACCGGGAAATCGATGGTGAAACGGCTGCCGATCGGGCCGGGACCATGGCAGACCTCGGCATCGAGGTTCACCGCCATCGCCGCCACGATCTTCGACCCCAGACCGCTGCCTCTGAACGGGGCGCTCGGATCGAAACCGATGCCATCGTCCTCGACCACGACGCGCGCCCGTCCCTCACCGCGACGCGAGACCGCGACCCTGATCTCACCGGCGTGGCTTTCCGGGTAGGCGTATTTGAACGCGTTGGTGACCAACTCGCCGACGATGATCCCGAGCGACACCGCCTTGTCGGTCGCCACGGTGAGCCGGTCGGCGGTGAGCCGGATCTCGTGGGACCGCTCGTCGCCACCCAGTGAATCCTGCAACTCTCCCACCAGGTTGGCGAGATAGTCGTCGATCTCGACCAGGCCGATCCGATGCGCGCCGTAGAGATGGCGATGCACGCCGGCGATCGCCGTGATCCGTGTCTGGGCCTCGTGCAGAGCCCGAACCGCCCCCGGATCGGTGAGGATCGACGCCTGCATGCGCACCATGGCGGCGACCAGGCCGAGGCTGTTGGCGATCCGGTGATTGACCTCCTGCAGCAGCATCTCGGCCTGATCCCGCGCCTCACGGATGGCCTTCTCGTCCTCGGCCCGTTGCCGCCGCAGACGCCAGCGTTCCAGAACCTGCTCCACCGCCGCGGCGAGCAATTCGAAGTACTCTCCCGAGACGTCCTTGATCACATAATCGTCGGCGCCCGCCTTGATCGCCTGGACGGCGAGCCGGGCATCGGCCGAATCGGTGACGAAGACCACCGGCGGGCGTTCCGATCGCGACCCGAGGCGCGACAGGATGTCCAGGCCGGTCTCCTCCGGCAGGCTGTGATCGAGGGCGATGACGTCGATGTCGCCCACGGCCAGATGCGCCAGTCCTTCGGCACCGTTGTGGGCGTTGACGACGCAATGGCCGCGCAGCGCCAAGGCCTTCTGGACCATGAGGCCGAGGGCGGCGTCGTCGTCGATGTAGAGTAAGCGGACCGGTCCGCCGAACTCGGTTCCATAAGGCACGTTCGGTCGACCTCCGGCATCTGTTACATCGACGGACGTTCATCCGAACGCCGCCCGTCTTCGCGGACGAGATGTCGAGGCTGTTCGCCCACGCGACGGCCAGACTTCGGTCGGCCCCGCCCGAGCGTCGGATGGTCTCTTCGAACAAGCGCCCGTGACGTGTCATCCTCGGTCGATACGGCCTCGGACACTCGGCTCGATGCGCTTCGCTCTTCGGCGAGATCTCCGCGAACCATCCGGTGAAAGACCATCCCCGAGCAACCGTCGGAATTTACCCATGGTACCGCGCGGACCGTCGGGCGGGCGTCGGGCGGCCCGATCCCCTCACCCGTCACCCGACCGTCCGAAGACGTGGTCGCGCGCCGCCCTCGGTCGGAGGAAGCGTCCCCGCCGGCGGCATTTCGGCGCACCAATGGAACTTTTCGCCTCCCGGCGCGTTGTTCATCGAGTCACTCGTGAAAGGACAGAACATGGGACGCGGTCTTCTTCTCTGGCTGGTCGGCGTGCCGATCCCCATCATCCTCCTCATCATGTTCCTCTATTGGTGAGGTCGAGGTCGTGACGATGTGCGGCGTCGCGCGGGTGTGATCGCCCGCCACGCCGCTTCGTCGTGTCGGTGCGGCCGGCCGCGCC
>JAFHCF010000148.1:0-6830 GCA_048497495.1 Prosthecomicrobium sp.
CCGCGGCGAGTGCCGTCGAACGGGGCGAATACGCCCATCGCCTCAAGGGCTCGGCGCGCGCCATCGGCGCGATGCGGGTCGGGCGGATCGCCGAGGCGCTGGAAGGGGCGACCACCCGGTCCGAGGTCCCGGCGCTGATCGAGGATCTCGGCGAGGCGGTGGGCGAGGTCGAGCGCTTCGTCGCCGATCTCCTGGCGCCGCGCGGCTGACACGGGTGGGTCGAAGCCGGCGATGCGGCGTTCGGCGCCGAGCCGGCATTCCCGGAACGTCTTGACGGCGGGCGCGGAACCCTTCAAGTCGATGGCGCGCGCGCCGGCGCGGGGCCCGAGCCCGCGCGGTCGGCGCTTTCGTCACCACGACGCCCGAGGCCCTCATGCCCAAGATCACCTTCATTCCCCATGGTCAGGAAGAAATCGTCATCGACGCCGAGATCGGCTCGACGGTGATGGAAGCCGCGGTGCGCAACGGCGTTCCCGGCATCGAGGCGGAATGCGGCGGCGCCTGCGCCTGCGCCACCTGCCACGTCTATGTCTCGCCCGAATGGTACGCCAAGGTCGGCGGTCCTCAGCCGATGGAAGAAGACATGCTCGACTTCGCCTGGGACGTCCGGCCGACGTCGCGGCTGTCCTGCCAGATGAAGATCGTCGCCGATTGGGACGGTCTGGTGGTCGAGATTCCCGACAAGCAGGCCTGATCGGCCGCGCCGGACGCGTTTCCGGCGCTCCTGCGGCGAAGGGTATCGTTTTCGCCGACTTGCGCGGCTTACGAAAACGCGTTTCTTTCGCGCACGGCCGGTCCGGTCTAGACAAGCCGACGATCCGTCGTCGCGCCGCCCGCGCCGACCTCGCCCGCGCTCGGCGCGGACCGCCTCATCGTTCATCCCGCCCGATCGAGATCCGCCATGTCCGAACCCATCACCACCGACGTCGTCATCATCGGAGCCGGGCCCGTCGGCCTCTTCGCGGTGTTCGAGCTGGGTCTTCTCGACCTGAAGTGCCATCTGATCGACATTCTCGACAAGCCCGGTGGCCAATGCGCCGAGCTCTATCCGGAGAAGCCGATCTACGACATTCCGGCCTATCCGGTGATCGGGGCGCTGGAACTGATCGACAAGCTCCAGGAACAGATCAAGCCGTTCCACCCGACCTATCACTACGGCCAGCAGGTGGAGAGCGTGAAGCGCCTTCCCGACGGCGCCGGCTTCCTGGTCGCGACCGACGCCGGCACCGAATTCCTTGCCAAGGTGGTGGTGATCGCGGCGGGTGGTGGGTCGTTCCAGCCCAAGCGCCCGCCGGTGCCGGGCATCGAGGCCTATGAGGGCAAGTCGGTGTTCTATTCGGTGCGCAAGATGGACGCCTTCCGCGGCCAGGACGTGGTGATCGTCGGCGGCGGCGATTCGGCGCTCGACTGGACGCTCAACCTCCAGCCGATCGCGGGCCGGATGACGCTGGTGCATCGCCGCGACGACTTCCGTGGCGCCCCCCATTCGGTCGAGCGCATGCGGGCCCTGGTCGCCGAGGGCAAGCTCGATCTGGTGATCGGCCAGGTGAGCGAGCTGAAGGGCGCCGACGGCGAACTCGCCGGCGTCGTCATCAAGAAGAACGACGGCACCTTGGTCGAGGCTTCTGCCACCCGGATGATGCCGTTCTTCGGCCTCACCATGAAGCTCGGCCCGATCGCCGACTGGGGCCTGAACCTCCACGAGAACCTGATCCCGGTCGATACCGAGAAGTTCGAGACCTCGGAGCCCGGGATCTTCGCCATCGGCGACATCAATACCTATCCGGGCAAGCTGAAGCTGATCCTCTCCGGCTTCCACGAGGCGGCGCTGATGTCGCAGGCCGCCAAGCGCGTCGTCGACCCGGACAAGCGCATCGTCTTCCAATACACCACCTCGTCGACCAACCTGCAGAAGAAGCTCGGGGTCAACTGAGGCGGCGGTTTCGACGTCGAGGACTTCAGACGGGCGTCCCTCGGGGCGCCCGTTTCGCGTTTGGGGGGCTTCATGCCATCGCCGCTCCCGGTCCCGCGTCGACCCTGATCCGCAGCACTTGCCGCGCCACCACCGGCGCCACCAGTCCCAGGCCGAGCAGCGACGACCACAGTTCCGGGGCGATCATCAAGAGCGCCGAGACGGCGAGGAGGATGCGCTCCCAGCCGCGGGTGTGGGTGAGGAAGTATTTCGAGAAGGCGGCCGAGAGGAAGACGATACCGGCGATGCAGCCGGCGGTCGAGAGCACCAGTTCGGACCACGAGAAGCCCTTGGCCACCAAGAGCATCGACGGCGAGAAGACGAAGACGAAGGGCACCAGCACCTTGCCCAGCGCCAGGCGGAAGGCGGTGTTGCCGGTCTTGAACGGATCGGCCCCGGCCATGCCGGCGGCGGCATAGGCGGCGATGGCGACCGGTGGCGTGATGTCGGCGAGGACGCCGTAATAGAAGACGAAGAAATGGGCGACGATCGGCTCGATCCCGAGCATGCCGAGCGCCGGAGCGGCGACCGTCACCATGATGATGTAGGTGGCGGTGGTCGGGATGCCGCAGCCCATGATGATGCACACCACGCCGGTCAGGATCAGGGTGAAGAGCAGGGTCAGCGCCTTGGTCCCCATGATCCAGGCGGGCAGCCACATGGCGATGGCCTGGGCGAAGTCGGCCGCCGAGGAGGTGACGATGAAGGAGATCTTGAAGCCGACGCCGGTCAGCGTCACCACGCCGACGACGATGCCGACGGTGGCGGAGGCGACGCCGACGGCGAGCGCGTATTTGGCGCCGTCGCGCAGGCCCTCGAAGATCTCGATCGGCTTCATCCGCCGTTTCGGGTTGAGGAGGCCGACGAGGACGGCGAGCGTGATGCCGGTGAAGGCGGCGAGATAGGGCGTGTAGCCCGAGAACAGCATGTAGATCAGGCCGATCAGCGGGATCACCGTCGGCCAGTCGCGGGCGAAGGCGGCCTTGATGTCGGGCATCTCCTCGTCGGTCAGGCCGCGCAGGCCGTCGCGCTTGGCCTCGAAATGAACCTGGGTGAAGACGCCGAGGAAATGCATGAAGGCCGGGATGATCGCCGCCAGGATGATCGTCGTGTAGGGCAGGTCGAGGAACTCGATCATCAGGAAGGCGGCCGCCCCCATGATCGGCGGGGTGATCTGGCCGCCGGTCGAGGCGGTGGATTCCACGGCCGCCGCGAAGTGCTTCTTGTAGCCGAGGCGCACCATCATCGGGATGGTGAGCGAGCCGACGGTGACGGCATTGGCGACCGAGGAGCCGGAGATCATGCCGAACAGCGCCGAGCCGAAGATCGACACCTTGGCGGGACCGCCGGCATAGCGGCCGGCGACCCAGGCGGCGCAGTCGAGGAAGAGCTGGCCGAGGCCGATGCGGGTGGCGAAGACGCCGAAGAGCACGAAGTGGAAGACGTAGGTCGCCACCACGCCGAGTGCCACGCCGTAGATGCCCTGGCTGGTCAGGTAGAGGTGATTGATCAGTTGCGCCGGGGTGGCGCCGGGATGGACGAAGATGCCCGGCATCGAGCGGCCCCAGATGGCGTAGGCCATGAAGGCGAGGGCGATCACCGGCAACGGCCAGCCGACGGTGCGCCGCGTCGCCTCGAGCAGCAGCACCACCAGGGTGCCGCCGAGCCAGACGTCGGTCGGCGAGGGATTGCCGACGCGGAAGGCGAGGTCGTCGAGCGGGATCAGCGGCACGTGCATCACCGCGACGATCGCCAGAACCAGGAGGCCCCAGTCCCACAGCGGAATGCCGAGCGGGTGGGTCCAGTCCGTCTCGGTCACCATCCGCGAGCGGATGGCGGGGAAGACCAGGAAGACCAGTCCGAGGACGAAGGAGAGATGGACGCCGCGATGCATCAGTTCCGGCAGCAGGCCGAAACCGGCGGTCCAGTAGTGGAACAGCGACAGCGTCACCAACGCCGCCCCGACGATCATCTCGCCGAGGGGGGCGAGCGGCCGGAAGGCCATCTCGGGATCGAACTTCTCCTCGAGTTCGCGGGCCTTCGCTTCGTCGAGTTCGAACTGGGACATGCGGGATCCGATCGCGGGGAAGTGCGGGAGGCGGGAGGGCGGCTCCGATCGACGCGCCCGCGTCGTCTCGAGGCGTGCGGCGCCCGAATTCGGCGGCCGTTTCGAGGTGGTGCGCGATGGTTCGAGGCGCCGCCCCGAGGCGGCGCACCTCACCATGAAGCGGGCATTGCTCGCCGAAGTGCCGCTCTGTCGCGCGATGTCGACGAAGGAGCCCCTTCACCCTGAGGCGCGAGCGCAGCGAGCCTCGAAGGGCGGAGGGGCGGGCGTGACGGCACGGCTGTTCCCCGCGCCGCCCCGCGATCCGCGTCGCCTCACTTCAGGATGCCGGCTTCCTTGTAGAACTTCGCCGCGCCCGGATGCAGCGGGATGCCGACGCCGTCGAGGGCGGTCTCCTTGCGGATCATCTTGCCCTTGGCGTGGCCGGCGTCGAGCAGGGCGCGGCTGTTGGCGTTCCAGATCGCCTTGGTGATGCCGTAGATCAGTTCCTCGGGCTGCTTGGCCGAGGTCACCCACAGGGCGTTGACCGAGATGGTCGGGGTCTCGCCGACGTCCTTGTAGGTGCCGGCCGGGACCTTGTCGGGGCCGAAGAACTTGTAGTCGGCGAGCATCTTGGTGGCCTGCGGGCCGGCGATCGGCACCAGTTCGATGCCGGCGGCGGTGGCGAGTTCGGAGACGGCGCCGGTCGGATAGCCGCCGACGAAGAAGAAGGCGTCGAGCGCGCCGTCGCGCAGGCGGTCACCGGCGGCATTGGGCTTCAGGTACTCGGCCTTGACGTCCTTCTCGCTCAGGCCGTAGGCGGCGAGCACCAGGCGGGCATCGACCAGCGTGCCGGAGCCGGGCTCGTCGAGGGAGACGCGCTTGCCCTTGAGATCGGCCGGCGACTTGTAGCCGGAGCCCTTGCGGGCGACGAGATGGATGGTCTCGGGATAGAGATTGGCGATGCCGCGCAGCTCCTCGATCTTGGGCTTGCCCTCGAAGACGCCGGTGCCGGAATGGGCCCAATAGGCGACGTCGGACTGGGTCAGGCCGCTCTCCAGCGAGCCGCCGACGATGCCGTTGATGTTGGCGACCGAGCCGTTGGAGGCGACGGCGGTGGCGATCAGGCCGGGCACGCCGCAGGAGCCGCCCTTGTCGCATTCGCGCGAGCCCGGCGGGTTGGAGATGGCATTGGCGAGGAGACCGCCGATCGGGAAGTAGGTGCCGGCGGTGCCGCCGGTGCCGATGCGGAAGAAGGTCATCTGCTGAGCGCCGACGACCGTGGCGCCGACCAGCGCCGCGAGCCCGAGGGTCGCGGCCGCGATGCGGGTGATGGTCTTTCTCGCCGTCATTGTCTGGTTCTCCTTCGCCAGAAACCGGAGGGGCCCGGCCTGTTGGTCGAAAGGTTAGTCGGCCGGAAGGTGCGGAGTCAAAGCGGCATCGCGCGTTTCGCGCCCTCGCCGCCGGTCCTCGGCACGTCCACGCGACGGGTGCGTCAATATCCCGCCGCCGCGCCGGCCGGGCGGCGGTCGTCGTTGGCGCCGTAGAGCTTTCCCGAAAGCACCGCGCCGGAGGAGGCGGCATCGTTGCCGGAGGAGGCGGGGCCGGCGGGGCTCGCCGCCGGCGGCGCCACCTCGATCAGCTCGGCCGCGCCCCAGGGCGACTGTTCCTTCAGCACGTAGCCCTTCGACGTCAGGATCGCCCGCGTGTCGGCGGAGAGGCCGAAGGGCTCGTAATAGACCTCGTCGGGCAGCCATTGGTGATGGACGCGCGGCGCGTCGACCGCCTCCTGCGGCTTCATGGCGAAATCGACGATGTTCACGATCGTCTCGGCGACGATCGAGATGATGCGGCTGCCGCCGGGCGAGCCGAGCACCAGGTATACCCGGCCGTCCTTCATGACGATCGTCGGCGACATCGAGGAGAGCGGCCGCTTGCCCGGCTCGATCGCGTTGGCGGCGCCCTGGACGAGGCCGAAGAGATTGGCGACGCCGGGTTTCACGGTGAAGTCGTCCATCTCGTCGTTGAGCAGGAACCCGGTGCCGGGCGCCACCACGGCGGCGCCGAACAGTCCGTTGATGGTGTAGGTGACGGCGACGGCGTTGCCGGCCGCGTCGACCACCGAGAAATGCGTCGTCTCGGGCTTCTCGTGGGGCGCGACGCCGGGGGCGAGCGACTTCGAGGAAACGCGGCCGTCGGCGAGGATGCGGGCGCGGATCGCCGCCGCGTAGTCCTTCGACACCAGGCGTTCGACCGGCACCTTCACGAAGGCCGGGTCGCCGAGCAGCGTGTTGCGATCGAGATAGGCGTGGCGCATCGCCTCGACCTGGGCCGCGACGGTCGCCGCCGAGTGCCAGCCCATGGCCTTCAGGTCGAAGCCCTCCAGCACGTTGAGGATCAGGCAGATCGTCGTGCCGCCCGAGGACGGCGGCGGCGCCGAGATCAGGCGATGACCGCGATAGGCGCAGGCGACCGGCGTCGCCTCGTTGACCCGATAGGCGGCGAAATCGGCGGCGGTGAGCGTGCCGCGCCGGGCCTTCATGGCGGCCTCGACGGCTCGCGCCACGTCGCCGCGATAGAAGGCGTCGGGGCCGGCGTCGGCGATCTTCTCCAGCGTCGCGGCGAGATCGGGCTGGGTCAGGCGGTCACCGGGTCGGCGGGCGCGACCCTCGGGCGTCAGGAAGATGCGGGCGGCCTCCGGATCCGTCGAGAGCCGCGACGTGCCGCGTTCGAGGATGTCGGTGTCGGGACGGGTGAGGACGAAGCCGTCGCGGGCGAGCGCGATCGCCGGGGCCATCACCTCGCGGCGGGACA
>JAFHCF010000149.1:0-9748 GCA_048497495.1 Prosthecomicrobium sp.
GCCGTGGCGGACGGCGAGCTTCACCGCCAAGGCCAGCCGCACCGCGCAGCGCGGGCTGGAATCGACGTGGACGAGAATGTTGGCGAGTGTCATGGCGTTCCTCGTTCCGGCTCCGCGTGGTCGACGCCGGGCGAGGCGCCGCCGCGCGTGGAAATCAGGGGCGGCGGGGGGCGTCGGCCGGCGCGGCGATCAGGCGCGTCAGCAGGCTCACCAGCGTCTCGCGCCCGCCGGGGCCGAGGCGGGCGGCGAGGGCGCGCTCCTGGTCGGCCTGGACCCGCAGGGCGCGATCGAGCAGGGCGCGGCCGTCGTCGGTCAGCACGATGGCGTGGGAGCGTCGGTCGGTGGTCGAGCGAACCCGCTCGGCGAGGCCCCGGCGCTCCAGTTCGTCGAGCATGGCGACGAAGTTGGGACGCTGGATGCCGAGGGCCGCGGCGATTTCCGACTGTTTGCGGCCGGGATTGCGGCCGATCACCAACAGGACCGAATATTGCGCCGGCTTCAATTCGAGCGCGGCGAAACGGGCGATGAAGTCCTCGAACACCGCCATCTGCGCCCGACGCAGGGTGTAGCCGACGACGCTGGTCAGGCCGGAGAGATCGAGTTCGCCTCCGGTCTCGACGCCGAGATCCTCGATCTCGTCACCGAGGGGCGCGCGCACCGGGCGGCGCCCCCGTCGGGCGGCCACGGGCGGGCGAACCCCCGGTTCGAACTCCTCGGTCGCATCCATCGTTCGCCTCTCGCTCCACCACCTTCGTCGTCGGCCCTCGGGTCGATCTTGCGCTTATACCAGATAATTGTTATGACATATATCAATATCGAACGCCGGGAGGAACGCCACGATCGTTCCTCGATTCCGCGAGGCCTCGCCCTCCGGGATCCTGCCCGCCGCCCCTCGGGGGCGTGAGGCTCCCGAGCAGGGGAAACGAAGGGGGCTGCGACCGGTGGACGGCACGATTCTGCTCTTTCTGGTCCAAGACGGTATCACGAACGGGGCGATCTACGCGCTCCTCGGGATCGCGCTCGTCCTGGTCTTCGCGGTCACCCGGGTGATCTTCATACCGCAAGGCGAGTTCGTCGCCTTCGGGGCTCTCACCTATGCGCTGCTCGAGAGCGGCAAGTTGCCGGGCACCGTCTGGCTGCTGGTCGGCTTCGGCGTCGTCGCCTTCCTGCTCGATCTGGTGGCGATGCGGTCGAGCGGGTTCTCGGGCGCCCGTCTCCTGCGGGCGGCCGGCTTCGATCTGCTGCTGCCCGGCGCCGTGTCGCTCGCGGCGGTGGCGATGGCCGGGCGCGGGCTCGGGGCGGCGGCGCATTTCGCCCTCACGATCGCCCTGATCACGCCGCTCGGACCCTTGCTCTACCGGGTCGCCTTTCGGCCGATCGCCGGCGCCTCGGTCCTGACCCTGCTGATCGCCTCGGTCGGCGTCCACCTGGCGCTGGTCGGGCTCGGCCTCGTGTTCTTCGGCGCCGAGGGGCTCCGGGCGCCGGCGATGTCGGACCTCATGGTGACGCTCGGGCCCCTGATGATCACCGGCCAGTCGATCGCCGTCTATGTCGTCGCCGTCCTCGCCATCGGCGGGCTGTGGCTGTTCTTCGAAAAGGCGCTGTGGGGCAAGGCGCTGCGCGCCACGGCGGTCAACCGGCTCGGAGCGCGATTCGTCGGCATCCGCACCGGCTTCGCCGGGTCGCTCGCCTTCGGGCTGGCCGCGGCGATCGGCGCGGTCTCGGGCATCCTGGTGGCGCCGATGACGACGATCTACTACGACACCGGCTTCCTCATCGGGCTCAAGGGCTTCGTCGCGGCGATCATCGGCGGGCTGGCGAGCCATCCCCTGACGGCCGCCGCCGCCCTCGCCGTCGGCATCGTCGAGGCGCTCGCCTCGTTCTTCGCCTCCGACCTCAAGGAGATCATCGTCTTCGGCCTGATCATCCCGGTCCTGTTGTGGCGGTCGCTCACCCACACCCACGTCGAGGAGGAGGATTGATCCGATGAACCCGCGTCACGCTCTCGCGATCTTCGCCGTCCTGCTCGCGGCTCTCCCGGTGCTGCCCGGGGTGCCCGCCTTCTGGATCACGCTCGCCGGCAACATCGGACTCGCCTCGCTGGTCGCCATGGGGCTGGTGCTGCTCACCGGCGTCGGCGGCATGACCTCCTTCGGCCAGGCCGCCTTCTGCGGCTTCGGCGCCTATGCCACCGCCGTGCTGACCACCGGCTACGGTTGGAACCCGTGGGCGACGCTACCGGTGGCGCTCGCCGTCTCCGGCTCGGTCGCCGTGCTGCTCGGGCTGGTGACGGTGCGGCTCTCCGGCCATTTCCTGCCGCTCGGCACCATCGCCTGGGGGTTGGCGCTCTACTATCTGTTCGGCACGCTCGACATCCTCGGGCGCCACGACGGCCTGTCGGGCATCCCGCCGCTGTCGATCCTCGGTCACGAGCTGATCGATCCGCGCGACGTCCACTGGCTGATCTGGGGCGCGGTGATCGGGGCGGGGGTCCTCACCACCCATCTCCTCGACAGCCGCGTCGGCCGCGCCATCCGGGCGTTGCGGCGCGGCCAGATGGCGGCGGAATCCTTCGGCATCGACGCCTCGACCACCAAGCTGATCGTCTTCGTCTACGCCGCCCTCCTCGCCGGCCTCTCCGGCTGGCTCTACGCCCACGTCCAGCGCACCGTCACCCAGACGCCCTTCGGCATCAACGCCGGCATCGAATATCTGTTCATGGCGGTGGTCGGCGGTTCGGGCCAGATCTGGGGCGCGGTGGTCGGCGCCGGGCTGGTGACGCTCCTGAAGGAGGCGCTGCAGCGGCTGTTGCCGCTTGTCGTCGGCCATTCGGTCCAGCTCGAGGGCGTGGTCTTCGGCGTGGCGCTGGTGGCGCTGCTGCAGGTGGCGCGCGAGGGGCTGTGGCCGCATCTGGCGCGATGGCTTCCGGCTCGACCGCGCGACGTGCCGGCACGGGCCGGGACGCTCGCCCGCCGCGCCATCGACACGTCGCGAAAGACGCCGCTCTTGGTGCTCGACGGCGCGCGCAAGCAGTTCGGCGGACTGATCGCGGTCAACGACGTGTCGTTCAAGGTCGGGCGCGGCGAGATCGTCGCGCTGATCGGCCCCAACGGCGCCGGCAAGAGCACCACCTTCAACCTGATCACCGGGGTCGCCCGGGTGACGTCGGGCAAGGTCTCCCTCGACGGCCGCGAGATTTCCGGCACTTCGCCGCAGACCATCGCCCGGCTGGGGGTCGCCCGCACCTTCCAGCACGTCAAGCTCAACCCCGACATGAGCGTGCTCGAGAACGTCGCGCTCGGGGCGCATCTGCGGGGGAAATCCGGAGTGATCGCCTCGATGCTGCGGCTCGATCGCCGCGACGAGGCCAAGCTCCTCGCCGAGGCCGCCCGCCAGCTCGACCGCGTCGGGCTCGGCGAGCACAAGCTGAAGCCGGCCGGCTCGCTGGCGCTCGGTCAGCAGCGGGTGGTGGAGATCGCCCGTGCCCTGGCGCTCGATCCCGAACTGCTGCTGCTCGACGAGCCGGCGGCGGGCCTGCGCCACTTCGAGAAGGAGAGCCTCGCCGAGCTCTTGAGGAAGCTGCGCGCCGAGGGCGTCTCGGTGCTGCTGGTCGAGCACGACATGGGCTTCGTCATGGGGCTCACCGACCACATCGTGGTGCTCGACTTCGGCACCAAGATCGCCGAGGGCCCGCCGGAAGTGATCAAGACCCACCCGGCGGTTCTCGAAGCCTATCTGGGAGGCGTGGCATGAGCGGGTTTCTCCTCGAACTCGAGGCCGTCTCGGTCGCCTACGGCAAGGTCCAGGCGGTGCGCGGCGTGTCGCTCGCGGTGCGCCCCGGCGAGATCGTCACGGTGATCGGCGCCAACGGCGCCGGCAAGTCGACGCTGCTCAACGCCACCATGGGGGCCTTGCCCAGCACCGGGTCGAGCCGCTTCCTCGGCCACGATCTGGCCAGGCTCGAGGTCGAGGAGCGGGTCGCCCTCGGTCTCTGCCTGGTGCCGGAGCGGCGCGAGTTGTTCTCGACCATGACGGTCGAGGACAATCTGGTGCTCGGCGGCTTCCGCGTGCCGCGCGCCGAGGCGAAACGGCTGATCGAGGAGGTCTATGGCCGCTTCCCGCGCCTGAAGGAGCGCCGCGACCAGCTCGCCGGCACCATGTCGGGGGGCGAGAGGCAGATGCTGGCGATGGGCCGCGCCCTGATGAGCCGGCCGAAGCTCTTGATGCTCGACGAGCCGAGCCTGGGGCTGGCGCCGCGCATCGTCGCCGACATCTTCCGCATCATCGCCGACCTGCGCGCCGCCGGCGTCTCGATCCTGCTGGTCGAGCAGAACGCCCGCGCCGCGCTGGCGGCGGCCGACCACGCGCACGTCATGGAACTCGGCGAGGTCTCGGTCTCCGGGCCGGCGGCCGAGCTCGCCCGCGATGAGCGCATCGTCCAGAGCTATCTCGGTTTCCACTGATCCCCGACGAGGTCGCCATGTCCTACCGCGCGCCGATCGACGACATGCTCTTCACCCTGACACGCGTCGCGGTGCCGCCCGGCGCCGAGCCGCCGCTCGGCGAGGACGATCTTTCGGCGATCCTCGGCGAGGCGGCGCGCTTCGTCGAGACCCGCGTCGCGCCGCTCGACCGGGTCTCCGACACGGTCGGGGCGTCGTGGGCCGATGGGGCCGTCACCACGCCGCCGGGGTTCCGCGAGGCCTATGCCGATTGGGCGGCGGCGGGGTGGAACGCGGTGGCGCAATCGGAAGCCTTCGGCGGTTCCGGCCTGCCGACGGCGGTCGGCACCGCGACGATGGAGATGCTGACCTCGGCCTGCATGGCGCTGTCGACGCTGCCGGTGTTGAGCCAGGGGGCGGCGGACGCGATCGAGGCGCATGGGTCGGAGGCGTTGAAACGCATCTATCTCGCCAAGCTGATCTCGGGCGAATGGACCGGCTCCATGAACCTGACCGAGCCGCAGGCCGGCTCCGACGTCGGCCTGTTGCGCACCCGGGCGGTGCCGGCTGGCGACGGCTCCTACCGGATCACCGGCTCGAAGATCTTCATCACCTTCGGCGAGCACGACCTCGCGCCGAACATCGTCCACCTGGTCCTGGCGCGGCTGCCCGACGCCCCCGCCGGGGTCAAGGGCATCTCGCTGTTCCTGGTGCCGAAGGTCCTCGTGAACCCCGACGGGTCGCTCGGCGCGGCCAACGACGTGCGCTGCGCCGGCATCGAGCACAAGCTCGGCATCAAGGGCTCGCCGACCTGCACCATGGTCTACGGCGACGCCGGCGGGGCGATCGGCTGGTTGGTCGGCGAGGCGAACAAGGGGCTCGCCTGCATGTTCACGATGATGAACAAGGCGCGGCTCGCCACCGGTCTCCAGGGTGTCGCCATCGCCGAGAAGGCGACGCGGAAGGCGCTGGCCTACGCGCTCGAGCGCCGCCAGGGCCGGGCCGCCGGCGTCACCGGCACCGCCCCGATCGCCGCCCATCCGGACGTCGCCCGCACCCTCGCCCGGATGAGGGCGCTGACGCTCGCCGCCCGCGCCATCGCCTATGCGGCGGCGGCGGCCATCGACACCGCCGCCGGCGCCGAGACGGCGGAGGGCCGTGCCGCCGGCGAGATGCGGGCGAGCCTCCTGACCCCGGTGGTCAAGGCCTTCGCCACCGACATCGGCTGCGAGGTCGCCTCGCTCGGGGTGCAGATTCACGGCGGCATGGGCTTCATCGAGGAGACGGGCGCCGCCCAGCTCTTCCGCGACATCCGCATCGCGCCGATCTACGAGGGCACCAACGCCATCCAGGCGATCGACCTCGTCACCCGCAAGATCGGCCGCGAGGGCGGCGCCGAGGTGGCGCGGCTGATCGGCGAGGCTCGCGCCGACGTGGCGGCGGCGGCCGCCGGGCTCGGGGCCTCGGCCGGTCGGCTCGGCGCGGCCCTCGACGCACTCGAGCGGGCGACCGCCCATCTCCTCGATCCGGCGACGCCGGAGGTCGCGCGGCTTCTCGTCGCTTCGACCTATCTGCGACTCTTCGGCCTGACGCTCGGCGGCGCGCTGCTGGCGCGTGGCGCGGCGGCGGCGGGCGAGGCCCAATCTCATTGGCCGCGCCTCGCCCGGGTCTTCGCCGAGGATCTGGCGAGCGAGGCGGCGAGCCTCGTCGTCCAGATCGTCTCGCCGAGCCGTGATCCCGAGGATTATCGGGCGCTCGCCTTCGGGTGAGGGGGCGGGGCGGCGGGGCGTGCGCGGCCGGCGCCGTGCGCGATGCTTCGAGACGGCGTCCGGCGGACGCCTCCTCAGCATGAGGCGCCTGGGGCTTCTTCGAAACAGACTCAAACGCCTCATGCCGAGGAGGCTGCGAAGCCGCCGCCTCGAAGCATCGCGCACCCGCTTCGACCCACGCCCCTCACACACGTGGCCGGCGCCACCTCCGCGCCGGATTCCCTCCATTCCACCCGGCGATCACCTCGGCGACCGGGTTCCGAACGGACCCATTCCCGCCACCGAACGAAAACAGGCCGCATTCGATCGCTCGAACGCGGCCCAGTCGCCCTCGGGAGGCAAGTCGGGGCGTGGGTAACGCGCCGGTCGATCGGGACGGCCTCGGGGGCCGGCCCGATCCTCGTGTCACTTCACCGGCGCCCACTTGCCGTCCTTGACGGTGATCATGATGCGGGCGCGGTCGTCGACGCCGTAGCGGTCGGTGGCGGTGAAGTTGTAGACCGCCTGGCTCGCGGCGAGGTCCTTCTCGCTCTCGAGCGCCAGACGGATCGCCTCGCGGAACTCCTGGGTGCCCGGCTTGGCGTTCTTCAACGCCACCGGCAGGATGCGCTTCAGGATCTCGAAGACGTCGTTCATGTGGGCGCCGAACTGGGTGACCGAGCCGGCGCCGAACTTCGCCTCGTAGGCGGCGGTATAGGCGAGGCCGGGGGCCTTGGTCGGGGCGTCGTCGGGCTGGATGGCGGCGGCCACCACCGGACCGGAGGTGAAGATCGCCCCTTCCGCCGCCTTGCCGGCGATGCGGATGAAGTCGCGGGTCACGGCGCCGTGGGTCTGGTAGATGGTGCCGGCGTAGCCGCGTTCGCGAAGCCCGATCTGGGGCAGGGCGGCGGCGGTGCCGGAGGCCGCGACCAGGACGGCGTCGGGACGGGCGGCGACCAGCTTCAGCACCTGGCCGGACACGGAGGTGTCGGCGCGGGCGTAGCGCTCATTGGCGACCAGCTTCATGCCGCGCGGTTCGGCCTGGGCCTTGAATTCCTTGACCCAGAGATCGCCCCAGCTGTCGGAGAAGCCGATCATGCCGACGCTCTTGACGCCGCGCTTCGCCATGTCGTCGAAGATGCCCTTGGCCATCAACGATACCGGCTGCGGCATCACCACGGTCCACTTCTCGCGGCCGGGCTGGAACGGCATCGGGCCGAGGGCGAAGTGCGGGGTCTGGGTCTCGAAGGCGACGCCGGCGATCGCCATGGTCGGCGGGGTGACCGAGGAGCCGACCAGGATGTCGACCTTGTCCTCGGTGGCGAGGCGGCGGGCGTTGGTGGTGGCGTTGGTCGGGTCGGTGGCGTCGTCGAGCAGGATCACCTCGATTCGAGCGCCGGCAATCTCCTTGGGTACCACCTCGAGGCTGTTCTTCTCGGGGATGCCGAGGGCGGCGCCCTGGCCCGTGGTCGACAGGGTGATGCCGATCTTGACCACCGGCTGGTCGGCGAAGGCCGCCCCTCCGGTGAGGCCGGCCGCGAAGGCTACGCTCATCAGGGCACGTCGGGTGAATGCGGTCATGGTCGTCTTCTCCTCCTGGGACTGCTTCCTCATCGGACGCCCGCGTCTGGCGCGCGGGTCGCCACGTCCGTCGCGGCTCAGGCCACGGCGGACAGACGCCGGATCACCTCCTCGGGGATCGGGCGTGATTTGATCTTGGTGGGGTCGTCGGGGTGGCGGCCGACCCAGACGCGGGTCTCGAAGCCCTCCAGCGCCAGGATCTCGGTCCCGTCCGGGCCGGGCTTGAAGACCTTGTGCTCGACGTCGAAGGACGAGGTGCGGAAGGCGGTGATCCTCGTCTCCACGACGATGTCGTCGCCGAAGGTCGAGGGCACCATGAACCTCGCCCGGGTGTCGACCATCGGGTAGCCGACGATGTCGAACTCGGCGATGAGATCGCGCTTCATCCAACCGGCGGCCTCGAAGAGCCGATGGGTGGACGTGTCGAAGATGGCGAAATAGTTGGGGTAGAAGACGATGCCGGCGGCATCGCAATCGGCCCAATCGATCCGCACGGTGCGACGGTTGACGAGCATCGGGCGCCTCCTCAGCGCGGGGCCATGCGCAGCGCGCCGTCGAGGCGGACCACTTCGCCGTTGAGATAGGCGTTCTCGACCATGTGGCGGGCGAGGGCGGCGAATTCGGACGCCTCGCCGAGCCGGGGCGGGCAGGGGATCGACTTGGCCAGCGACAGCTGGACCTCCTCCGGCAGCGTCCGCATCAGGGGCGTCAGGAACAGGCCGGGCGCGATGGTGTTGACGCGGATGCCGAGGGGGGCGAGCTCGCGGGCGATGGGCAACGCCATCGAGACGATGCCGCCCTTCGACGCGGCATAGGCCGCCTGGCCGACCTGGCCCTCGAAGGCCGCGACGGAAGCCGTGTTGATCACCACGCCACGCTCGCCGCCATCGAGCGGCTCGGCCTTCGCCATCGCGGCAGTGGCGAGCCGCAGCATGTTGAACGAACCCAGGAGGTTGACCCGGATCACCGTCTCGAAGTCGACGAGCGCCTGGGGGCCCTCCTTGCCGAGGACGCGCTTGGCGACGCCGATGCCGGCGCAGTTGACCAGCACGCGGATGGGCCCGAGTTCGCCGGCCCGGGCCACGGCGACCTCTCCCGATGCCGCGTCCGCCACGTCGCAGGCGATGGCGAGACCGCCGATCGCGGCCGCCACCTCCTGCGCCGCCGCGAGATTCAGATCGACCACCGCGACGCGGGCGCCGGCGGCGGCGAAGGCTTCCGCCGTCGCCCGGCCGAGGCCGGATCCGGCGCCGGTGACGATCGCGACCCGTCCCTCGAGGTTCATCTCATCTCTCCCGATCAGCCGGCGAAGGCCGGGTTTTCGACCAACATGGCGATGCCCTGGCCGCCGCCGATGCAGGCCGAGGCGATGCCCCATCTGAGGCCCCGGCGCTTCAGCTCGCGCGACACCGTCAGCGTCAGGCGGATGCCGGTGGCGCCGAGCGGATGGCCGATGGCGATGGCGCCGCCATTGACGTCGAGCCTCGCCTCGTCGAGGCCGAGTTCCCGCGCGCACGCCATGATCTGGGCGCCGAAGGCCTCGTTGATCTCGATGCGGTCGACATCGGCGATCGCCACGCCGGCCTTCTCGCACACCGCCCGAATTGCCGGCACCGGGCCGATGCCCATCAGCTCCGGCGGCACGCCGACGGCGGCGCAGGCGACGACGCGGGCGAGCGGGGTCTTGGCGTTGGTCTTCACGTAGGCCCCGGAGGCGAGCACCACGGACGCGGCGCCGTCGACGACGGCCGACGAATTGCCGCCGGTCTGCACCCCGCCGAAGGCCGGGCGGATCTTGGCCAGCGCCTCGATCGGCGAGGGACGGACATGGCTGTCCTCGCGGACGGTGTCGCCCCGGGTCTTCAGCTTGATCGAACGGGGATCGTAGCCTTCGAGCTCGAAGGTCTCGTCGCCGACCGGCACGATCTCGTCGTCGAAGAAGCCGTCGGCGCGGGCGGCGAGCGCCCGGGCGAAGGA
>JAFHCF010000150.1:0-35338 GCA_048497495.1 Prosthecomicrobium sp.
AACGCGGCCAGGCGATCGGCGACGGCCGGCTGGTGGCGACGGTGCTCTCACTCGATCCGATCGTCGTCGCCGGCGAGGTCTCCGAGCGGTCGATCGGCCGCGTCGCCCTCGGCCGGCCGGCGGAGATCCGCCTGGTCTCCGGCGAGACGGTGAAGGCGCGGGTCTCCTACGTGTCGCGGGCGGCGGCCGAACGCACCCGCACCTATCGCGTCGAGGTCGAGGCCGCCAACCCCGACAACCGCATCGCCGCCGGTCTCACCGCCGAGATCTCGCTGCCCTCCGATCCGCTTCCCGCGATGCGCCTGACCCGTTCGGTCCTGTCGCTCGCCGACGACGGCGCCATCGGCGTGCGTTTCGTCGACGCCGACGACAAGGTCGCCTTTGCCCCGATCGAGCTGCTCGACGACACGCCCGAAGGCCTGTGGCTCGGCGGCATCCCCGACGGCGCCCGGGTGATCGTCGCCGGTCAGGAATTCGTCAAGCCGGGTGAGAAGGTCGAGGTCGAGGTCCTGGAGGACGTCGCCGGCATGATGGACGGAGAGGTCGCGAAATGAACCCGGTCGACCTCGCCATCCGCAACTGGCGCCTGACGCTGGTCTGCCTGATCTTCACGCTGGTCGCCGGCACCTTCTCCTATCTCTCGATCCCCAAGGAGGCCGAGCCGGACGTCCGCATTCCGATCGTCTACGTCCAGCTCACCCTGCGCGGCATCTCGCCGGAGGACAGCGAGCGCCTGTTGCTGCGCCCGATCGAGACGCGCCTGAAGGCGGTCACCAACGTCAAGGAGATGCGCGCCCAGGCCTACGAGGGCGGCGGCTACGTCCTGCTCGAGTTCAACGCCGGCTTCGATTCCTCCACCGCGCTGGCCGACGTCCGCGCCAAGGTCGACGACGCCAAGCGCGATCTGCCGTCGACCGCCGACGAGCCCTCGGTGCACGAGGTCAACCTGTCGCTCTTCCCCGTCCTCGTCGTGACCGTGTCGGGCGAGGCGCCGGAACGCACCCTGACCGCCCTGTCGCGCGAATTGCGCCAGGCGATCGAGCAGGTGCCGGGCGTCCTCTCCGCCGATCTCCAGGGCGCGCGCGACGATCTCGTCGAGATCAACGTCGATCCGATGCTGCTCGACAGCTACGGCGTCTCGCTCGACCAGCTCCTGGCGGTCGCCAACGGCTCCAACCAACTCGTCGCCGCCGGCACGTTGGAGGGCTCCCAGGGCCGCTACGCCGTCAAGATCCCCTCCCTGATCGAGGGCCTCGCCGACATCGCCGACCTGCCGATCGTCGCCGGACCGAACGCCGTCGTCCGCGCCCTCGAGGTGGCGACCGTCAAGCGCACCTTCAAGGACGCCACCTCGATCACCCGCATCGACGGCCGCCCGGCGATCGCCATCGAAGTGGTCAAGCGTACCGGCTCCAACCTGATCGAGACCGTCGACGCGGTGAAGTGGGTGGCCGGCAAGTTCGCCGAGAAACTGCCGCCGGGCGTCCACATCGCCTTCTCCCAGGACAAGTCGACCGACATCCGCCGGCTCCTCGGCGAATTGCAGAACTCGGTGCTGGTGGCGGTGATCCTGGTCTTCGTCGTGATTCTGTGGGCGCTCGGCTTCCGCGCCTCGACGATGATCGGGCTGGCCATCCCGACGTCGTTCCTGATGGGCATCATGTGGCTGTCGCTGGCCGGGCTGACGGTCAACATCGTCGTGCTGTTCTCGCTCATCCTGGCGGTCGGCATGCTGGTCGACGACGCCATCATCGTCGCCGAATTCGCCGAGCGGCGGATGGAGGAGGGCCTGCCGCCGAAGGAGGCCTACGCGCTGGCCGCCAAGCGCATGGCCGGCCCGGTCTTCGCCGCGACCGCCACCCGCGTCGCCGCCTTCTCGCCGCTGCTGTTCTGGCCGGGCGTCGTCGGCGAGTTCATGAAATACATGCCGATCACCCTGATCGCGACGCTGTCGGCGAGCCTGGTGTTCTCGCTGATCTTCACCCCGACGCTGGGTTCGCTCTTCGGACGGCCGCCGAAGCACCAGGTGAAGAAGGTCGACGGCCTCTACATGAAGGTGGTCACCCGCGCCGTCGATCATCCCAAGACCGTGCTCGCCATCGCCGTCGTGCTGCTCGTCGCCGTGCCCCAGGTCTACGGCCGTGTCGGCAAGGGCGTCGAGTTCTTCCCCGAGGTCGAACCCGACTACGGCCTCGTCCACGTCCATGCCCGCGGCAATCTCTCGCTCCAGGAGAAGAACCTGGCGGTGAAGGCGGTCGAGGACCGGCTCCTGGCGATGTCCGAGCTGAAGACCGTCTACACCCGCGTCGGCGAACAGACCGGCGGTTCCGGCGACGTCGCTGAGGACGTCATCGGCGTCATCCAGTTCGAACTGGTCGATTGGCGCGAGCGCCGCCCGGCCAAACTGGTGCTGGCCGACATCCGTGAGAAGACCGTCGGCATGCCCGGGCTCGAGGTCGAACCCCGCAAACCCGAGGCCGGCCCGCCGACCGGCAAGCCGATCCAGATTCAGCTCTCCGCCACCGATCCGGCGAAGCTGCCGGCCGCCGCCGACAAGGTCACGGCCCTGCTCGCCGGCCACCCCGAGATCGTCGACATCGACGACGCCAAGCCGATCCCCGGCATCGACTGGCGGCTCGAGGTGAAGCGCTCGGAAGCGGCCAAATACGGCGTTTCGGTCGGCACCGTCGGCGCCGCCGTGCAACTCGTCACCAACGGGTTGAAGCTCACCGAATATCGCCCGTCGGACACCACCGATTCGGTCGACATCGTCCTGCGCTTTCCGCCCGATCGACGCACGCTCGCCACCCTCGACGAGCTTCGGGTCAATTCCTCCGCCGGCGCCGTGCCGATCGGCAACGTCATGGAGCGCAAGCCGGCGCCGCGCGTCGGCCGGCTCTCCCGTGTCGACGGCGAGCGCGTGCTGACCGTCTCCGCCAACCTGCGCGAGGGTGTCCAGGCCGCCGACATGCAGGAGAAGGTCGTCGCCGACATGGGCAAGGCCGACCTCGGCACCGGCGTCCGCTGGAAGCTCAAGGGCGAGGACGAGGAACGCCGCAAGGCCTCCGCCTTCCTCTCCAAGGCCTTCGGCACCGCGCTGTTCCTGATCTTCGCCGTGCTGCTGGCTCAGTTCGGCAAGTTCACCTCGGTCGGGCTGGTGCTGTCGTCGGTGGTCTTCTCCACCATCGGCGTCTTCCTCGGCCTGATGGCGACCGAGATGTCCTTCTCGGTGGTGATGAGCGGCATCGGCATCATCGCGCTGGCCGGCGTGGTGGTGAACAACAACATCGTGTTGATCGACACCTTCGACCGGCTGATGGCGGAAGGTTGGGACAAACGCGCCGCCGCGCTCGAGACCTGCCGCGAACGCGCCCGGCCGGTATTGCTGACGGCGATCACCGCGATCCTCGGCGTGCTGCCGATCGCCTTCGGCATCAACCCCGACCTGATCCTCCACGAGACGACGATCGGGGCGCCCTCGACCCAATGGTGGATCCACCTGTCGAGCGCCATCGTCTTCGGCCTCGCCTTCGCCACCGTGCTGACCCTGGTGGTCACCCCGTCGATGCTGATGATCTTCGTCCGCCGCCGCAAACCGGCGCCGGATTCGGTCGACATGCGGCTGACGGCGCCGACGACGGCGCCGTGAGGCGAAGGAACGGAAGAGGTGGGATGGCGGCGCGGCGCGGACGGCGCGTCAGTCGATCAGCCCGCGGCGCAGCGCTTCGGCGACCGCCTGCGTGCGGTTGACGGCGCCGAGCTTCCTGGTCGCCGCGGCGATGTAGCCGTCGATGGTGTTCTGCGAGATCTTCAGAATGGCCGAGATCTCCCAGGTGGTCTTGCCGGCGGAGGTCCATTGCAGGCATTCGTTCTCGCGCCGGCTGAGCAGCGGTCGTTCCGCCCGGGTCGGCGGCTTGCGCGACGATTGGCGCAGGCGTTCCTCGACCACCGACCGCAGAAGGCGCAACACCTCGATTTCGGCGTCGCCGAGGTCGCGCCCGTCGGAGGCCAGCGAGACGATCGCCAGCCCTGGCGCCTGGGAGGGCGCGATGGCCGGCCGAGGCGCCGTCGCGACCGGCGCGGTCCTGGCCGCGCGGCTCGGTCGGCGCTGCAGCCGCGCCAGCTCCGCGTCGACGATGGGCGGCACCGCGACGGGCCGTGGCGCCGCCGTGGCGACGGGCGCGACCTCGCCGAAGCGGCGCTCGAGGCTCTCGTGGTTCCACCCGACGAGCAGGACGCGGCCATCGATCGGCCGCGCGCCATCGGCTCTACCGGTCAGGAGCGGGGACTGGACGTCGAGACGGTCGACGACGGCGCGCAACTGTTCCACCATCCCGGAGACATCCGGCACGTCGGGTGCTTCCGCGATGAGATCGAGCGCCGCGCTGATCCGGTTCATGCCGCCTACCATCTGCTCCCTCATTTGGACGGTTTCACCCGTCCTCCCTCCGTCGAAGCGACCGGCAAACGTTGCCCCACTACGACCAAGGTATGAGCCGACAAGGAGAATTCGGTTTGGCTCATGAATTCGACGATAACTCACTGAACCGCTCGGTCAACGGCCCGATGTCGCATGACTCCGGTAGGTGTCGGATTTGAGATAGTTGCTGTGACGGCACTGTCACGCTTCGGGCCGAGCGACCTCCGGATTTCGTGATCGTCGTCGAGCTTTCGCCATGATCCGGTCAAGGCCGGGCCATGTTGAGGGGCGACAGTCGCATCATCGCTTCGGACGGTCCGGTCCGGGGACGGTGGATCGGAAACCCGAGCCCCCCAAGCCCCCTCTGGTTCACCCTTCGTGACCGGGCCATCCGAGCGAACGAGGACGCCCTACCCCCCTGAATTGCCCCCGAAGCGGGCGCCCTCCGACCCGGAATGCCTCGATACCCCCCGAATACCCGAGACCCGCTGCCTCCCCCCGGCAGCGGGTTTCGCGTATTCGCGGCGGTTTTCGTCGTCGCGCTCCGATTGATACCAACGGTCGGGGATGCCGACGCGTCCGACCGTTGAAGACATGCGAATTTCTCTTAGGCATCAGCGGCATGAGAAAATCGCATTGGGAATACCGGAGGTCGTCTTCAATGCCCTTCGGTATCAGTCCGGTCGGCGCCCGCTCTCGGCTTCGGGCGCGGCGCGAAGCGGGTCGGCGAGCCAGAGATCGAGGAAGCGGTCGAGCCACAGCCGGATCCGGTCGCCGTGGAGGCATTGGCCCTCGAAGTGGTGATGACGCGGCTGCGCCCCCGGGCTGTCCAGACGACCGGCCCCGCGCACCGTCCAGCGATGCATCATCGCCAGCGTCAGTTCGGGATGGAACTGCAGCCCGAAGGCGCGCTCCCCGACGACGATCGCCTGATTGGGAAACCGACCGCCGGTGGCGAGCAACTTCGCCCCCGTCGGCACCTCGAAGCCCTCGCGATGCCATTGATAGACGTGGCCAGGCCACCACAGGAGATCGCGCCCCCGGTCGGTCGGCTCGATCCCGTACCAGCCGATCTCGACCTCGCCGTCGGTCGCGGCGGAGACGCGGCCGCCGAGATGGCGCACCATCATCTGCGCGCCCAGGCAGATGCCGAGGAACGGCTTGTTCTCGGCGAGCGGCACGCCGATCCAGTCGATTTCCCGATGCATCCAGGCGTCGTCGTCGTTGGCGCTCATCGGCCCGCCGAAGATCACCGCGCCGGCATGGTCGGCGAGCGTCTTCGGCAGGGGATCGCCGTAGCGCGGTCGGCGAATGTCGAGCCGATGGCCGCGCCGGGTCAACGCCGTGCCGACCCGGCCGGGCGTCGAGTTTTCCTGATGGAGCACCACCAGGATCGGCGCGGCATCGTTCGATGCGGGGCAGTCGTTATCGAACGGCATGAAGGCTGGATCACCGGAGCGGCTGGAGGTCGAAGCGGACGAGGTCGAAGCGCACGGTGCGCCCGCCCCATCGGGCCACGGCCACTCGCGAAAATCAACGATCCTCTTCCATCCCCCTGAGCGCCACCGCCTCGTGCTCCGCCTCGACCTCCTTGCGCAGGATCATCCGGTCGCGCGGTTCGATCGCGAGCATGTCGGCGATCCGCCACACCACGTCGTCCTCGAACTCGTGGATTTCACCGTCGGCGAAGACCATCGTCCACAGGGCGCGGACGACGTCGAGCCGATCGGGGAGCCCGAGCCGCGTCTTCAGCCCGGTGGTGAAGTTCATCAGATCGGCGGTTTCCAGCTCCGCGGCGCGCCCGGCCTCCGCCAGGGCCTGCGCCTCCTCCGCCGGCAGGCCGAAGCGCCGCGACAACTCCTCGATCCAACGGGCCTTCTCCTGCGCCGTCACCACGCCGTCGACGGCGATGACATGGAACATCAGCGCCGCCACCGCCAGGCGCGGGTCGTCGAGATCGAAGACCTGTTCGGGCTTTCGCGCCATCAGATCCGAGAAGAGATTGCGAATCTTGGTCAACATGTCGGTTTCGGGTCTCGCCTCGGGCTCGCGGCCTCGACTATCGCAAATGCCGAGGCGCCACGCCACCCGCCGGTCGTCGCACCGCTTCTTGAAGCCCCCGGTCGAGCGCCTATAGTCGAGGCGGTCGCACCGGACCCCCGGACGCCGGCGTCCACGCCGCCCGCCCGACCTTCGGCGCGGCCTCGACGTCCCCCCGTCCGGCCGGTCCTGGGAGGGCGATCACCTGCGAGGGACGGGATGAGACTTCGGCGTCTGTTCGATCTGATCGAAGCGCGGCGCGGCGAATTGACGGCGCTCACCTGCGATCTCGTCCGTTTCCCGACCGTCAATCCGCCCGGCGAGGTCTACGAGCCCTGTGCCCGTTTCATCGGCGATCGCCTGGCGCGACGCGGCTTCACGGTCGACTACGTCCGTGCCCACGGCGCGCCCGGCGACGGCGACGCCCACCCTCGGGTCAACGTCGTGGCGCGGCGCGAGAGCGGCCGGCCGGGCCCTTGCGTCCATTTCAACGGCCACATCGACGTGGTCGAGGCCGGCCACGGCTGGAGCCTCGACCCCTTCGCCGGGGTGGTGCGCGACGGCCGCGTCTGGGGGCGCGGCACCGCCGACATGAAGGGCGGCCTCGCCGCCGCGATCGTCGCGGTCGAGGCGATCCTCGACGCCGGCATCGACTTTCCCGGTGCCCTGGAGATCTCCGGCACCTGCGACGAGGAATCCGGCGGCTTCGGCGGCGTCGCCCATCTCGCCCGGCTCGGCTGGTTCGCCCCCTCCCGGGTCGATCACGTGATCATCCCCGAGCCGCTCGACGTCGACCGCGTCTGCCTCGGCCACCGGGGTGTCTGGTGGGCCGAGGTCGAGGTCGCAGGCCGCATCGGCCACGGCTCGATGCCCTTCCTCGGGGTCAGTGCCATCCGCGGCATGGCCGACTTCCTCGCCCTGATCGAGACCGAGCTGATGCCGAGGCTCGAGACCCGGCGCACCCCCATGCCCTGCGTGCCCGAAGGCGCCCGTCTCGCCACCTTGAACCTCAACTCGATCCACGGCGGCCTCGCCGAGACCGACGACGAGGGCCTGCCGGCGCCGGTCGTCGCCGACAGCTGCCGCGTCGTCCTCGACCGCCGCTGGATCGTCGAGGAAGACCGCGAGGCGGTGCGCGCCGAGATCGTCGACCTGCTCGAGCGGATGAAGGCGAGGACCGCCGGCCTCGACTACACCCTCACCGACCTGATGAGCTTCGAGCCGACGATGACGCCGGCCGACGCCCCGGTGGTGCGCGCCCTCGATCACTGGATCCACCGGGTGCTGGAGCGGCCGGCGCAACACATCGCCTCGCCCGGCACCTACGACCAGAAGCACATCGCCCGCTTCGCCCCCGGCGTCGCCTGCGTCGCCTATGGCCCGGGCCGACTCGACCTCGCCCATCAGCCCGACGAATCGGTCTCGATCGACGACATGGTCGCCTCGGCCAAGATCATGGCGGCGGCGGCGCTGACCCTGCTCGGGGCCGAGATCGCCGGCGACTGATCGGGCGTCACGGCGCCCGATCGGCCACCACCTCGAAGCTCGTGGAGGTCTCGGCGTCCGAATTCGGCCCGACGAAGACCTCGAACCGCCCCGGCTCGACCAACCAGCCGCCGGCGTCGTCGTGGAAGCCGAGTTCGCCGACCGGCACCTCGAGCGTCACCTTCCGGCTCTCGCCCGGTTCGAGCCTCACCATGGCGAAGGCCTTCAACTCCCGGCGCGGCCGCGAGCGCGAGGCGACCTCGTCGTGGACATAGAGCTGGACGCTCTCGCGGCCCGCCCGCGCCCCGGTGTTGGTCACCGTGGTGGTCACCCGCACCGTATCGGCGAGCGTCACCCGGGCCCGCTCGACCACCGGAGCGGAGAAACCGAAGCGCGTGTAGGAGAGACCGAAGCCGAAGGGCCACATCGGCGTGATCTCCTCGTCCATGTAGCGCGTCGCCAGCGCGTCGTTCGGCTTCCACGGTCGCCCGGTCGGCAGCCGATCATAGGCGATCGGCACCTGGCCGACGGCCCGCGGCATCGACATCGGCAGGCGCGCCGACGGATTGGCGGCGCCGGTGATCAGGTCGACCAGGGCCGGCCCGCCCATGGTGCCCGGCGAATAGGCATAGAAGATCGCCGCCGCTTTCGGCGCCACGTCGCCGAGCACCATCGGCCGGCCGGCGAGGACGATGAGCACGATCGGCTTGCCGGTCGCCGCCAAACGGTCGAGCAGCGCCTGCTGGTGCCCGGGCAGGCCGAGCCGGGTGCGCGAGGTCGATTCCGCCGTCATCCACCACGGCTCGCCGAGCACCGCGACCACCAGGTCGGCCGCCCTCGCGGTCGCTTCCGCCTCGGCGAACCCGTCCTCGCTCTTACAGGCGCCGTCGCAACCGGCGGTGAAACGCACCACCGTGCCCATCGGCGCCAGCCGTTGGCGCAGCTCGTCGACGAACAGCGGCGTGTCCTCGCGCTCCGCCAGCGCCCCCCAGGCGCCCATGTGGTCGCCGGCGTCGGCCGCCATGCCGCCGATCACCGCGATCCGCGTCGGTGGGCGCACGATCGGCAGGATGTCGCCGTCGTTCTTCAGGAGCACGATCGAGCGGCGCGCCACGTCGCGCGCCGCCTCGCGGATTTGCGGCGTCGCCAGGGCCGAGGCCGACGTGGCGGGATCGACGCGGCGCTGCGGGTTCGCCGGGCCGAACAGGCCGAGGCGGAACTTCACCCGGAGCACGTTGCCGACCGCCTCGTCGATCCGCGCCATCGGCACCCGTCCGGCGCGTACCAGATCGGCGAGATGGTCGCGGTAGAGCCCACTCGCCATGTCGACGTCGATGCCCGCCATCACCGCCTTCTCGACCGCGTCGGCGGGATCGGCCGCCACCCCGTGCTGCATCAACTCGCTGACCGCGTACCAGTCGGACATCACGATGCCGTCGAAGCCCCACTCCTCGCGCAGGATCCGGCGCAGGGTGTGGCGGTTGGCGGTGCCCGGCACGCCGTTCAGCGTGTTGAAGGCGGCCATGACGATCTGCGCCCCGGCGTCGATGCCGGCCTTGAACGGCGGCAGGTAGAGATCGCGCAGCCGCGTCTCGGAGAGATCGACCGAATTGTAGTCGCGGCCCGCCTCGGCGGCGCCGTAGCCGACGAAATGTTTCAGCGTCGCCGCCATGCCGCCGGCGGCGAGCCCGCGCACCGTCGCGGCGGCGAAACGCCGCGCCAGCAGGACGTCCTCCCCCGGCCCCTCGATCACCCGGCCCCAGCGGGCGTCGCGGGAGAGGTCGATCATCGGCGCCAGGCTGACGTCGAGGCCCTGGGACGCGCCCTCGCGGCCGGTGTTCACGGCGGCGACCGTCATCGCCTCCTCGTCGAAGGAGGCGGCGACCCCGAGCGGCATCGGAAACAGCGTGCGGTAGCCGTGCAGCAGATCGCGCGAATAGAGCAGCGGGATGGCGAGCCGGGTGGCCGCCGCCCGGTCGCGAATCGCCACCATGTGCGCCGCGTCGTCGAGATTGGAGAGGATGCCGAGCGATTGGCGGTCGACCTCGCCCATGTCGAAGTCCGGCGACCAGCCGCCCATGAACATCTGCCCGACCTTCTCGTCGAGGCTCATGCGGCCGAGGAGCTCGGCGACCCGCGCCTCGATCGCCGGATCGCGCGGGCGCGACGGGACCTCGGACGCCGCCGGGCGGACACCGACGACGAGCGGAACGGCGGCGACGAGGATGGCGGCGAGGAGCGACCGAAGGTGCGACGGGCGGGCGAGGAGCATCATCGGCGGGAGGGTCTCTCGAGGGCGGGAAGGCGCACCATCACCCGCCCCGCCACGACGGTCAAACCCTCGCTTCGCCCGTGCCTTGCACCGGATCGCGAAGGATGGTCTCTTGCGCTTCGTCGCGAATGCGAGCCGGAGCGCGAGATTCGCGCATCGCTCGCTCGGCAGCCGTGCGGCCATCGGGCCGCGCGAACCCGAGGGTCGACGACGAGAGGACACCATGGCGGCCCGCAAGATCCTGATCTGCGACGACGACCGCGACCTGCGCGAGGCGCTGGTCGAGCAGTTGTCGCTCTATGAAGAATTCGAGACCCAGGCCGCCGAGGGCGCCACCAAGGCCATCGCCATGGCCCGCGCCGAGCCGATCGACCTCCTGATCATGGACGTCGGCCTGCCGGAGATGGACGGCCGCGAGGCGGTCAAGCTCCTGCGCAAGGGCGGCTTCAAGGCGCCGATCATCATGCTGACCGGCCACGACGGCGAGAGCGACACGATTCTCGGGCTCGAGGCCGGCGCCAACGACTATGTCACCAAGCCGTTCAAGTTCGCCGTGCTGCTCGCCCGCATCCGCGCCCACCTGCGCCAGCACGAGCAGACCGAGGACGCCGTCTTCACCATCGGCCGCTACACCTTCCGCCCCTCGACCAAACTGATGGTCGACGAGCGCGGCTCCAAGGTGCGGCTGACCGAGAAGGAGACCGCCATCCTCAAATACCTCTATCGCGCCGGCGAGAAGCCGATCACCCGCGAGATCCTGCTGCACGAGGTCTGGGGCTACAATTCCGGCGTCACCACCCACACGCTCGAGACCCACATCTACCGCCTGCGCCAGAAGATCGAGCGCGATCCCTCCAACGCCGAGCTTCTCGTCACCGAGGCCGGCGGCTACAAGCTGATTCCCTGAACTCTCGGAGGCCGCGCCGTCGGTCCCCCGCCCGGACGGCCCATGGCACGCGCATGATACCAGCCGCTCGAAGTACCGACCCTTTGCGCGGCGGTTCTGTTTCGAAGATCGGTGCTCCGACGTCCCCTCCCCCGCAAGGGGGGAGAGGACCGGATGCGAGCCCCTTCGGATATCACACGTCGATACGGATCGGCATTTCGTGAGCGCTGAATGACCCTCGAACGCGACATCGACCTGTTGAAGAGCGTGCCCTTCTTCGCCGGCATCCCGGCGGAGCCGCTGAAGCTCATCGCCTTCTCCGCCGAGAGCCGCGAGATCGCCGACGGTCAGTTCCTGTTCTCCACCGGCGACGCCGCCGAGGGCGGCCTGGTGGTGATCGAGGGCCGGGTCGATCTCGTCGACGAGAAGAAGTCGCCGCCCAAGGTGCTCGACCGCCTCGGCCCCGGCGCCCTGATCGGCGAACTCGCCCTGATCGTCGAGACCCACCGCCCGGCGACCGCGCTCGCCGTCGGCCGCGCCAAGGTCCTGGTGGTCCGCCGCTCGCTCTTCCGCCGCATGCTCGAGGAATACCCGGAAATCGCCGTGACGCTGCGCGACCGCATCGCGGAGAGGCTGACCGCGCTGTCGCCGGAGATCGGGCGGATCCGGGATTTGATGGAGGGTGGGGAGAGACGGTGAGGGGGCCGCGCCGTGCGGCCGGGGCAGAGGCGAGAACGCGCGTGAAGGACGTACATAAAAGCCAAGTGGCAACTTACCGATTGAGGGTCTGCCGCGTCTTGTACTTTTTGCCAAGTGGGCCACCTGCGCTACGGCCGGGCTACCTCAGATGGCCGAGAGAACCGTCTATCTGTTTCAATTGCTGCTTTTAACCCATATGGACGAGCCAATGTTTATTTCTGTCAACTTTCCGATTGCTGATTTCCGTGCACTTCATCGCGAATGTGCTGGACGACTACAAAAGCCATCTTGGGGTAGTACTGATCCGCAAGCGGCATTTGCTCGTGGCTTTGGAAGCATGCACACCCGAACAAAATCCGGAATTGGATTCGTCGGAGAGAACTATTACGCTGACTGCGATAATTTAATTAAGTATCCTTCTCAAAATTTCGTAAAACCCTTAGTGGGAATTAATAGGAAAGTTCTTGCGTACCCGATATATAGACGCTTTTATTTTGATGGGCTAATGGCTGGTCGTTTTGAACTTGGATTCAGATTGAACGAACCATCCATATGGGATATCGGAATTCAATACCCAAATGCGGAATATGATGCGGCCAATACGTCGCTTCAATTCTTGGAATCTCTCATTCAAGTCAAATTACTTGATGGCCGTGATTTTGTATCAAAAGTTCATAAAGCTATGGATTTACTATGTGATGGGTGGTTATTAAGCAGTACAAAAACAAAAGATCTCAAAATATACGAAATTAGATCTATTTGTACGCGATATGTTGGGGTCGGAACACCGTTTGTATTCATACGAGCGGGAAGCGAAATCAAACTTACGCCTGAACGTCAGTCGCGTGGACTTCTGAAAAACGATGATCTAGAAGTATTCACCACGAGGTCCGGCATTCATGGACAACAATTTGATACTACAGTAAATCCGTCAAAACACCTGCTTGACCAGGAGACTGCTAAGGAACGTCTTGTTCGTTTATTTTATACACAAATTCGTACTCTTGCATACGCGCACTCGTTTTATCTGAAACAGGTTTCGTCTGGTGCGATAGAAGGACCAACATCTTTAGATGTTGCTGTAAAATCGATAGTTGATAGATTGAAAAATCTAAGTCCCGTCGATGGAAATGATCATGATGATTTGAATTGCAAAGAAATGAAAAAGATTTTGCAGAATCTAGACATTGATGTTGCCAAGCTCACAGCTGAGATCGAAAATCGGGTCCGTCCTAGCTGGATTAAACAAAAGCTGAGCACGATATTCGGATATGTCGACAAGAAAGCCGACAAAGCAATAGAAGCCGCTGCAAGTGCTGCTACAAAGCAAACCCTGAGCGGCTTCTAATATATTGGGCAGCACCGAATGCTCAGCCCGCCTAGCTCGTTGGGGACATATCTCCCCTTGGCTAGCAAGGTAATGAATGGCGATTAGTTTTGCAAGACCCGATATGCAACTCACCTCGAAACGCGAACTGTTATTGCCAGGCCGTTCAACCCTCACCCCGCCTTCCCCGTCCCCCACCGCTCCTCGATATACCCCGCCACCATCGCCTTGAACTCGTCCGCGATCCCCGCCCCCTTCAGCGTCGCGACCTTCTTGCCGTCGACGAAGACCGGGGCGGAGGGGGTCTCGCCGGTGCCGGGGAGCGAGATGCCGATGTCGGCGTGTTTCGATTCGCCCGGCCCGTTGACGATGCAGCCCATCACCGCGACGTTCAGCCCCTCGACGCCCGGGTATTTCGCCCGCCATTCCGGCATCGAGGCGCGGATGTGGTCCTGGATGTCGCGGGCGAGTTCCTGGAACACCGTCGAGGTCGTCCGCCCGCAGCCCGGGCAAGCCGCGACGATCGGCGCGAAGGTCCTGAGCCCCATAGTCTGCAGGAACTCCTGCGCCGCGATCACTTCGCCGGTGCGGTCGCCGCCGGGCTCGGGGGTGAGCGAATAGCGGATGGTGTCGCCGATCCCCTGTTGCAGCAGGATGCCGAGGGCGGCCGACGACGCCACCAGCCCCTTCGAGCCCATGCCGGCCTCGGTCAGGCCGAGGTGGAGGGCATGGTCGGAGCGCCGCGCCAGCTCGCAACTCACCTTCACCAGATCCTGGATCGAGCTGACCTTGGCCGACAGCACGATGTGGTCGCGCGCCAGGCCGATCTCCTCGGCGAGCGCGGCCGAGAGCAGCGCCGACTGCACCATCGCCTCGTGCATCACCGCCCGCGCCGTCAGCGGCGCACCTGCCGCCGCGTTGTCGTCCATCAGCCGGGTGAGCAGGTCCTGATCGAGCGAGCCCCAGTTGACGCCGATGCGGACCGGCTTGTCGTAGCGGATCGCCGTCTCGACGATCTCGGCGAACTGGCGATCGCGCTTGTCCTTGAAGCCGACGTTGCCGGGGTTGATCCGATACTTGGCGAGCGCGGCGGCGCAGGCCGGATGATCGGCGAGCAGCTTGTGGCCGATGTAGTGGAAGTCGCCGATCAGCGGCACCGTGATGCCCCAGGCGTCGAGCCGGTCGCGGATCTTGGGCACGGCGGCGGCCGATTCGTCGCGGTCGACGGTGACGCGGACGAGTTCGGAGCCGGCGCGGGCGAGCGCCCGCACCTGCTCGGCGGTGCCGAGCACGTCGGCGGTGTCGGTGTTGGTCATCGACTGCACGACCACCGGCGCCGCCCCGCCGATGATCACGCCGCCGACATCGACGGCGACGGAGGCGCGGCGGGGAAGGGGTACGGCGGTCGGGTAGGGCGAGGGCATCGGAAGGCTCCCGGAAATTCGGCGGCGCCGATCGAGCGGGCGGGCGGCGCGCGCCGGCACGGCGCGAACACGGGTTGCGGTGCCCGTCTCGATGCGACAGGCTGCCGGCGAGGCGACGGAGATGCCTCACCGCCTCGCGCCCCTCTCTAACGGAAATTCGCGCCCATGTCCTCACCCGGTCCTCGGTCGACGGTCGCCGTCGCCTTCTCGGCGCTTCTGCACGGGTCGGCGGGGCCGGCCATCCTCGTCGTCTACGCGGTCGTGGCGCTGATCTTCGGGACTCGCCTGGCCGAAATACCGGTGGTCGAGACACTCAACCCGATCTTGGAACTCGTCATGTTGATCCTCGGCGTGGTCATCGCCGTGCATCACGCCGAGGAGATCGCCCGGCGGCTCGGCGAGCCCTTCGGCACGCTGGTGCTGACGATGGCGGTGACGGTGATCGAGTGTTCGCTCATTCTCGCGGTGATGCTGTCGGGCAAGGGCAATCCGACGCTGGCGCGCGACACGGTCTTCTCGGTGATCATGCTGGTGTGCAACGGGCTGGTCGGCGCCTGTTTCCTGATCGGCGGCCTGCGCTGGGGCGAACAGACCTTCCGCGCCACCAGCGCCCGCGCCTATCTGATGGTGCTGCTGCCCTTCGGCGTGCTGACCATGATCCTGCCCGGCTTCACCACCACCACCGGCGGGCCGTTCTACTCCACCGCCCAGATCGCCTTCGTCTCCTTCGTGACGCTGCTTCTCTACGGCATCTTCCTCTACGTCCAGACGGTGCGCCATCGCGGCTTCTTCGACGTCGAGGGCGCCGAGGAGGCGGTGCCCGACGAGGCGATCGACGAGGTCCGCTCGTTCGCGCCCTATGTGCTCCTGGCCATGGCGCTCGGGGCGATCGTCATGCTCGCCAAGAGCTTCGCCGGGGCGATCGCGACCGGGGTGGAGGTGATCGGCGCGCCGGGATCGATCGTCGGCGTGATCGTCGCGATCCTGGTGCTGTTGCCGGAGAGCGTCACCGCCATCCAGGCGGCGCGCGCCGATCAACTCCAGCGCAGCATCAATCTGGCGCTGGGCTCCTCGCTCGCGACGATCGGACTGACCTTTCCGGCGGTGGGCGCCCTGTCGCTCGTCCTCGGCAAACCGCTGGTCCTGGCGCTCGGATCGACCGAGATGGTGCTCCTGGTTCTCACCCTCGCCGTCTCGATCGTGACCTTCTCGGGCGGGCGCACCAACATCCTCTCCGGGTCCGTCCATCTGGTGCTGCTCGCCACCTTCCTCTTTCTGATCTTCGTGCCGTGAGCGCGATCGCGTTCGAGCATGGCGGATCGGCCGTCGTCCGGTCTTGCACGGCGGCGCGTTCTCGCTAGAGTGCCGGCCGAATTCGACCCTTTCCGACAAACAGTGATCCCGAGGACCCGACATGGCCGTGGAGAACGTCAAGAAGGTGGTGCTGGCCTATTCCGGCGGCCTCGACACCTCGATCATCCTCAAGTGGCTGCAGGTCACCTACGGCTGCGAGGTGGTCACCTTCACCGCCGACCTCGGCCAGGGCGAGGAGCTCGAGCCGGCGCGTAAAAAGGCCGAGATGCTCGGCATCGAGGAGATCTTCGTCGACGATCTGCGCGAGGAATTCGTCCGCGACTTCGTCTTCCCGATGTTCCGCGCCAATGCCGAATACGAGGGCCTCTACCTGCTCGGCACCTCGATCGCCCGGCCGCTGATCGCCAAGCGCCAGATTGAGATCGCCCGCCAGGTCGGCGCCGACGCCGTCTGCCACGGCGCCACCGGCAAGGGCAACGACCAGGTCCGCTTCGAGCTCGGCTACTATGCCCTCGAGCCCGACATCAAGGTCATCGCTCCCTGGCGCGAATGGGACTTCAAGTCGCGCGAGGCGCTGATCGACTTCGCCGAGAAGCACCAGATCCCGATCGCCAGGGACAAGCGCGGCGAGGCCCCCTTCTCGGTCGACGCCAACCTGCTGCACTCCTCGTCCGAGGGCAAGGTGCTGGAGGATCCGTGGATCGAGCCGCCGGAATACGTCCACATGCGGACGATCTCGCCCAAGGACGCCCCCGATCGCGCCACCGAGATCACCGTGACCTTCGAGAAGGGTGACGCGGTGGCGATCGACGGCGTGGCGATGTCGCCCGCCACCCTGCTCGCCAGGCTCAACGACCTCGGCCGCGACAACGGCATCGGCCGCCTCGACCTGGTCGAGAACCGCTTCGTCGGCATGAAGTCGCGCGGCGTCTACGAGACCCCCGGCGGCACCATCCTGCTCCAGGCCCATCGCGGCATCGAGTCCATCACGCTCGACCGCGGCGCCGCTCACCTCAAGGACGAGCTGATGCCGCGCTACGCCGAGCTGATCTACAACGGCCTGTGGTTCTCGCCCGAGCGCGAGATGCTCCAGGCCCTGATCGACAAGTCCCAGGAAGCGGTCTCCGGCGAGGTCCGGCTCGAGCTCTACAAGGGCAACGTCCGCGTCACCGGCCGCCGCTCGCCCTACTCGCTCTACGACCAGGAACTGGTCACCTTCGAGGAAGGCAAGGTCGCCTACGACCAGCGCGACGCCGCCGGCTTCATCAAGCTCAACGCGCTGCGCCTGCGCAGCCTCGGCCGGCGGAAGAACCGGTTGGGGATGTGATCGCCGCCGACCATCGACGGATCGAATGAAGCGGGCGGCGGATCGAAGGGTCCGCCGCCCTTTCGTCGTTCACACCGCGACGCGGTTCATCCACCGCCCCCACAGATGTATCGCCAGCCCGAAGACCAGCATCGTCGGAAAGATCGTGCCGATGGCGATCACCGGGTCGGTGAAGAAGGTCGCGGCCACGCCACCGAGAAAGCCGGAGCCCATCTGGATGAAGCCCATCAGGGCGGAGGCCGATCCCGCCACCTGGGCGAAGGGCGCCAGCGCGTCGGTCGACAACCCGGGCATCACCAGCGCGGCGGCGAAGGCATAGATCCCGACCGGAATCATCACGGTGAGATAGGTCGGCTCGATCCATCGTCCGAGCGCCACCGTCGCCAGCGACCCGGCGAGGCCGAAGATCAGGCCCGGCAGCACCATCCGGTCGGCCCTGATGCTCATCAGCAGACGGCGGGCGAGGAAACCGCCGGCGAGGAAAGACCCGGTCTGCCCCAACATGCCGAAGCCGAACTGGGTCGGCGTCAACCCGACCCGGTCGATCAGCACGAAGGGCAGCAGGGTGCCGAGCGTATAGAACAGGCCGATCGCCATGCCGATGGTCAGCGCCGGCACCATGAAGTGTCGATCGACCAGCAGCCGACCGTAGTTGGCGACGACCCGCCCCGGCCGCGCCAAGTCCCGATCGCGGTTGATGTTGGTCTCCGGCATCGACCAACGCACCATCGCCAGCGCCGCCACACCGGCCGCCGCCATCGCCACGAAGATCGAATGCCAGCCGACGAACTTCAGGAGAATGCCGCCGAGCGTCGGCGCCACCGCCGGTCCGATCGCCAGAACGATGCCGATCGAATTCATCACCCGGGCCGATTCCTGGCCGGTGAACAGGTCGCGCACCACCGCCCGGCTGATCGCCACCCCGACCGCCGCGCCGATACCCTGGAGGAAGCGGGCCGCGATCAGGGTCTCCGCCGTCGGCGCCACCATCGCCGCGAGGCTGCCGACCACGTAGACCGTCAGGAAGATGAAGGAGATCGGCCGCCGACCGAAACCGTCCGACAACGGTCCACACACCAGCTGCGCCAGCGCGAAGCCGGCGAAATAGGCGGTGAGCGTGGTCTTGATCATCGCCATCGAGGTGCCGAAGACGGCGACCAGGGTCGGCATCGCCGGGGTGTAGAGCGCCATCGACACCGAGCCGATGGCGATCAGCAGGCCGCCGACCACCGTGGCGCGGGTCGTGCTCATCGTCGGTGCGGTCACGACCGACCCCCCTTGGCGGCGCCGTCCGCCAGGTTGATGCGCACCTGCTGCAGCAGACGGCGCAAGGTCGCGCGCTCTTCCTCGCTCGATCCGATCGCCATCTCGGCGCGCACCGTCGCGGCGGCCGCGCGGATGCGCCCGACCACCACGGCGCCGGCCGGCGTCGGGTGGACCAACTTGGCGCGACGATCGCTCGGGCACGGCGACCGCTCCACCATGCCCTTGGCCTCCAGACGATCGAGAAAACCGGTCATCGTCATCGGTTCGATGTAGAGCCGTTCGGCGAGCTGCGCCTGACGCAGCCCCGGCGTGTCGTCGAGAGTGATCAACACCCGCGATTCACCGGCGGTGAAGTCGAGCCCGGCGTCGGCGAAGGCCGCCTCGAGCCGGCGCCAGAACAGGCGCGCCACGTCGGAAAACAGGATGCCGAGGGGTTCGTCCGGATCCATTCGAGGCCTCGTTTCATTCGATGAGCAGATTATAAGGGTGCCTTATCGAATGTCGAGATCGGCCGCCGTCGCGATTTCGTCATCGATGCCGTGGCAGGCGTGAAGGCGAAACGGTCGAGCTTCGGCTCTCGCGCTTGCGAAAAGGGCGCGAAAAGAGTAGAGACGGCGCCAATCCGTGAAAGATCATCGAACACGACACGCGGGCGGCGCGACCCAGGCGCGCGGGCCCCGTAACCGGCAGGCGTACTCATGAAGATCCGCAACATCGCCATCATCGCGCACGTCGACCACGGCAAGACCACGCTGGTCGACGAGCTTCTCAAGCAGTCCGGCACCTACCGCGAGAACCAGCGGGTGGCCGAGCGCGTGATGGACAGCAACGAGCTCGAAAAAGAGCGCGGCATCACCATCCTCGCCAAGGCGACCTCGATCGTCTGGAAGGACACCCACATCAACATCGTCGACACGCCCGGCCACGCCGACTTCGGCGGCGAGGTGGAGCGCATCCTCAACATGGTGGACGGCGCCATCGTGCTGGTCGACGCCGCCGAGGGTCCGATGCCGCAGACCAAGTTCGTCGTCGGCAAGGCGCTGAAGGTCGGTCTTCGCCCGATCGTCGCCATCAACAAGGTCGATCGCCACGACGCCCGCGCCCAGGAAGTGGTCAACGAGGTCTTCGATCTCTTCGCCGCCCTCGACGCCACCGAGGACCAGCTCGACTTCCCGATCCTCTACGGTTCGGGCCGCAACGGCTGGATGGCCCATTCGCCGGAAGGCCCCGAGACCGACGGCATGAAGCCGCTGCTCGACCTCGTGCTCCAGCACGTGCCCGAGCCCCACGTCGAGGAAGGGCCGTTCCGCATGATCGGCACCATCCTCGAGGCCAACCCCTTCCTCGGCCGCATCATCACCGGCCGCATCACCTCGGGCTCCGTCAAGCCCAACCAGACCATCAAGGTGCTGCACCACGACGGCACCCTGCTGGAGACCGGCCGCGTCTCCAAGATCCTCGCCTTCCGTGGCCTCGAGCGCCAGCCGATCGACATCGGCGAGGCCGGCGACATCATCGCGCTGGCCGGTCTCTCCAAGGGCACCGTCGCCGACACCTACTGCGACCTGTCGATCACCGAACCGATGCACGCCCAGCCGATCGACCCGCCGACCGTCACCATGTCCTTCCTGGTCAATGATTCGCCGCTCGCCGGCACCGAGGGCGACAAGGTGACGAGCCGCGTCATCCGCGACCGCCTCCTCAAGGAGGCCGAGGGCAACGTCGCGCTGAAGATCGAGGAATCGGCCGACAAGGATTCGTTCTTCGTCTCCGGCCGTGGCGAACTCCAGCTCGCCGTGCTGATCGAGACCATGCGCCGCGAGGGCTTCGAGCTCGCCGTGTCGCGGCCGCGCGTCGTCATGCAGAAGGACGAGGCCACCGGCCAGACGCTCGAGCCGATCGAGGAAGTGCTGATCGACGTCGACGAGGAATTCTCCGGCGTCGTCGTCCAGAAGATGGCCGAGCGCAAGGCCGAGATGATCGAGATGCGCCCGTCCGGCGGCCATCGCCTGCGTCTGGTCTTCCATGCCCCGACCCGCGGCCTGATCGGCTACCAGTCGGAACTGCTGACCGACACCCGCGGCACCGCGATCATGAACCGCCTGTTCCACGAATACGCCCCCCACAAGGGCGACATCGCCGGCCGCCGCAACGGCGTGCTGATCTCCAACGACGCCGGCGAATCGGTCGCCTACGCCATGTGGAAGCTGGAGGATCGCGGTCCGATGATGATCGACCCCGGCACCAAGGTCTATCGCGGCATGATCATCGGCGAGCACACCCGCGAGAACGATCTCGAGATCAACGTGCTGAAGGGCAAGCAGCTCACCAACATCCGCGCCGCCGGCAAGGACGAGGCGGTGAAGCTCACCCCGCCGATCCGCATGACGCTCGACCGGGCGCTGGCCTGGATCCAGGACGACGAGCTGATGGAAGTCACCCCGAAGTCGATCCGCCTGCGCAAGACCCACCTCGACCCCAACGACCGCAAGCGCATGGCCAAGGCCAGCGCCTGATCGCCGTCTGGCGAGTCCACGACATCGAGGCCGGGTTTCGTCGAACACGAGACCCGGCCTCGTCGCTTTCGAAGCCCCCCGACGCGGCCGCGCCGGCGGTTTCCCGCGGCCTGCCCCTGCCCGCGTCTTCGGCACGGAAATTGCGAATCACTCCGAGAAATCTCGCCGATGCGCCCGACGGCGCGCCGATCGGCCGAGGGTCCTGCGACGGGGTGACTACGATGAGCGGACATTTACTGATTGCGAATGATTGTCATGATCGCTATGTCGAATGTTACCCACTTCATCGGACACGCTCCATGATCCCGACGCTCGACACCGCCTTCACGGCCACTTCCTCCACCTCGCTCGACACGCTCGGACATTGTGCCCGAGGGTGGCGCGGGTGGGTCACCGGTTTCGCGCCGTCGGACGCCCTGACCATTCCCTGGCACGAGATGGAACGCCGCCTCTTGGAGATGGGCTTCGTCGAGGGCGCCCGGATCGAGCTGCTGCAGGAAGGGCCGATCGGCCGCGATCCGATCGCGGTGCGGGTCGACGACCTCACCGTGGCGCTGCGCCGTCGCGACGCCGACGTGATCCTGGTCTCCGAGGGCTGACGATGAACGGCGTCGCCGCCCCCGAGATCGCCCTGGTCGGCTGCCCCAATTCCGGCAAGACCTCCCTGTTCAACGCGCTCACCGGCTCGCGCCAGAAGGTCGCCAACTACGCCGGCGTCACGGTCGAGCGCAAGGAAGGGTCCTTCGTCACCCCCGCCGGCCGGCCGGTGAAGATCCTCGACCTCCCCGGCACCTATTCGCTTCGCGGCCGCAGCCCCGACGAGGCGGTCACCCGCGACGTCGTCCTCGGCCGGCTCGCCGGCGAGGAGATCCCCGACGCCGTGGTCTGCGTCGCCGACGCCACCAACCTGCGTCTGGTGCTGCGCCTGGTGATGGAATTGAAGGCGGTCGGCCGTCCGATGGTCCTCGCCCTCAACATGATGGACGTGGTCGAGCGCCTCGGTGGCGGCGTCGACGTCGAGCGCCTGTCGGCCGAACTCGGCATTCCGGTGGTCACCACCGTCGCGGTGAAACGCGGCGGCACCGCCGCCCTGCTCGCCGCGATCGACGCCCTGCCGCTGCTCGAGGATCCACCGACCGAGCACGGCTGGCGCGAACCCACCGCCACGGAGATCCGCGCCGCCCACGCCGAGGCCGCCCGCATCCTTCACGACTGTTCGTTCCATGCCGGCGACGAGCGGCTGACCCGCCGTCTCGACGCGGTGTTGCTCCACCCGGTCTTCGGCATCGTCATCCTGCTCGCCGTGCTGTTTCTGATGTTCCAGGCGGTCTTCACCTGGGCGACCCCGGCGATGGACCTGATCAGGACGCTGATCGAGGGCTTCGGCGGCCTGATCGGCGGCGCCATGCCCGAGGGCCTGTTGCGCAGTCTGGTGGTCGACGGCATCGTCGCCGGTGTCGGCGCCGTGCTGGTCTTCCTGCCGCAGATCGTCATCCTGTTCTTCTTCATCATCCTGCTCGAGGATTTCGGCTACATGGCGCGGGGGGCGTTCCTGATGGACCGCCTGATGGCCGGCACCGGCCTGCACGGCCGCGCCTTCATCCCGCTCTTGTCGAGCTTCGCCTGCGCCATCCCCGGCATCATGGCGGCCCGCGTCATCGAGAACCGCCGCGACCGGCTCGCCACCATCCTGGTGGCGCCGCTGATGACCTGTTCGGCCCGCCTGCCGGTCTATACCCTGGTGATCGCCGCCTTCGTGCCCGATCGCACCGTCCTCGGCGGGCTCGGCCTCCAGGGGCTGGTGATGTTCGGCCTCTTCGCCGCCGGCATCGTCTCGGCGCTCCTCGTCGCCTTCGTCATGAAGAAGCTGGTCTGGCGCGAGGCGCCCGAGCCCTTCATCATGGAACTGCCCGACTACAAATGGCCGGCGCCGGCCAACGTCGCGATCGGCCTGTGGATCCGCGCCGGCGCCTTCCTGCGCCGCGCCGGCACCGTCATCCTCGCCCTGATGATCCTGATCTGGTTCCTCTCCACCTTCCCGGCCCCGCCGGAAGGGGCGACGGGACCCGCCATCGACTGGTCCATCGCCGGCCGCGTCGGCCATTTCCTCGCCCCCCTCTTCGCCCCGATCGGCTTCAACTGGCAGATCGTCGTGGCATTGATCCCGGGAATGGCGGCGCGCGAGGTGGCGGTCGGGGCGCTCGGCACCGTCTATGCCCTGTCGGCCACCGGTGACGAGATCGGTCAGGCGCTGCAGCCGATCCTCTCGGCGGAATGGTCGCTGCCGACCGCCCTGTCGCTGCTCGCCTGGTACGTCTTCGCGCCCCAGTGCGTCTCCACCCTCGCGGTGGTCAGGCGCGAGACCAATTCCTGGAAATGGCCGCTGGTGATGTTCGCCTACATGCTGGCGCTGGCCTACGGCGCGGCCTACCTCACCTTCCACGTCGCGGAGGCTCTCCTTCGATGAACGAAACCACACTGATCTACGGCATCGTCCTCGGCGCCGCCGTCTTCCTGGTGCTGCGCTTCCTGCCCACCGGCCTCAAGGCGCGGTTGGGGCTGAAGAACGCCTCCTGCGCCGAGAAGTCGAACTGTGGATCGAAGGACTGCGGCAGCTGCCATTGACGGCGCCGGCGCGCCTGCCCCGCGTCGCGCCCCTCGTCGCGCTCGTCGTCGCGCTCGTCGTGTGATCCGGAGCATGTTCCGACCGGGCCGAATCGGTCCGGTCGAAGAAAATTTGCTCCGACGAGGAGCCGGAGCGGTTTTCGAACTGATGCAATCAGATCGGAAAACGCTCTAGAGTGATCCGCCACGCATCGCCGATGCCGGCCCGAAAGCTCACCCGAGGATCCGAATGCCGATCGCCAAGACCGACTTCTACATCGACGGCGCCTGGGTGGCGCCGGCCGTCCCCCGCCCCTTCGACGTGATCGATCCCTCCGACGAGAGCGTCACCGCCGTCGTCTCCCTCGGCTCGGCGGCGGATGTCGACCGCGCCGTCGCCGCCGCCCGCCGCGCCTTCCCGGCCTGGGCCGCGACCGAGGTCGCCGAGCGCCGCGCCGCCCTGCTGCGCCTCGAGGAGGCCTATCGCGCCCGCCACGACGACATGGCCGACGCCATCTCGCGCGAGATGGGCGCGCCGATCGACTTCTCCAGCCGCAATCAGGTGGTCTCCGGCCTCGACGCGATCCACAACGCCGTCGTCGCCCTCGACAAGATGCATTTCGAGCGCCCGCTGAACCCCGACGGTTCGGGCGACCGCATCCTCATGGAGCCGATCGGCGTCTGCGGCCTGATCACGCCGTGGAACTGGCCGATGAACCAGATCGGGCTGAAGGTCGCGGCGGCACTGGCCGTCGGCTGCACCGTGGTACTGAAACCCTCCGAGATCGCGCCGCTCTCCGGCCTGCTCTTCGCCGAGATGGTCGACGCCGCCGGATTCCCGCCGGGCGTCTTCAATCTCGTCGTCGGCGACGGTCCGACCGTCGGCGAGGCGATGTCGAACCACCCGGACATCGACATGATGAGCTTCACCGGCTCGACCCGCGCCGGCACCGCCGTGATGCGCGCCTGCGCCGCCACGGTGAAGAAGGTCGCCCTCGAGCTCGGCGGCAAATCGCCCAACCTGATCTTCGCCGACGCCGACGTCGAGGCGGCGGTGAAGCGCGGCGCCGCGGCGGTCTTCGCCAACACCGGCCAGTCCTGCAACGCCCCGACCCGCATGCTGGTCGAGCGCCCGATCTACGATCGCGCCGTCGCCATCGCGGCGGACGTCGCCGCCCGCACCGAGGTCGGCCCGGCGGGAAAGCCCGGCCGCCACATCGGCCCGGTGATCTCCGCCGCCCAGCGCGACAAGATCCGCAACCTGATCCTGATCGGCATCCAGGAGGGCGCCCGCCTCGTCGCCGGCGGCCCCGACGCCCCCGACGGCCTGGACAAGGGCTATTTCATCCGTCCGACCGTCTTCGCCGACGTCTCCAACGACATGACCATCGCCCGCGAGGAGATCTTCGGGCCGGTGCTCGCGATCATCCCCTTCGACGACGAGGCGGAGGCGATCGCCATCGCCAACGACACGCCCTACGGCCTCTCCTCCCGCCTCGAGACCAGCGACCCCGCCCGCATCCGCCGTGTCGCCAAGGCGCTGCGTGCCGGCATGGTCCACGTCAACGGGGTGGGCCGCGCCCCCGGCGCCCCCTTCGGCGGCTACAAGCAATCCGGCATCGGCCGCGAGGGCGGCACCTTCGGCCTCGAGGACTTCCTCGAGGTGAAGTCGGTCACCGGCTGGCCGGAGGCGTGAGCGGAGGCTCGGCTGTCCGGTTCACCCCGGCGCGCGGAGGCGCGCCTCCCATCTCCCCTCGTGCGCGGATGCGCGCCTCCCTTCTCCCCTCGCGGGAGAAGGGGGGCCGTAGGGCCGGATGAGGGGTTGGGCCTCTCCTCGAGGCCGGTACCCTCACCGACCTCACGCCGGCGAGGCGAAGCGCGGATGGTTGCGAGCGACGATCGGCGGCACCCGCGTTCCCGCCCGCCCGAGGGCGACGCCGGCGCCGCCACGCGGCACCGGGTCGAGCCCGAAACTCTCCTCCACCACATAGGGTCCGCCGCCGCGCGACGCCCGCGAGGAGAAGAGGACGAAGCGGTCGGCCGTCCACGCGCCCCCGGCGAAGCCGCCGCGCAGCGCCAACCATTGCGCCACGGCTTCGTGTGAGACCGCCTTGCAGCGCGCGATGGTGACGTGGGGCACGAACTTGCGCGTCTCCGCCGGCAGGCCGAGGCGCTGGCAGATGCGCTCGTGCTCGCCCTCGAGATCGGTGAGCGCCTGCGACGGCGCCACCTTGGCGACCAGTGAATGGGGCTGGCGACCGCCGAAGGCCATGATCCCCTCGATCCGCGCCTCGAAGCGGCGGCGCCTCATGCGCGACAGTTCGAAGGCGATCTCCCGCGCCGTCGCCTCGTCGATGTCGCCGATGAAGCGCAGGGTGACGTGGTAGTTCTCCACGTCGATCCACTTGGCGCCGGGCAACCCGCCGCGCAGGAAGGACAGGGAGAGACCGAGGCTTTCGGGGATCTCGAGACCGGTGAAGAGGCGCGGCATGATCCAGTCCCTCCGGTCTCGTCCGAAAGGCCGGTGGCTCCGGCCCTCGAGGACGGTCACCGCGGTCGAATCGCTTCGCCGCGATGCACCCGAGACGAATCCTAACCGCCCCGAATCGGCTGCATCAAGTCCTCGTCGAATCACGACGATTCGCGATTCGCGAAATCGGCAGGAATGTCACACCGTGCGCGGTGGGCGCTTCTGCCGAGCTCGGGAAATTCCGACGAGCCCGCATCTCTCGAACCGGGGATCACAGGTCGAAGATCGCCGTCACCGGCACGTGGTCCGAGGGCCGATCCCAGCCACGTGCCTCGCGCAGCACCTCGAGGCCGAGCAGACGCCCGTCGAGATGGGGGCTCGCCCAGACGTGGTCGAGGCGGCGACCCTTGTCGGCGGCGCTCCAATCGGCCGCCCGGTAGCTCCACCAGGTGTAGAGCTTCTCCGTCTCCGGCACGAAGCGCCGCATCACGTCGATCCATTCGCCGCCGCGACGGATGGTCTCGAAGGTCTCGGTCTCCAGCGGGGTGTGCGACACCACCTTGAGCAGCGCCTTGTGCGACCAGACGTCGTCGACCAGCGGCGCGATGTTGAGATCGCCGACCACCACCGCCGGACCCGCCGCCGGACCCGCGCCGAGCCACCCCTTGACCTCGTCGAGGAAGGCGAGCTTGTGGGCGAACTTGTCGTTCGCCACCGGATCCGGCTCGTCGCCGCCGGCGGGAATGTAGAAGTCGTGGAGGGTGAGGGGCCCGAGCCCGGTGTCGAGGCTCACCATCAGATGGCGGGCGTCGCCCTTCTGGCAGAAGTCCCGCTTCTCGACCGAGAGAAACGGCCGTTTCGAGACGATCGCCACGCCGTGGTAGCCCTTCTGGCCGTTGATCGCCACGTGCTCGAAGCCGAGGCGGCGGAAGGCGGCGGTCGGGAACGACCCGTCCTGGCATTTGGTCTCCTGCAGGCAGAGGACGTCGGGCGCCTTCTCCTCGAGGAAGCGTTCGACGATCGGCAGCCTGAGGCGGACCGAATTGATGTTCCAGGTGGCGATGGAGAGCGGCAAGGGCAACCTCGGCGGTGGGAGCGCCCACCGCCGCGACGGCCATGGGACCTCAGCGGATGATGGTCCGATCGATCTTGAACAGCTTCTCGTCGGCGGGCTGATTCGGCGTGACGTTGTAGACCGCCACCGACGTATCGTAGCCCTGCGCGTCGGTCACCGTCCACTGGCGCAGTTCCGAGCTCTTGCGGTCGAAGACCATGGTGAGCTTGCCGTCGCCGAACACCGTCGACTGCTCCAGCACCACCGAGATCAGGTCCGGTTCCAGCGACACCTTGGTGACGTTGGCCTCCGATGTGAGGTCGATGTGGTCGGCGAGCAGGAAGCGCAGCGGCGTCTTCGACAGCGGATAGAGGTCCTGCGTCTGGTTCTTGATGTCGCGCACGATCACGTCGGTGCCGTCGGCGATGATGTCGAGGGCCGAGGGCTTGGCGTAGATGAAGCGGATCTTGCCCGGCCGCGACAGGTGGAATTCGCCGCCCGACTTCTCGCCGTCGGGGCCGAACTGCACGAACTCGCCGTCGAGGGTGCGCACCGAGTTGAAGTAGCGGTTGATCGCCCCCAGCGTCTCCTTCTGCTGGGAGGTGAGCCCGGCCGGCTTGACCCCCTGGCCGGCCGTGACCGGCGCCTTCGGCGCCTGGGCGTGAGCCGCGAACGGCGCCGCCAGGATCAGGCCGGCGAGCGCGGCCCCGGCGAAAAGTCGGCGGGCGAGGGCGGAGGCCGCGACGGGGCGGCGGAGCTCGGACGAAGGCATCGAACGGTCCTCGTGTGATCGATCGGTCTCGGACGTGGATGACGGGGCTCGCCCCCTCTCACCCGATGATTCGACCCGGGATCTACCCGGCCATCGTGGCGGAACCGGGGTGGCGGGGATCACTCCCCGTCGCCCACCAGGATCTCGCGCTTGCCGGCGTGGTTGGCGGCGCCGACGAGGCCCTCCCGTTCCATCCGCTCGATCAACGAGGCGGCGCGGTTGTAGCCGATCTGCAGACGGCGCTGGATGTAGGAGGTCGAGGCCTTCTTGTCGCGGATGACGAGGGCCACCGCCTTGTCGTAGAGATCGGCCGATTCCTCGAGCCCGCCGACGTCGGCGTCCGGGTTCGCCTCCTCGTCCTCCGCCGTGATCGCCTCGAGATACTGCGGCGCGCCCTGACGCTTCAGATGGGCCACCACCTTCTCGACCTCGTCGTCGGAGATGAAGGGGCCGTGGACGCGCTGGATGCGGCCGCCGCCGGCCATGAACAGCATGTCGCCCTGGCCGAGCAGCTGCTCGGCGCCCTGCTCGCCGAGAATGGTGCGGCTGTCGATCTTCGAGGTCACCTGGAAGGAGATGCGGGTCGGGAAGTTGGCCTTGATCGTGCCGGTGATGACGTCGACCGACGGCCGCTGCGTCGCCATGACGATGTGGATGCCGGCGGCCCGCGCCATCTGGGCGAGACGCTGGATCGCGGTTTCGATCTCCTTGCCGGCGACCATCATCAGGTCGGCCATCTCGTCGACGACGACGACGATGTAGGGCAGCGGCTCCAGCGCCAGCTCCTCCTGCTCGAAGATCGGCTCGCCGGTCGTGCGATGGAACCCGGTCTGCACTTCGCGGGTCAGCACCTCGCCGCGCGCGTTGGCCTCCGCGACGCGGGCATTGAAGCCGTCGATGTTGCGCACCCCGAGCTTCGACATCTTGCGATAGCGGTCCTCCATCTCGCGCACCGTCCACTTCAGCGCCACCACCGCCTTCTTCGGATCGGTGACGACGGGGGTGAGCAGGTGCGGGATGTTGTCGTAGACCGACAGTTCGAGCATCTTCGGATCGATCATGATCAGGCGGCACTGCTGCGGCGTCAGCCGGTAGAGCAACGACACCACCATGGTGTTGATCGCCACCGACTTGCCCGAGCCGGTGGTGCCGGCGACCAGGAGATGCGGCATGCGCGCCAGATCGGCGATCACCGATTCGCCGCCGATCGTCTTGCCGAGGCAGAAGGCGAGACGCGCCTTGGTGTGCTCGAAGTCGCGGCTCGACAGCAGTTCGCGCAGGAACACCGTCTCCCGTCGCTGGTTCGGCAGTTCGATGCCGATGACGTTGCGCCCCGGCACCACCGCGACGCGGGCCGACACCGCGCTCATCGACCGGGCGATGTCGTCGGCGAGCCCGATGACGCGCGAGGACTTCACCCCCGGCGCCGGCTCGAGCTCGTAGAGGGTGACCACCGGCCCGGGGCGGACGTGGTTGATCTCGCCCTTGATGCCGAAGTCGTCGAGCACGCCCTCGAGCGTGCCGGCGTTGCCCTCGAGGATGTCCTCGGAGAGGTCGCGATCCGGTCCGACCCGCTTCGGCTCGGCGAGCAGCGACAGCGGCGGAAACTGGTAGCCGCGCGCGTTCTCGACGATGTCGTCGCGCATGCCGACGTCGCGCGCGCCGGGCTTGCCCGGGGTCGGCGGCTTGGCGGCGGGGGTGACGGCCACCCGGCGATTGTCGATCACCGCCGGCTGGTCGAGGTGAGCGGCCGGACCGCGCGATACCGCGAGCCAGGGCGCCGGGGCGGCGGCGGGCGGCGGCGACCAGTCGCGATCCTCGGCCTCGAACCGCAAGTCGTCGTGGGCCCAGTCGTCGTCCGGTTCGGGGGCCGGCGGCGGCGCGGCGCGCGGCGGCACCTGCCGGGGCGGCGCGAAGCCGGGCTCCACCCGGGGCGCGGCCTGACGGGTGCGCAAGCCGACGCTCGGGCGCGCCATCGGTTCGCCGAAGTCGTCGTCGCGGTCGTCGCGGCGATGGCGGAAGCGATCGAGCAGACGCGCCAGGGAGAAGCCGTGGCGCCGAGTGTCGAGCGTCGACGAGCGCACGCCGAACATCCTGAGCAGATTGGCCCGCGCCACCAGATAGCCGTGATGGAGGCTGGCGAAGGGCATGAAGGCGCCGCCGTCGTCGTCCTCGAAGGCGTCGTCGTCCTCCACCGCCGCGGGATCGGGCCCGATCCAGGCCAGGGCCCTGAGATCGGCATAGAGCGCGAGGGCACCGAAGGCGGCGGCCAGCACGAACTGCATGATCTCGCCGTCGCCGAGAAGGCGCGCCGGAAGACGGATCAGCATGTCGCCGGCGACACCGCCGAGCCCGACCGGCAGCGGCCAACCGTGGGCCGGCGGCAGGGTGGCCAGGGCCCCGGCGGCGGCGAGCGTCGCCACCGTCCACCAGGAGGCGAATCGCCGGTCGAAGCCCCCCTCGTGGCCGGCGACGAGGCGCCACCCGACCACCAGGAGCGGCGGCATCATCAGGGCCGAGGCGAGGCCGAGGAGTTGCATCATCAGATCGGCGACCGAGGCGCCGAAGTAGCCGAGGGCGTTGCGGGCCGGCACCGTCGTGGCATTGGAGAGGCTCGGATCGGTGGCCGACCAGGTCGCCAGCGCCGCCGCGACCGCCGCGATCGCCGCGATGGTGGCGAGCCCGGCCGCGCCGCGGAGATTTCGGGCGAGGACCTGGCGCATGTCCGGGACGGGAGCCGGACGAGACGGAGCCGAACGTGCCGAACGCATGGAGGCGTCCCCTGTTTGCCTCGGTCTCAACCGAGGGTTTCGACGATACGGCCGAGCGCTTCTTCGGTCAGCGCCGGCGATTCGACCATGGCGATGCGCAGATGGCGCTCGCCCGGATTGTGGCCCTCCGGCGAGAGGCCGCAGAGATAGCCGCCGGGCACGGTCCGCACCCCGGCCTCCCGCCACAGCCGCGTCGCCACCACCTCGCCGCCGCCGAGGGCCGAGACGTCGAGCCACAGGAAGAAGCCGCCGGCCGGCGTCGCATGGCCGAAGCGATCGCCGAGGATGCGGCGCGCGGCGGCGAACTTGGCGTCGTAGAGGCGGCGGTTCTCGATCACGTGCGCCTCGTCGCCGAAGGCCGCCACCGCCACCGCCTGCACCGGGCCGGGCACCTGCGGCGCCGCCATGTTGCGGAAGGCCGCCCATGTCCTGAGGAAATCGGGATCGCCGGCGGCGAAACCGCATCGCAGCCCCGGCAGGTTCGATCGCTTCGACAGCGAGTTGAAGGCGACGACGCGGTCGAGCCCGGCGCCGATGTCGTGCGCCGCGGCGAGCACCCCGTCGGGCGCCGCTTCGCCGCGATAGATCTCCGAATAGCATTCGTCGGCGAACAGCATGAAGTCGTGCGCCCGCGCCGTCTCGATCACGCCGCGCCAGTCCGCACGGCTCGCCACCGCGCCTTGCGGATTGGCCGGCGAAGCGTAGTAGAGCGCCACCGTGCGATCGAGCAGTTCGGGGGAAAGGGCCGAAAGATCGGGCAGGAACCCGGTCTGCGGCCCCGCGTCGATCATCACCGCCTCGCAGCCCGCCGCCACCGCGCCGGCCGCATAGGCCTGGTAGAAGGGATTGGGCAGGAGGATCGCCGGCCGGTCGGTCACCTTGCGCGACCGGCGCTTCGCCTCCAGCGCCGCGAAGAACAGCCCCTCGCGCGATCCGTTGAGCGGCAGCACCCCGTGTTCGGGATCGACCGCCGCGGTGAGCCCGAATCGCCGATCGATCCATCCCGCCACCGCCCGGCGGAAGGCCTCGGTGCCCTTGATCGCCGGATAGCGGCCGAAACCGTCGATCTCGCGCGCGATCACCGGCGCGACGAAGTCGGGCACCGGGTGACGCGGCTCGCCGATCGTCAGGTTGATCGGCGCGCGCCCCGGCGCGATCGGCGCCAAGAGGTCGGCGAGCCGCTGGAACGGCGACGCGAAGGTCGGTTCGGCGGGCTTGCCGGAAGGGGAATGAGGGGGTGTCGTCGGTCCGGTCATGATTCTCGGGCGTGTCCGTTGCTCGGACCCGAGCCTAGAGACCGACGGTTAAGGCGCTGTTAACCAAGCCCCCTCGTTTCACCGCCTCGGCCCGGTTTCACCCACCCCCTCGAGGCGACGCCTCGAATAGGAAAAACCCCGGGCGGCAAGGCCGTCCGGGGTTCGAAGCATGGGGCGTGCCGGCGGAGGCCGCCGACCCGACCGCGATCAGTTGTAGGCGCGCTCGCCGTGGCTCGAGATGTCGAGACCCTCGCGCTCGGCCTGTTCGGAGACGCGGATGCCCATGGTCATCTTGAGGACCAGCAGCGTCACCGCCGACACCACGGCGGTCAGCACGATGCAGACGAGCACGGCCTTGGCCTGGATGATGAACTGGCCACCGATCGAGTAGTCGGCGCCACCGACGCCGAAGCCACCGAGAGCCGGCGAGGAGACCACCGCGGTGCCGAGAGCGCCGATGATGCCGCCGATGCCGTGCACGCCGAAGACGTCGAGGCTGTCGTCGTAGCCGAAGATGGCCTTCAACTGGAGGACCGCCCAGAGGCAGGCCACGCCGGCGACGGCGCCCAGCACGATGGCGCCACCGGCACCGGCCAGACCGGCGGCCGGGGTGATGGCGACGAGACCGGCGACCGCGCCCGAGGCCGCGCCGAGCAGCGAGGCATGACCGCGGACCAGCCATTCGACGAACATCCACGCCAGCGCGGCGGCGGCCGTGGCGACGGTGGTGTTGAGCACCGCCTGAGCGGTCAGGCCGTTGGCCTCGAGGTTGGAACCGGCGTTGAAGCCGAACCAGCCGACCCACAGGAGGCAGGCGCCGACCATGGTGAGCACGAGGTTGTGCGGCGCCATGTTGTCCTTGCCGAAGCCGACGCGCGGTCCGAGGACGATACAGGCGACCAGACCCGCGACACCGGCGTTGATGTGCACGACGGTGCCACCGGCGAAGTCGAGGGCGCCCCAGCCGAAGAGCAGACCCGAGGGCGCGTCGGCGGCGCTCGGACCACCCCACCACCAGACCATGTGGGCCATCGGCAGGTAGGAGAAGGTGAACCACACCGCGAGGAAGATCATCACGGCGGAGAACTTGATGCGCTCGGCGAAGGCGCCGACGATCAGCGCCGGGGTGATCGCGGCGAAGGTCATCTGGAAGATGACGAAGGTCATTTCAGGGATGTAGACGCCCTTGGAGAAGGTCTCGATCACGGAATCGGGGGTGATTCCGGCGAGGAAGAGCTTGTCGAGGGTACCGATGAAGGGGGTCAGGGCGGTGACTTCTTCCGCCTTGCCGGCGCCGGTGAAGGCGAGCGAATAGCCGTAGACGACCCAGAGGATGGTGATCAGCGAGAAGCCGGCGAGAACCTGGGCGAGGATCGAGAGCACGTTCTTGGAACGCACCAGGCCACCGTAGAACAGCGCCAGACCCGGGATCGTCATCATGATGACGAGGATCGTCGAGATCAGCATCCAGGCGGTGTCGCCCTTGTTGACCACCGGGGCGGCCGCGGCCACGGCCGGAGCGGCGGCGGCGGCGGCATCTTGAGCGAGAGCGGGAAGGGCGGAGGCGACCGAAAGGGCGAACGCCAGGAGCGACGTCTTGGCGACTCCGGTGCCTCGGTCGAGAGAGTGGACAGTCTTCATCACTTGCATTCTCCCAGAGGAACTCAGAGCGCTTCGGAGTCGGTTTCGCCGGTGCGGATACGAACCGCCTGGTCGATGCCGTAGACGAAGATCTTGCCGTCGCCGATCTGGCCGGTCTTGGCCGCCGAGGAGATCGCGGCGACGACCTTCTCGACCTGATCGGTGGCGACCGCGATCTCGATCTTGATCTTCGGCAGGAAGCTGACCGCGTACTCGGTGCCGCGGTAGATCTCGGTGTGACCCTTCTGGCGGCCGTAGCCCTTGACCTCGGTCACGGTGAGACCCTGGACGCCGATCGCGGTGAGGGCGTCGCGCACCTCGTCCAACTTGAACGGCTTGATGATGGCCATCACGAATTTCATGTGGTGGTTCCCGTTTCCTGATCGCCCGGGTTGAGCGGGCCCTGAACTGAGGACTGGTGACGGCGGGCCCGTGGTCCGTCGGCGCCGACCCTAGGGAATCAAGCTTCGTGCCAAGTGCCTCACATGGCAGGTAATCGCTTGGAATGTTTACTTATTCGCAATGTTTGCGGGAACCGGCCGGAAGGGTCGAAACCACGGTCTGCATAAAAAATGTGCTGGCCTCGCTCAAATCCGGCCGATTCATGGCGATCCGCCCCGATTCGCTGCTCGAGAATTGAGCTGCTGCACAAAGTGGCTGCGTCCGTCCGGTGCCCGGCGCGCCGGCTCCGAGACCTCGGAACGGCCTTCCTCGCGCGCCGGCGAGCGCCGTTTCGCTGGTCATGTTGTCGCGGGGGCGCGTCGCCGAGCGTCCTGCCGTCACGGCTTCGGGCGAGCCCGGCGAATGAGCCCTTCTTGGGCGGTGGAGACCACCAGCCGGCCGTCCGGCGTATAGAGCGCCCCACGGCAGAAGCCCCGCCCACCGCCGGTGAAGGGGCTGTCCTGGGCATAGAGCAGCCAATCGTCGAAGCGGAACGGCGCGTGGAACCACATGGCGTGGTCGAGGCTGGCGAGTTGCAGGTCCTTGTCGAACACCGAGCGGCCGTGGGCGAAGAGCGCGGTGTCGAGCAGGGTCAGGTCCGAGGCATAGGCGAGCACCGCCGCATGCACCGCCTGATCGTCCGGAAGCGGCCCGGTGGCGCGCGCCCACACCTGCTGGCGCGGCTCGTGGCGATGGCGGGTGAGATAATGGGCGAAGTCGACCGGGCGCATCTCGATCGGCCGCTCCCGCTCCCAATAGTGGCGCACGTTCGGCGGCGCCTTCTCCAGGAACTTCGCCTTCAGTTCCGCCTCGCCCGGCAGATCCTCGGGCGCCGTCGTCGCCGGCATCGGCAGCTGGTGCTCGAGCCCCTCCTCGTGGACGTGGAACGATGCCTCCATCGAGAAGATCGCCTTGCCGTGCTGGATGCCGCGCACCCGCCGGGTGGTGAAACTGCCGCCGTCGCGAATACGATCGACCTCGTAGACGATCGGCACCGACGGGTCGCCGGGCCGCATGAAATAGCCGTGGAGCGAATGCACCGGCCGATCCGCCACCGTGCGGGTCGCCGCCACCAGCGCCTGGCCGATCACCTGGCCGCCGAACACCCGCTGCCAGCCGACCTGTGGGCTGCGGCCACGAAACAGATCGAGTTCCAGGGTCTCGAGATCGAGAATCTCCAGGAGTTGGGCGACGGCGGCGGACATGGGCGACCCCGGGGACGGACGAACCGATAGGGCAGGATGATCCCGCAAGGTGCGTCGAGGCCGGCGGCGGCGTCAAGCTCGACCTTTCGCGGGTTCGGTGGCGTTCCGTCTCGCCGGGGACTATGTAGGGGCGGGCGCCGCGCGCGGC
>JAFHCF010000151.1:0-6293 GCA_048497495.1 Prosthecomicrobium sp.
CCGACCAGTTCGGTCCAGGTGTCGTTGTCGAAGCCGGCGAGCGCCAGGTCGCGGGGGATGTCGAGGCCGAGGGCGCGGGCGGCCTTGACGATGCCGAGGAGGAGGAGGCCGTTGGAGGTGACGAAGGCTTCCGGAGGCTCGGGCTGGGCGAGCCAGCGGGTGACCTCGTCGTGCGCGGCCTCGGCGTTGGGGGCGATGAAGCGCGCCTCGGGGGTGAGGCCGCGCGCCGTCATCGCCGCGACATAGCCCTGGTGGCGCTCGATCGCCGTCGACGAGGTGTTGCCGAAGAGACCGCCGATGCGGGTGCGGCCGCCGGCGACCAGATGCTCGATCAACCGCCGGCTGGCCTCGTGGTTGTCGATCACCACCGAGTCGTGGGCGCCGAGCGGGCCGGCGCGGTCGATCAGAACGACGGGGAAGTCGAAGGTCATCGCCTCCAGCCGCTCGGCGCCGACGCGGGTCGGGGCATAGATCAGGCCGGTGATGCGCTCCTCCTGCATGAGACGCAGATACATCGCCTCGCGCGCCGGGTTCTCGTCGGTGTTGCACAGGATCACCCGCATGTCGGCCTGATAGGCGGCATCCTCGACCGCCCGCGACAGGGCGGTGAAGAACGAGTTGCGGATGTCGGAGACGATCAGGCCGATGGTGCGCGAGTGCTGCGAGCGCAGGCGGCGGGCGGAGAGATTCGGCCGATAGCCGGTGGCGCGCACCGCGGCCTCGACCTTCTCGCGCAGGTCGGCGGAGACCGGGCCGTTGCCGAGGGCCCGAGAGACGGTGGCGGCCGACACGCCGGCCGCCTTGGCCACGTCCTTGATCCCGATGGACATTTCAGAAATCGTTCTCACATTTCAGGTCTGAGACAGCGCGAATTTGTGCGTCGCAATACACAGTCTGCCAAAAATATCGCACGATTGCAATGCGATACCTGTTGACAGGTGAGATGAAAACGATTTCATATGATGGCCCCCAAGGCCCCAACAGAAGTGGTCGCGCCATGTCCACCGTTTCCGCCAGTCCGCTGCTCTCGCCGCGCCTCGTCCGCCTCGCCGCCCGTCCCGCCACCAAGGAGGCGGCGATCCGCGAGGCCTGCCAGATGCTGATCGCCGCCGGCTACATCGAGCCGGCCTATGCCGAGAGCATGTTGCGGCGCGAGGCGGTGGCCAACACCTTCCTCGGCCACGGCGTCGCCATCCCCCACGGCATGATCGAGGACCGCGGGCTGATCCGCCAGAACGGCCTCGCCATCCTGCAGATCCCCGCCGGGGTGGAGTGGAACGAGGGCCAGACGACCCGTCTGATGGTCGCCATCGCCGCCCAATCCGATGCCCACATCACCGTGTTGCGGCGGCTGACCCGGCTGCTGCAGGACGAGGCGGGGCTCGCCCGGCTGGTGGCGGCGACCGACGCGCGCGAGATCATCGCCGCCCTCGACGCCGACGCCGCGACCGTCGCCCCGGCGATCCCGGCGACCGACCTCGCCGAGCGGTTCGACTGGGTGGTCGACTATCCCAACGGCCTCCACGCCCGCCCCGCCGCCCATTGGGTCGACACCGCGCGCCGCGGCACCGCCCGCCTCCAGATCCGCGCCGGCGACCTCATCGCCGACCCCAAGAACCTCGTCTCGCTGCTGCAACTGGGCTTGCGCGTCGGCGACCGCGTCACCGTCTCCGCCGAGGGTCCCGAGGCCGCCGCCGGCCTCGCCCTGCTGCGCGCCGCGATCATCGGATTGAGCTCCCAGGAGAAGGCCGACGCCGCCAAGGCCGCCGAGCGCGCCCGCGCCCCGATCGCCGGCTGGACCCCGCCGGCGCCGATGCCGGTGGTGGTCGGCCTGTCGGCGGCGCCGGGTCTCGCCATCGGCCGCATCCACGTGCTGCGTCCGAGCGTGGTCGCGGTGCCGGACGCGCCGGTGTCGCTCGCCGAGGGCGGCGCCGTCCTCGAGGACGCCATCGACGCGACGCGGCGCCAGCTCGCCGCGCTCGCCGACGACACCGGCCGCCGCCTCGGCGCCTCGGAGGCCGCCATCTTCAAGGCCCAGGCCGAGTTCCTCTCCGACACCGATCTCGTCACCCTCGCCTGCCAGCTGATGGTCGAGGGCCACGGCCCGGCGTGGTCGTGGGATCAGGCGGTCGAGCGCATGGCGTCGAGCCTTTCGGCGCTCGGCAATCCGCTGCTCGCCGCCCGCGCGAGCGACCTGCGCGACGTCGGCCGCCGGGTGCTGACCCGGCTCGAGCCGTCGCTCGCCGGCAGTTCGCTCGCCGATCTGCCCGACGAACCGGTGATCCTGGTCGCCGCCGACCTCTCGCCGTCGGACACCGCCGGGCTCGACACCACCCGCATCCTCGGGCTCGCCACCGCGCTCGGCGGGCCGACCTCGCACACCGCCATCCTCGCCCGCACCCTCGGCCTGCCGGCGATGGTCGCCGGCGGTGAGGCCCTGCTCGATCTCGCCTCGGGCACCGAGGCGATCCTCGACGGCCGCGCCGGCCGCCTGTGGCTGGAGCCGTCGGCCGAGGCCATGGCCTCGGCGGAGACTTACGTCGCGGCGCAGCGTGCGACCCGCGACCGCCAGGAGGCGGAGCGGGCGCTTCCCGCCGAGACCCGCGACGGCCACCGCGTCGAGATCGCCGCCAACGTCAACAACGCCGACCAGGTCGCCATGGCGCTCGGCCAGGGCGCCGAGGGCGTCGGCCTGATGCGCACCGAGTTCCTCTTCCTCGAGCGCGGCGCCAGCCCGACCGAGGACGAGCAACACGAGGTCTATGCCGCGATGCTCGCCGCCCTCGACGGCCGGCCGCTGATCGTCCGCGCCCTCGACATCGGCGGCGACAAGCAGGTCGCCCATCTCGCCCTGCCGCGCGAGGAGAACCCCTTCCTCGGGGTGCGCGGCGCCCGCCTGCTGCTGCGCCGCCCCGACCTGCTCGAGCCGCAGCTGCGCGCCCTCTACCGCGCCGCGAAGGCGGGCGGCAAGCTGTCGATCATGTTCCCGATGATCACCTCGTTGCAGGAGGTCATGGCGCTCCGGATCATCTGCGAGCGCGTCCGCGCCGAGGTCGACGGACCGGCGGTGCCGCTCGGCATCATGGTCGAGGTGCCCTCGGCGGCGATCCTGGCCGACCTCTTCGCCCCCCACGTCGACTTCTTCTCGATCGGCACCAACGACCTCACCCAATACGCGCTCGCCATCGACCGCCAGCACCCGGATCTGGCGGCGGAAGCCGACAGCCTCCATCCGGCGGTGCTGCGCCTGATCCGCATGACCGTCGAGGGCGCCAAGACCCACGACCGCTGGGTCGGGGTGTGCGGCGGCATCGCCGGCGATCCCTTCGGCGCGGCGCTGCTCGCCGGCCTCGGCGTCCAGGAACTGTCGATGACGCCGCGCGACATCCCAGGCGTCAAGGCGCGGCTGCGCGACGCCGACTTCGCGACCCTCGAGGCCTTGGCGCTGAAAGCCCTCGGCCTCGACACCGCCGACGCGGTGCGCCGCCTGGAGGAGGTCCGGCCATGACCGCGCCGATCGTCACCGTCACCCTCAATCCGGCGATCGACCAGACCATCGTCGTCGACCAGTTGACGCTCGGCGCCGTCCACCGCGCCCGCTCCAGCCAGTCGAACGCCGGCGGCAAGGGGGTCAACGTCGCCGGCTGCCTCGCCGACTGGGGCGCCGAGGTCATCGTCACCGGCGTGCTCGGCCGCGACAACGCCGCCCCCTTCGAGGCCTTCTTCGCGGCGAAACGCATCGACGACCGCTTCGTTCGCGCCCCCGGCGAGACCCGCACCAACATCAAGATCGCCGACCTCGCCACGCGCGACACCACCGACGTCAACCTGCCGGGCCTGGCGGTCGACGCCGCCGCCTACGCCGCCGTCGACGCGACGCTGCGCCGGGTGGCGCGGCCCGGAACCCTGGTGGTGGTCGCCGGATCGCTGCCGGCGGGCATGGCCGAGGACACGCTCGCCGAGCTCGTCGGCGATCTCGCCGGCCTCGGCGCCCGCGTCGTGCTCGACACCTCGGGCGAGCCGCTGCGCCGCGCGTTGGCGCCCGGCCGGGTGCCGCCCCACTGCATCAAGCCCAATCGGGCGGAGCTCGAGGATCTGGTCGGCAGGCCCCTCGCCGGCGACGCCGACCTCCTCGCCGCCGCCCGCGAACTCGTCGCCCGCGGCATCGCCCTCGTCGTGATCTCGCGCGGGGCCGAGGGGGCGCTCTTCGTCACCGCCGCGCGCGCCCTCGTCGGACGGCTGCCGCCGGTCGCCGCGCTGTCCACGGTGGGCGCCGGCGACGCCATGGTCGCCGGCCTCGTCGCCGCTCTCGCCGAAGGCGCCGAAGACCTCGCCGGAGGCGACGACCTCGCCGAAGGCGCCGGCCTCGAGCGCGTCGCCCGGCTCGCCGTCGCCTTCGCCGCCGCCAAGCTCGCCGGCGTCGGCCCCAACCTGCCGTCGATCACGGCGGTCGAGGATCTCGCGGCGCGGGTCGTCCTCGCGCCGCCGAACGTCTGGGAAGTCTGAACCAAGCAAATCGAAATCGATACGAGCGGGAAGAGACCCGCCAGGAGGAAGAGATGACGAAGATCGTCGCGGTGGTCGGCTCGAAGGACCGGCCGACCCAGGTGATGTTGGCGGCGGAAGCCCTGCGCAAGGCGGCGCAGGCGGCCGGCCATTCCATCGACATCGAGACGCGCAGCGGCGCGACGGCGTCCGCGCCGCTCGCCGCCGACGCGATCGCCGCCGCCGCGCGGGTGCTGGTGGTCGGCGACGGCGACGCCGCCGATCCGCGCTTCGCCGGCAAGACGGTGACCGCGCTCGGCCTCGACGCGGCGCTGGCCGACGCCGCCGGCGTCTTCGCCGGCAGCCCGGCTCAGGCCCCCGCCCCGGCACCGATCGCGGCGATGAAGATCGTCGCCATCACCTCGTGCCCGACCGGCATCGCCCACACCTTCATGGCGGCCGAGGGCATCGAGCAGGGCGCCAAGGCCCTCGGCCACGTCGCCAAGGTCGAGACCCAGGGCTCGGTCGGCTCGCAGAACACCCTCACGGCCGAGGAGATCGCCGCCGCCGACATCGTCATCATCGCCGCCGACACCAACGTCGACCTCGCCCGCTTCAAGGGCAAGCGGGTGTTCATGAGCGCCACCAAGCCGGCGATCGGCGACGGCAAGGCGCTGGTCGCCAAGGCGCTCACCGACGCGGTGACGCAGGGCGCCCCGGCCTCCGGCCCCCGTGACCTCGCGGCCGAGGTCGCCGCCGAGAAGGCCGCCCGCGCCGCCAGCCGCTCCGGCCCCTACAAGCACCTGATGACCGGCGTCTCCTACATGCTGCCCTTCGTCGTCGCCGGCGGTCTCCTGATCGCCATCGCCTTCGCCCTCGGCGGCATCTACGTCTACGACGACGCCCACAAGGACACCCTCGGCCAGGCGCTGTTCCTGATCGGCGCCAAGAACGGCTTCGCCCTGATGGTGCCGATCCTCGCCGGCTTCATCGCCTATTCGATCGCCGATCGTCCCGGCATCGCGCCGGGCGCCATCGGCGGCATGATCGCCGGCTCGATCGGCGCCGGCTTCCTCGGCGGCATCGTCGCCGGCTTCCTCGCCGGCTACGTCGTCAAGTTCCTCAACGACAACATCAACCTCGGACGCAATCTCGACGGCCTCAAGCCCGTCCTGATCCTGCCGCTGCTCGGCACCACCATCGTCGGCCTGCTGATGATCTACGTCATCGGCGCCCCGGTCGCCGCCGCCCTCGCGGCGCTCACCGCCTTCCTCAAGGGCATACAGGGCGCCAACGCCATCGCCCTCGGCGCCGTCATCGGCCTGATGATGGCCTTCGACATGGGCGGCCCGGTCAACAAGGCCGCCTATGCCTTCTCCACCGGCCTGATCGCCTCCGCCACCGACCCGGTCTACGCCCCGATGGCCGCCGCCATGGCCGCCGGCATGACCCCGCCGCTCGGCCTCGCCCTCGCCACCAAACTGTTCCGCGACCGCTTCACCGCCGACGAGCGCGAGGCCGGCAACGCCGCCTTCGTCCTCGGCATCTCCTTCATCACAGAGGGCGCCATCCCCTTCGCCGCCCGCGACCCCTTCCGCGTCATCCCCTCCCTGATGGCCGGCTCCGCCGTCGCCGGCATGATCTCCATGTTCGTCGGCGCACAGCTCAAGGTCCCCCACGGCGGCATCTTCGTCCTGCCCATCCCCAACGCCGTCGACCACCTCCTCGGCTACCTCGTCGCAATCCTCGCCGGAACCCTCGTCACAGCCCTCGCCCTGCGACTGGTCAAAAAACCCGTCGAGGCGTGA
>JAFHCF010000152.1:0-16255 GCA_048497495.1 Prosthecomicrobium sp.
CCCGCGCTCGGTGACGAGCGCGGGCCTCTCTCGTAGCTCCCGGAGCGGCTTCCGACCGGACCAAATCGATCCGGCCGAGGAGAACCCGCACGGGCCGCGAGCCGGGGACGCGCCCCGGCGCCCGGTCAGTGGATCGCCTTCACCACTTCCTCGGTGACCTTCTTGGCGTCGCCGAAGAGCATCATGGTGTTGTCGCGGAAGAACAGCTCGTTCTCGACGCCGGCGTAGCCCGAGCCCATGCCGCGCTTGATGAACAGCACGGTCTTGGCCTTCTCGACGTCGAGGATCGGCATGCCGAAGATCGGCGACTGCGGATCGGTCTTGGCCGCCGGGTTGGTCACGTCGTTGGCGCCGATGACATAGGCGACGTCGGCCTGGCCGAACTCGGAGTTGATGTCCTCGAGCTCGAAGACCTCGTCGTAGGGCACGTTGGCTTCCGCCAGGAGCACGTTCATGTGCCCCGGCATGCGCCCCGCCACCGGATGGATGGCGTATTTGACCTCGACGCCTTCCTTCTTGAGCAGATCGGCCATCTCGCGCAACGCATGCTGAGCCTGGGCCACGGCCATGCCGTAGCCCGGCACGATGATCACCTTCTGCGCGTTCTTCATGATGAAGGCGGCGTCCTCGGCCGAACCCTTCTTGACCGGGCGGGCTTCCTTGGCGCCGACCGCCGGCCCGGCCGTCTCGCCGCCGAAGCCGCCGAGAATGACCGAGATGAACGAGCGGTTCATGCCCTTGCACATGATGTAGGAAAGGATCGCGCCCGAGGAGCCGACCAGTGCGCCGGTGATGATCAGCGCGGTGTTGCCGAGCGTGAAGCCGATGCCGGCCGCCGCCCACCCCGAATAGGAGTTGAGCATCGACACCACGACGGGCATGTCGGCGCCGCCGATCGGCACGATGATCAGGCCGCCGAGCGCCAGGCTGACCAGCACGATCAGCCAGAACACCAGATGGCTCTCGGTCATCACCAGGGTGGCGACCAGTGCCACCAGCAGGATCGCCAGACCGCCGTTCACGACGTGGCGCATCGGCAGCAGGATCGGCTTGCCCGACATGTTGCCGTTGAGCTTGGCGAAGGCGATCACCGAGCCGGTGAAGGTGATGGCGCCGATGGCGACGCCGAGGCTCATCTCGACCAGAGCCTGGCCGTGGACATGGCCGATGGCGCCGATGCCGAAGGCCTCCGGCGCGTAGAGCGCGCCGGCCGCCACGAACACCGCGGCGAGGCCGACGAGGCTGTGGAAGGCCGCGACCAGCTGCGGCATCTCGGTCATGGCGATCTTGCGGGCGGTGACGGCGCCGATGCCGCCGCCGATGCCGATGCCGGCGAGGATCAGGATCGCCGAGCCGAGCGACGGCTTGGCCGCGAGCAGCGTCACGACGATGGCGATCGCCATGCCGATCATGCCGTAGAGATTGCCCTTGCGCGACGTCGCCGGGCTCGACAGGCCGCGCAGCGACATGATGAAGAGCACGCCGGCGACGAGATAGAACGTGGCGGTGATGTTGGCGTTCATGATCACCGCTCCTTCTTCTTGTACATCGCCAACATCCGGTTGGTGACCAGGAAGCCACCGAAGATGTTGACGCTCGCCATGACCAGGGCGAGGAAGCCGAACACCTTCGCCATCAGCGAGCCGGAATCGATCATCGGCACCGAGACGGCGAGCAGCGCGCCGACGACGATCACCGAGGAGATCGCGTTGGTGACCGACATGAGGGGCGTGTGGAGCGCCGGGGTCACCGACCACACCACGTAGTAGCCGACGAAGATCGCCATGACGAAGATCGACAGGCGGAAGACGAAGGGATCGATCGCCCCCTTGGTGGCGGCGGAGACGGCCTGGCCGGCGGCATCCGCCAACTGGTCGACGTAGGATTGCGCGGCCTGAGCCGCGGCCGCGGCGTCCTGAGCGGCGATCTGGGCGGCCTTGGCCGCCGCGGTCGCCTTCTCGAGCGCCTGGTCCGGAGTGATTGTGGACATGAATGTGCTCCCCTGGGGCACGAGGATCAGGAAAGAAGCGCCGGATGGACGACGGCGCCGTCCTTGGTGACGAGGGTCGCCTTGACCAGTTCGTCGTCCCACTTGGGGGCGAGCGACTTCGTCTCCTTGTCGACCAGCGTCTCGAGGAAGGCGAAGAGGTTCTTGGCGTAGAGCGCCGAGGCGGAGGCCGGAATGCGGCCGGCGAGATTGGGGATGCCGACGATCCGGACGCCGTCGACCTCGACCACCTCGCCCTCGACCGCGCCGACGACGTTGCCGCCGCGCTCGACCGCCAGATCGATCAGCACCGAGCCGGGCTTCATCGAGGCGACCATCTCGGCCGAGACCAGCTTGGGCGCCGGCCGGCCGGGGATCAGCGCCGTGGTGATCACCACGTCCTGCTTCTTGATGTGCTCGGCGACCAACGCCGCCTGCTTGGCCTGATATTCGGCCGACATCGGCTTGGCGTAGCCGGCGGCGGTCTCGGCCTGCTTGAACTCGTCGTCCTCGACGGCGACGAACTTGGCGCCGAGGGATTCGACCTGTTCCTTGGCCGCCGGCCGCACGTCGGTGGCGGTGACCACGGCGCCCATGCGCCGCGCCGTGGCGATCGCCTGGAGACCGGCGACGCCGGCGCCCATGACGAAGACGCGCGCCGCCGGCACGGTGCCGGCCGCCGTCATCATCATCGGAAAGGCGCGATCGAAGGCGGAGGCCGCCTCGACCACCGCCTGATAGCCGGCGAGATTGGCCTGGGACGACAACACGTCCATGACCTGGGCGCGGGTGATGCGCGGCATGAACTCCATCGAGAAGGCGGAAACGCCGGTCTCGGCGATCGCCTCGATCTCGTCCATGTGGCCATAGGGGTCGAGCATGGCGATGAGCAGGGCACCCTTCTTCATCGCGGCGTTCTGTTCACCGGTGGGTCGGCGCACCATCAGCACCACGTCGGCGCCGGCGAGAGCCGCCACGGCATTCGCCGCGATCGTCGCGCCGGCCGCCGCGTAGTCGGCGTCGACCATGCGCGAGGCGACGCCCGCCCCGGTCTCCACCGATACCTCGAACCCGAGCGCCTTCAGCTTCTTGACCGTCTCCGGCGTTGCCGCCACACGCCCCTCACCGGGAAAGCGCTCGACGGGAACCGCGATCTTCATGGGTCTCTCCCCCAATGCCGTTTGCCGGCGCCCCACGTGGACACCCGCGTTGATCGAAGCGGCGCCGGACGGATCCGAGCACGCGCGCCCCGGGAACATTCGAGGGATCCCGCCGGCCGGCCCCTCGGCCCGGCACCCGCGAGGGCCCCCCCTTCATCCGGCGATGGCGAGGCCACACACCGACGAACCCCGCCGCCCCGCCGCAATTTCGCGGCGGGTCGAGAGGTCTCTCCAGTCACGACCCGCCCGGACGCCGCGGCGCCCGAGGGATCGAACATCTCATACCACAGGCCGTCGAGACGGCCTTCGGATTTCCTCGTCCGAATTTCTCATGCCATTGATGCAGATGAGAAAATTCGCATGTATCTTGCCGCCGGACGCAACCCCGTCCCGGGCCGAATGCCTCAATGGACCAGGAAGATCCGCATCAGGATCAGCACGCCGACGATAGCGATCGTGCTCCACTTGGCCAGTCCCAGGAACGTCGCATAGGTCTGCCGATGTTCCTCGATGTTCTTCGTGTCCACTCCGCCCATGCATCCCTCCGATGGTCGCGCGCCACCCTCCCTTCGGAGGGCATACGAACCCATTTAGACGTCTGTGTCGGATGGACGCAACGCCGATCTGTCGTTCCTCATCGAAAGAACGACGACCCCGGGGACACCTGTTCTTCGTCGGCGCATTCTCGTCGCCGCCGCTCGGCCTGTCAGTGAGTAGAAGGACGAAGTCCGGCCCTTTCGAGCGCGTCACTTTGCCGCTTCGCGACCCGTTCGCGCTCGAAGTCGTCGATCGCCGTCTCGAACAGGCGATGAAAGTTGAGTTCGGCGTCGAGGTGGATGAACACCCCGCCCAATCCCAGCGCGGCGCGGTCCATGAACAGGAATTCGCGCGGCGGCGTCACCGGTCCGAGCGTCCGCAGCGCCTCGGCGACCCGCTGCGCCTCCTGTCGGCCGAACTCGATCGGCGAGACGCCTTCGGCGATCCGCCGCCGGCGATCGGTGAGCAGCGGCCCGTAGAGAAACTTCGCCCAGATGTCGAGCGTGTCGATCAACGCGTTGGAAAGGTTCTTGAATCCCCACCCCTCGTAGGCCGCCACCACCCGGTCGCGGTCGCCGTGGAGAAGCCCGCGATAGTGCTCGATCACCCCCTCGACGAAGCGCGCCGGGAAGATGCGGATGCAGCCGAAGTCGAGCAGGTTGATGCCGGCCGGCTCACCGTCCTCCTCGAAGGCGGCATAGTTGCCCAGATGCGGGTCGCCGTGGATCAGGCCGAAGCGGCAGAAGGGATGCCACCAGGCTCGGAACATCGCCTCCGAGATGCGGTTGCGGACCTCTTGGCGGTCGTCCTTGTAGGTGAGGAGCCCCTTGCCCTCCATCCAGGTCATCGAGAGGAGCCGCCCGGTCGACAGCGCCTCGACCGGCTCCGGTACCCGGATGCCGGAATCGTCGGCGAGGATGTCGCCATAGACCGTCATGTGACGGCGCTCGCGCTCGTAGTCGAGCTCCTCGCGGATCCGCGCCGAAACTTCCTCGGCGATCTCGGTGGTGTCGATCTGCGGCCGCAGCCGCCGCATCAGGGCGAAGAGCACCCCGAGTTGGTCGAGATCGGCTTCGACCGCCGAGGCCATGTCGGGGTATTGCAACTTGACCGCCAGCAGGCGGCCGTCGTGGCCGGTCGCGCGGTGGACCTGGCCGAGCGAGGCGGCATGGGCCGGCTCGTGCTCGAAGGCGGCGAAGCGCTTCACCCAGTCCGGCCCGAGTTCGGCGTTCATCCGCCGCTTGACGAAGGCCCAGCCCATCGCCGGCGCATGCGCCTGGAGCCGCTGCAACTCGCCCGCCCATTCCGCCGGTATGGCGTCGGGGATGGTCGAAAGCAGCTGCGCCACCTTCATCAGCGGCCCCTTGAGGCCGCCGAGCGCGTCGGCGATCAGCTTGCCCTCGCGAGTCATGTCGCCGTCGCCGAACATTCGCCCGCCGGCGATCCGCATCGCCGCCGTGCCGACGTTGGCGCCGACCCGCGCATGGCGCACGAAACGCCCGGTCAGGCTGTTCTTCTCGTCGTCTCTGGCCATTGCCGATGCTCATCCGATTCTGCCGCCGCCCGTCGAGCATACGCCGCCGAGCGTGTGGCGGATCTGCGGTCGGGCGCGGCGCGGACCGAACCCGTCAGACCGGCCATCGATCGCGGATCCACCGCGCCAGACTGTCCTCGGAGACCTCGCCGGCCGCCAGCCCGACGATGATCGTCGTCGCCTCCGCCTGCGACGGCGCGAAGCGGACGCCGTTCTTGCGCAGGAACAGCATCATCGCGACGAAGGCCGCGCGCTTGTTGCCGTCGACGAAGGGACGGCCGCGGGCGATGCCGAAGGCGTGCGATCCGGCGAGCAGGGCGAGATCCGCCCCCTCGTACTCCCATTTGTTGCGCGCCCGGCCCAGCGCCGATTCCAGCGCCCCGCCGTCGCGCAGGCCCGCCGGCCCGCCGAAACGCGCGAGCTGCCGCTCGTGCAGCGCCTTGACCTCGGCGACGGTCAGCCACACCGGTCCGAACCCGGTCTGGGTCTGGTCGGAAAAGCCGGTTCCCGGCGTCGGGAGCCCGGTCATTTCGCCAGTTCCTTCAGGGTGTCGCGGTATTCGTCCATGATCTCGTCGACGAGCTGCATCGACCGCTCGAAGTCCGGATCATAGGGCGTCAGCCGCACCCCGCCTTCACCGTCGGCGGTGGCGTGGAGCGCATCGCCCGGCTTCAACCCGAGCCGGACGAGCAGTTCCTTCGGCAGGATCAGCCCGGTCGAATTGCCGATCTTCTTGACCTCGAGCCTCATGGCCGGTCTCCCATCGCATCGTCGTACGAAACGTATGACGCCGAACGCCGTTGTACGCAATGTACAACACACGCCACGACCCTGGATACGAAAACGGGGAGGCCCGAGCCTCCCCGTCGTGTTCGATGGCCCGATCGGCGAAATCAGTAGGTCTTCTGCGGGTGCAGCTTGAACAGCCAGGTCTCGGTCAGAGCCGTCTCGCCGTCGCGCAAGTAGGCGCGGATGTCGATCGGATCGGGACCTTCGGCCTTGATGTCGAACTGGAGACGCCAGGCGGTGTTCCACGAGGTGGTCTCGAGGAAGACCGACGAGATCACCCCGCGCGACGGCGTGATCACCGGCTCCGGCTTCTTGTCCTTGGGGAAGACGTCGAGCGGCCCGCCGGCGAACTCCACCACCATCCGCTTGGACTCCGGCGGATTGGCGCGGCTGTAGGGGAAACCGCCGCGCCCGATGCGGGTGGCGATCGGCCGCGCCAGATTGGTCGGCGGATTGGGTTCGTCGGCATTCCAGTGCATGCGATAGCGGTACTCGAGCGACTGGCCCGCCTTCACCGGATCGCGCGGCACCCAGAAGCAGCCGATGTTGTCGAAGTCCTCGTGATCGGTCGGGAACTCGACCAGATGGAAGGCCCCCGCCCCCCATCCGCCGATCGGCTCGATCCACAGGCTCGGCCGGCGCTCGTAGTTGAGGTAGCGATCCATGAAGATCTTGGGGTCGCGGTTGCGCTGCATCAGACCGAAGCCGCGCGGATTGTCGTCGAGAAAGGCCGAGGTCGACGGGCCCGGCGGGTTGACCAGCGGCCGCCAGATGCGTTCGCCCGCGCCGGTCCAGATCGCCAACCCCTCCGAGTCGTAGGCGCCCGGCCGCCACTCGAGCTGGTAGCTCTTGTCGTAGTTGGAGAACCAGTACATCGACGTCATCGGCGAGATGCCGAGTTTGACGATGTCCTTGCGGGTGAAGAGATTGCACTCGACGTCGATCACCACGCCCTCGGTGCGGCGGATGGTGAACTTGTAGGCGCCGGTGATCGACGGCCCGTCGAGCAGCGCATAGACCACCACCGGCTGCTTCTCGCCGCTCGCCGGCTGGAGATAGAACTCGGTGAAGTCGGGGAACTCCTCGGGCGACGGGCTCGCCGTGTCGATGGCGACGCCGCGCGCCGACAGTCCGTATTCGTTGAGCGAGCCGATGGCGCGGAAGTAGGAGGCGCCGAGGAAGGCGACCCAGTCCTGCTTGCGCCAGTCGGGCCGGCTCTTGGCCTCGCGGATCTGGAAGCCGGCGAAGCCCGTGTCCTCCGGCAGCCGCGCCGCCGGGCTGTCGTCCGGCATGTCGAAATATTCGGGCTCGTAGAGCACCTCCGCCGCCTTATCGCCGTCGACCGCGTGCATCTTCACCTGCTTGGGGAAGTACCTGCCGACGGGAAAGAAGGTGACCGGATAGACGCCCTTGTCGTCGCTGAACATGGCGTAGTCGGGCCGGAACTTGATCTTGCCGTGCTGCTCGTAGCCGATCTGATCGACGATGTCCGGCGCCGGGCGGCGGGGCGCCAGATAGGCCTTGCCGGCGAGATCGCGGGCGCGCTGGGTGAGGCCGGCGAAGCCGAAGGGTTTGGCGGGTCCGAACTTGAGCGCGGCCGCCGCGGCCGGTCCGGTCCCACCCAGGAGGGTGGCGACGCCGAGGGCGACAGAGGCGGAGATGAGATCGCGGCGAGAGAAGTTCGCGGTCATGGAGGGTCCTGGAAGGTGTCCTGGAGTGAGGCGACGCGCCCCTTGCGCCGGACGGCGCGAGCACCGTTCTAGGACAGCCGATCAGCCATCGCAATCGGGCGGAATTCGGAGCGGTACCGCCTCGCCCTCGCCGCTGCGGCCATCAGCCTCGGCCGAGCCGGTCGGATTTCGGCTTCCACCGCGTCAGCGTCAGCGCATTGGTCACCACCGACACCGAGCTCATCGCCATCGCCGCGCCGGCGAGCGCCGGCGTGAGATGGCCGAGAGCGGCGAGCGGCACGCCGACGACATTGTAGAAGAAGGCCCAGAACAGGTTCTGCCGGATCTTGGCCCAGGTGGCGCGGCTGATCTCGAGGGCGGCGGGAACCAGGCGCGGGTCGGAGCGCATCAGGGTGATGCCCGCCGTCTCCATCGCCACGTCGGCGCCCGAGCCCATGGCGATGCCGACGTCGGCGGATGCCAGCGCCGGCGCGTCGTTGATGCCGTCGCCGATCATCGCCACCACCCGACCCTCGGCCCTGAGCCGCTCGACCAGCGCCGTCTTGCCCTCGGGCCGTACCTCCGCCTCGACCGCGTCGAGCCCGAGACGATCGGCGACCGCCCGGGCCACCGCGCGCGCGTCGCCGGTGGCCAGATGCACCCGCACGCCCGCCTGCTTCAAGCCGTCGATCGCCGCGCGGCTCTCCGCCCTGACCGGATCGGCCAGCGCCACCAGGCCGAGCGCCTCGCGGTCGCGCGCCACCGTCACCACCGTCTTGGCCTCGCCCCCGAGCCGCGCCGTCTCGCGCTCGAAGAGGCGCAGGTCGACGCCCAGTTCGGCCATCAACGCCGCATTGCCGATGGCGATGGTGCGGCCTTCGACGCTCGCCGTCAGCCCGCGCCCGGGAAGGCTGCGGGCGTCGCGCGCCACGGTCGCGACGAGGCCGCGCGCCGCGGCCGCCGCCACGAAGGCCTTGGCCAGAGGATGTTCGCTCGAGCCTTGCGCCGAGGCGGCGAGCCGCAGCATCTCGTCGCCCGACCCGCCGAGGACGAAGACGTCGGTGACCGACGGACGGCCCTCGGTCAGCGTCCCGGTCTTGTCGAAGACGACGCAGTCGACCGCGTGGGCCCGCTCCAGCGCCTCGATGTCGCGGATCAGGATTCCGGCCTTGGCCGCGGCACCCGTGCCGGCGACCAGCGCCGCCGGGGTGGCGAGGCCGAGCGCGCAGGGGCAGGCGATCACCAGCACCGCCACCGCCGGGATCAACGACCCTTCGAGGTCGTGCCCGAGCAGCCACCACGTCGCGAAAGTGGCCAGCGCGATGACGATGATCACCGGCACGAAGACCGACGCGACCCTGTCGACCAACCGCTGCACCGGCGCCTTGGCGATCTGCGCCTGTTCGACGAGATGGCCGATACGGGCGATCGTCGTGTCCTCGCCGACCGCCGCGACGCGGAAGGTGACGGCGCCCGAACCGTTGATCGTGCCGGCCGTCACCTTGTCGCCGAGACGCTTCTCGACCGGCAGACTCTCGCCGGTGACGAGGCTCTCGTCGAATTCGCTGGCGCCCTCGGTGACGACACCGTCCGCCGCCACCCGCTCGCCGGGCCTGACCAGCACCAGATCGCCGCGCCTGAGCACGTCGACCGACACCGTCTCCTGGACGCCGCCGACGAGCCGGGTCGCGGTGTCGGGACGCAGGGCCATCAGCTTCGACACCGCGGCGGTCGCCGAGCGCTTGGCGCGCGCCTCCATCAACTTGCCGAGCAGGATCAATGTGAGGACGGTGGCCGAGCCCTCGAAATAGAGATGGCCGTGCGAATGCGCGCCGTGGATCAGCACCATCGCCAGCGAGAAGGCCCAGGCGACCGTGGTGCCGAGCGCCACCAGCACGTCCATGTTGGCCGAGCGGCCGCGCAACGCCTTGAAGGCGCCGATGTAGAATCGGGTGCCGGCGACGATCTGCACCGGCGTGGCGAGCGCCACCTGGAGCCAGGGCGTCAGCCAGGTCGCATGCGCCCCCCAGGCCATCGGAATCATCGCCACCAGGAACGGCGCCGTCAGCAGCGCGGCGAAGACGAAGACCAGGAAGGTCCGTTTCTCCTCCGCTGCCCGCGCCGCCGAGGCGCGCTCGAGCGCCGCCCGCCGCGCCGCCACCGCCGTGTCGCGCGGTTGCGCCCCGAAGCCGGCGCGCTCGATCGCCGCGACGATCACCTCCGTCTCGACACCCGGCGCGGCGATCTCCGCCGTCTCCAACGCCAGATTGACCGTCGCCCGCTCCACCCCCGGCACGCGGCCGAGAACCTTCTCGATGCGGGCGGCGCAGGCGGCGCAGGTCATGCCGGTGACGTCGACGAGGATCGGATCGTCGGAGTGGGGGATCGGCGCGGGAATGTTCATGCTCCGATATTTGGTCCTTTCGAGCCGTTCCGTCGAGAGCGACGCCGGTCCCGAGTGCGTGAACGGCCCTCCTCTTCCGCTCTTCGTCGGTATCAGCCCTCATGCCCGTTGATCTGGCGCGCCCGCCGGGCCAAGGTCGGAACCGACACGCGAACGAACACATGCAAGGAGATGCCCGCGATGCCGGGGAAGAACGACGAACGTCCGGTCGGGGCGACGCTGCAGGGCTGGAGCGAGCGGGCCCGCCCGGTGCGCGGCACCATCGCCGGCACCTGGGGGCGGCTGGAGCCGCTCGACGCCGCCGAGCACGGCCACGACATCTGGCAGGGCGTCGCCGGCCACGATTCGGTATGGACTTATCTCGGCTACGGCCCCTTCGCCGACGAGGCGACCTTCCTCGCCTGGCTCAAGGGCCGCGAGGAACTGACCGACCCGCTCGCCTACGCGGTGATCGACGCGGCCTCCGGCAAGGCCCTCGGCGTCCTGACGCTGATGGAGATCCGCCCCGCCTCCGGCGTCGTCGAGATCGGCCACATCTTCTTCTCGCCGGTGCTGCAGAAGACCCGCGCCGCGACGGAAGCGATCTTCCTGGGCATGCGTCACGCCTTCGACGATCTCGGCTATCGCCGCTTCGAATGGAAGTGCGACAGCCTCAATGCCCCGTCGCGCGCCGCCGCGAACCGCTTCGGCTTCACCTACGAGGGCATCTTCCGCCAGCACATGGTGATCAAGGGCCGCAACCGCGACACCGCCTGGTATTCGATCATCGACAAGGAATGGGCGCCGGTGAAGGCCGCGTTCGAGGCCTGGCTCAAGCCGGAGAACTTCGACACCGAAGGCCACCAGAAGGCGGCGCTCTCCGACCTCCGCCCCAAGGCGAAGTCGGCGGCGCACTGAGGTGCGCGTCCTCGCGCTCTCTCTCCGCGCGGGAGAGGGCGCGAGGGCCTCTCGTTCGCCCTGCCCGATGGTTCGAGGCTCCGCTCCGCGGCGCACTCACCACGAAGCGTTCGTGAATTCGAAGCGCTTGTGAATTCCTCAAAGAATACAGATGCTTCATGGTGAGGCGCGAGCAACGCGAGCCTCGAACCATCGCGCACGGAATTCGCCGAGAGGTTTCCTCGAACCCGGCGGAGGTCCGGCGCGGAAACGGCCCGGCGCGACCACTCCCCAGCCCCTCGCGAAGTTCGGGGCGTTCGGCCCTCGAAACCCTCCACCGCAGCGTCTCGTCCCGCCGCGCCGCGCCGGGACCGTGCCTCACCCCACCGGGCGCTCGTCGGCGATCACCTTGCCGTCGTTGGGCAGGGTCCCCGGCGCCGTCGCGGTGACGCTTCCCTTGAGCCGGGTGACGGCGGCGAGCGTCGCCGCGACCGCGCCGGCGAAGGCCGGATCGGTGACCGTCGTCTCGATCCTGAGGTCCATCTCGTCCTGCTCGTTCGCCCGGCTCACCACCAGCCGCGCCTTGACGATCTCCGGATGGCGCTTGACCACCCGGTCGATGTCGGCCGGATCGACGAACATGCCCTTGACCTTGGCCTTCTGGTCGGCCCGTCCCATCCATCCCTTGATCCGCATCGCGGTGCGCCCGCACGGGCTGTCGCCCTCGAGCACCGCCGAGAGATCGCCGGTCGCCAGCCGGATCACCGGATGGATCGGATCGATGCGGGTGACCACCACCTCGCCGATCTCGCCCGGCGCCACCGGGTCCCCGGTGCCCGGCCGCACGATCTCCAGCAGGATGCGTTCGTCGACCATCATGCCCGGCACCAGCGTCCCGTCCGGGGCACTGGTCTCATAGGCGACGAGGCCGACGTCGGCGATCGCATAGGCCTGGCGCACGCCGACGCCGCGCCCCTCGATCTCGGCCCGCAGCGAGGGCGGCAGCGCCGCGCCCGAAACGAGCGCCTTCTCGATCGACGAGACGTCGCGCCCGGCCTCGAGGCCGGCATCGAGCAGGATCTTGAGGAAGTCCGGTGTGCCGACATAGGCGCGCGGCCGGTAGTGGCCGATCAGCTCGAGCTGCGTCTCCTTGTTGCCCGGCCCCGCCGGGATCACCGGGCAGCCGAGCCCCCGGGCGCCGGCATCGAGGATGAAGCCGCCGGGGGTCAGATGATAGGCGAAGGTGTTGAGCACCACGTCGCCGCGCCTCATGCCGGCGGCGAAGAGCGCCCGCGCCGTGCCCCACCAGTCGCAGGCGGTGCCTTCCGGCTCGTAGACCGGCCCCGGCGAGGTGAACAGCCGCCCGACTCCGGTCAGGCGCGTCGTCGACAGGCCGGCGAAGGGCGGGCGCGCCGCCTGGAGCTCCTTCAAATCGGTCTTGCGCAGCACCGGGATCGCCGCGATGTCGGCGCGGCCGCGCAGCTTGGCGGCGGTGATGCCGGCGAAGCGCCCCCGCCAGGCCCGCGTCGCGGCGAGCGCCTCCACCGTCTCGCGCAAGGCCTTCATCTGCGCCCGTTCGCGGGTCGTCGGACGGCGGCTCTCCAGGCGATCATAGTGTTCGGACATGTGCGGCGACCTCATGCCAGCCAGCGCTTGCGGCGCTTGTAGTGTTTCACTTCCTTGAAGCTCTTGCGGCCCGGCCCGGCGACGCCGAGGTAGAACTCCTTGACGTCCTCGTTCTCGGCCAGCGCCTTGGCCTCGCCGTCGAGCACGATGCGTCCCGATTCCAGGATGTAGCCGTGGGTGGCGTGGCGCAACGCCACCGCGGTGTTCTGCTCGGCGAGCAGGAACGACACCCCCTCCTCGGTGTTGAGCCGGTGAACGATCTCGAAGATCTCGTCGACGATCTGTGGCGCCAGCCCCATCGACGGCTCGTCGAGCAGGATCATCTTCGGCCGCGACATCAGCGCGCGTCCGACCGCCACCATTTGCTGTTCGCCGCCCGAGGTATAGCCGGCGAGCGACTTGCGGCGCTGTTTCAGCCGCGGGAAGAGGTCGTAGCAGCGTTCGAGCTCGGCCTTGATCGCGGCGCGCCCGTCGCGGCGGGTGAAGGCGCCGGTCAGGAGATTGTCCTCGACCGTCAGATGGCCGAAACAGTGGCGCCCCTCCATCACCTGGATGCAGCCGCGCCTGACCAGTTCGTTGGGCGACAACGCCTGAACCTCATCGCCCTCGAAGACGATTCGGCCCTTGGTCACCTCGCCGCGCTCGGCGTGGAGCAGGTTGGAGATCGCCTTCAGCGTCGTCGTCTTGCCGGCGCCGTTGGCGCCGAGCAGCGCCACCACGCCGCCCTTGGGCACGGTCAGCGACACGCCCTTGAGCACGAGGGCGACGTGATCGTAGACGACCTCGATGTTGTCGACGGTCAGCATCGCGCCGGCGGTGTCGGTCATGGGGGGCTCCGGAATGGCAGTTGAGAGGGGGCGAGAGTGCCCCCCCTTCGGATGGGAACCTCGCGACGCCGCGAGACCCGTGTTTCACGACGCCGTCACCCCGGCGTCCCCTCCCCCTCGACGGGGGAGAGGACCGGAGGAGAGCGCCTTCGTCTCGCGAGTGCTCCGTGCCGCTGCGGGTCGACACCCTCGATCTCGGCCTCACGACGTCGGAGTGGAAACCCACCCCGACGTCTCCTTCGCGCGATCGATCAGCGACCGCCGCAGGCCTCGGTGCGGACCGGCCACGGGGCGTTCTTGTCGGCGTAGGCCTTGGCGTCGGCGACGAGCAGCGGCCGCACCTTGTCCTTCATCGGCTCCATCCAGTCCGACACCTTCACCCACTTCTTGCCGTCCCACTGCTGGACGTAGACGGCGTTGGAGCCGGAGTGGTCGTCGCAGGTCACCTTGACCGGCGTCATGAAGCCGTCGAGCCCCATCTCCTTGATCCGGGCGGCGTCGATGTCGAGGCTCTCCAGGCCGGCGCGCACGTCGGCGGCGTCGACCATCTTCTTGCCGGCCTTCTTCTGCGCGGTGCGGATCGCCTCGGCGATCAGCATCGAGTTGTAGACGCCCTTGTTGTAGTTGTTCTCACCCAGGCGCCCGGCGTCCTTCAGGGTCGAGAGCCCCTTGTCGACGACATGCTTCTTGATGTCGGCGATCGCCGGGAAGCCCGCGCCGGTGCCGTTGAAGTTGAGGGTGAGATAGCCCTTCGCCCCCGCGCCGCCGGCGCGCGCGTCGTCGTCGGAGCCCGACCACCACACGCCGATGAACTTGTCCATCGGATAGCCGACCTTGACCGCTTCCTTGACCGCGGTCGGGTTCATCGCGCCCCAACCCCACATGATCAGCCAATCCGGGCTGTCGGACTGGATGTTCAGCCACTGCGACGACTGGTCCTGCATCTTGTCGCCCGGCACCGGGTACTTGACCAGTTCGAAGCCGCTCTCCTTGGCGAGCATCTCGAGCAGCGGGATCGGCTCCTTGCCGTAGGGCGCGTCGAGATAGATCAGGCCGATCTTCTTACCCTTGAGCTTGTCGAGCCCGCCGGTCTTCTGAGCGATGTACTTCATCGCCACCGAGGCGCCGTCCCAATAGGTCATCGGCGGGTTGAACACCCAGGGGAAGACCTTGCCGTCCGCCGCCGCCGTCAGGCCGTAGGCCATCGACAGCACCGGGATCTTGTCGACCCCGGCCTTGGGGATCAGCTGCAGCGTGATGCCGGTCGACCACGGATTGTACATCAGGGCGCCCTTGCCCTTGGTCGCCTCGTAGCACTCCACGCCCTTCTGCGCGGTGTAGCCGGTCTCGCATTCCTCGAAGGTGAGCTTCACCCCACCGATGCCGCCGTCGCGCTGGTTGAGCATTTCGAGGTAGTCGTGCATGCCGTCGGCGATCGGGATGCCGGAGCCGGCGTAGGCGCCGGTCCGATAGGTCAACAGCGGCACGTAGAGGCTGTCTTCGGCCTGAACTGGTGCCATCGGCAGCACCGAGGCGATGACCGAGGCCACCGATAAGGCGAGTGCATAGCGTCCGAACATCGCGTTTCCTCCATTTGGCGTCCGGCCGCGAACTCCGCCACGGTCCGAACTTCGGGTCCATCTTGGTATTGTCGCCACGTTCCCGGCCCGAGGAGAACGAGGGTTGCTCGTGGTCTCGGCCCTTCACCAGGGGAAGGGCCAGACGCGCAGTTTCTGCTTGCCCACCGCCCACAGCCGGGCGAGGCCGTGCGGTTCGACGATCAGGAAGAAGATGATCAGCGCCCCGACGATCATCGAATTGACGTGCTCGACCGAGGCGGATTGGATCTCGATCCCGAAGAGGCTCGGCGTGAACTTGATCAGGACCGGCAGCACCCAGATGAAGGCCGCGCCGAAATAGGCCCCGAGCAGCGATCCGAGGCCGCCGATGATCACCATGAACAGCACCTGGAACGACAGCGAGATCGAGAAGGCCGAGGGCTCCGCCGCCCCGAGCCAGAAGAACACCATCATCGCCCCGGCGACGCCGGCGAAATAGGACGACACGGCGAAGGCAAGGAGCTTGGCCGGCAGCAGCCGCACCCCCATCAGCTCCGCCGCGATGTCCATGTCGCGCACCATCATCCAGGTCCGCCCGATCCGTCCGTGGACGAGATTGGAGGCGATCACGGTGAGGAACACCACCAGCGCCAACACCACCAGGTAGCGCGCCAGCGGGCTCGCCTCGGGTCCGGTGATGGCGACGCCGAACAACGACCGCCGCGACGCCTCGATCGCTCCGGACGACGAATAGTCGGTGAGCCAACCGACGCGCACGAAGCACCATTCCAGGAAGAACTGCGCCGCCAGCGTCGTCACCGCCAGATAGAGCCCCTTGATCCTGAGCGACGGCAGGCCGAAGACCACGCCGACGCCGGCCGAGAACACCCCCGAGGCGAGGATCCAGACGATCACGTTCACCTGCGGGAAGGCGCTCGCCATCTTGAAGGCGGCATAGGCGCCGACCCCCATGAAGGCGCCGGTGCCCAGCGAGATCTGCCCGGCATAGCCGGTCAGGATGTTGAGCCCGATCGCGGCAAGCGTGAAGATCAGCCCGGGGATCATGATCGAGGTCAGCACGAAGTCGTTGGCGATCAGCGGCACGCCGAGCGCGGCGAAGGCCAGCATCGCCACGATGCCGATGCGGTCCTGGCGGATCGGAAACACCGCCATGTCGGCCGCATAGGTCGATTTGAACTGTCCGACTTCACGATAGAACATGGATCTCGATCCTGAAGTTGGGGTGCATCGACCGTAGGGCGGAATGGGCGAAGCCGTATTCCGCC
>JAFHCF010000153.1:0-15678 GCA_048497495.1 Prosthecomicrobium sp.
GCGCGCCGCCGCCTCGCTGCCGACGGCGAAGACGTCGCGCACCTCGGGTCGATAGAGCGTGATCTCGGCATCGGGGCGGCAGAAGGCGCGCAACTCGCTCGCCGTCGTCCGCGAATTGACCAGGAACCACGGCAGCCGGCCGACGGCGCGGCGGAAGGCCGGCGCCATGTAGAGCGCGGCGCGGCGATTGAGGTCCTGCGGCCGGGTGAGGAGGAAGCAGTCGTGGATGTAGGGCACCACCCGCGCCCCGAACAGCGAGGCGGGGATCGACGGTGGAAAGCCGGGGGCGAGCAGGATGGCGCCGGGCGAGGCGAGAAGCCGCGCCGGCAACAGGATCTGCTGGGCGAGGATCAGTCCGAGCGTGCCGGAGGCGGTGATCGGCACGAGCCGCAGGGGGGCGAGCGAATCGGCGGAGAAGAGTTCGAGGGTGATGCGCTCGAGCCCGGTGACGGTGCGACCCAGATGGGTGTGATCGACATAGATCATGCGGCACCTCCCTCGGCCCGGTGCCGATCGATCTCGGTTCAGCCGCGCCGGCCGCGACGGCGCTCGACGTCGCGCGTCGAGGGTTCGTTCGCCACTTCGAGGACCAGGATGCCGTCGAAATGGGGGAGCAACCCGCGCATCACGTCGATCTCGCCGGGCAACCGGCGCCCGGCGAGATCCTTGCCGTCGACCACCAGGGTGACGTGATCGGCGATGTCGGCGGTGTCGAAGAGCAGGGCGGCGGAGGGTCCGCTGCCGAGATGGATCAGAATGCCGTCGTGGTCGCGCAAGGATTCGGCGACGAAGTCGGCGAGCCGATCGAGGCCGTGCGACGACGTTCGGCCGGGGCCATCCTCGGTCGGCCGGGCGAAGACGACGCCGTTGTCGTCGGCGCGCAGATCGAAGCCGCTCGCCATGCGCCGGCGGCGCGAACGGGCGATCGGGGCGGCGCGGTCGAAGACCTCGTCGAAGGAAGCCGCGTCCCCGGAGAGGTCGATCAGCATGACGCGACCACCGGCCTCCGCCTCGGCGCGGACCAGGCCGTGGGCGAGCGCGGCGACGACGGCGGAGGGCACGGTGTCGGCGAAAATCACCCGGACGTCCGGGCGATCGCCACGGCCGAGTTCGTCGACGAGCCGGCGCAACATGGCGAGGCCGGCATGGTCGGTGCGTCCGTCGGCGGTCTCGACGAAGGCGCGGATCGCCGCGCCCGAGGCGCCGGTCGCGGCGAGGCGGGCGATGCGTTCGGGCAGCAGGGCGACATCGACGCGGATCGGCGCCGAAGGAAGTTCCGACGCGGCGGCGTCGGTGGCGGCGGCCGGCTCGGGGTGATCGAGGTCGACCGGCGACGGCGGCGCCTCGGGGCCGGCTTCGAAAGCGCCCGGAGAAGTGGCGGCGCGGCGCGGCGCCTCGGGCGTATCCCGGCGCTCCGGCCACGGATCGGCGGCGGTCGGCGGGGTGGTCTCGCTCGGCGCGTCCGCCTGGGCGCGGGCGGCGAGGAGGCCGGCGACCTCGCGGCGACCGCCGAGGAGCGCGGCGGAGACCCCGGCGCCGAGGCCGGCGAGAAGCGCCAGACCGAGGGCGATGGTGGTGCGCGGCGAATAGGGTTTGAGCGGCACCTGGGCCGGCGACACGATGGTGGCGTCGGAGATCTGGGTGGTCTTCTGGAGGTTGGTTTCCTCCATGCGGGTGACGAAGGACTTGTAGAGTTCGCGCCGGGCCTGCGCCTCGTTCACGAGTTCCTGGAGGGCGACGGTCGCCTGACCGGTGTCGGCGAGACGGGCGCGGGCGCGATCGAGGTTCTTGCGGACGTTCTCCTCGTTGCCGCGAGCGATCTGGTAGTCGATCTCGGCGGTGCCGGCGAGCGACTTCACCTGATCGAGGATCAGGCTGCGGTCGCGGTCGATCTCGGCCAGCGCGGCGCGCGCCTTGGGATGGAGGGGCCCGTATTCCTGCTCGACCTCGGTGCGGCGCTTGGAGGTCAGGGCCGCCTCGATCTTGAGGCGGGAGAGGACCGAGGCGCCGACGCCGTCGAGGCCGGCGGGCACCTGGACCTCGCCCGACTTCAGCATCTGCTTCAGCTTGTCCCAACGCTCGCGGGCTTCCTGCGCCTTCTGGCGGGCGGAGACCAGGCTCTCGTTCAACTGCCGCAGGGTCTCCTCGTCGACGAGATTGCCGCGCGTCACCTCGATGCCGTTGGCGCGCTTGTAGTCCTCGACCTTGGCTTCCGCCGCCTGCATCTTCTTGCGCATGCTCTCGACCTGGCGGGAGAGCAACTCGTTGGCCTGCTCGATCTGATCGACCTTGGCCTGGGCGAGACCTCGAACGAAGGCACTGGCGACGGCGAGGCTGAGGCGCGCCGACTTCTCCGGCTCCCTGGTGGTGACGGTGACGTCGATGAGATTGTTTTCCTTCGGCCGCTCGACCAGGAGCTTATCGGCGAGATTGCGCACGGCGCGCGAGACGGCCGCGTCGGACCCGGCGTCGGCGGCGGTCGTGGTGCCGAACTCGGGGTCGTCGGTGAGGCGCTCGGCCTTCACCACCTCGGCGAGGTTGCCATAGGACTTCACCAATTCGGCCCGGGTCTCCACCCAGCCGACCTCGATCGTATATTGCGGCCGACCGACGTCGGCGCCGACGAGTTGCTTTTCGCGCGGATCGAGCAGGACGCGGGTCGAGGCCCGCCAGGTCTTGGGCGATACGACCACATAGGCGCCGGCGAGGCCGAGGAAGATCGCGGTGATCAGGGCGATCAGCCACCACCGCCGCAAGAGCAGGCGCCCCACCACGGCGAGATCGACCAAGCCCGCGTCATCGCCCCGGCTCGCTGCCGGTCGCGCCGTCGCGGTCGGTCGATGCTCGAGGGTTGCGTCCGCCATGCGATCCCACCGTTCGCCCCGCCGTCGCTCCACCGCCGAGTGGCGGCCGAAGGTGAGGTGTTTGCACTCGAGGCGGCCGGCGAACGTGCCCGTCGACCGTAGGAGAGACCGAACGAGAAACGGATCTGGTCTTCCGGAAATCCAGGAATCCAGAAGAAGCCAAAGCCTTTAACGAAACGTGAACCATATTTGCAATTTTCGCGATGCACACGCCCTCAGCTCGCCGCGTCGCCGGGCGCGCCGAGGGCGAGGCGGCGAACGCGGCCGAAGGCGGACGGCACGCCGTGGACGTCGAGGGCCTCGAAGAGGTGATCGCCGGCGCCCGCGAGGTTCCAGGAATGGAGCCCGTCGAGCGGCGGCGGGGTGGCGAAGCGGCGCACCACCTCCTCCGCGTAGGTCTCGGCGGTCAGCTCGCGCAGCGCGGCCACCGCGAGGCCGGAGCCGTAGCCGCGCGAGGAATCCTGCACCGGGCGGCACCATGTCGCGCCGTCGCGGAAGAGATGGCCGGCGGGCCGGGCGGAGTGGACGTCGACCACCACCGGGTTCCTCGGATGCGCCGTCCACGGTCCGGTCGGCGCCGGGGCCGACCACAGGGCCAGCGCCTCCCAGCTCGAGCACCAGCGCTCGCGGGTCGCGCCGAACATCCACCAGGTGCCGTCGATCTCGGCGAGCGTCGCGTCGCCGACGTCGACGTCGTCGAGCAGGACCGAATGGCGGCGCCAGCGATCGGGGAAGCGCTCGGCCACCCACAGTTCGACGGTGCGGCGGCCCGAACTCTCCGGGATCATCCACATCCGACCGTCATGGGCGAAGAGGAAGGGATAGGAGAGGTGGCAATCCTGCTCCAGGACCGGCCGCATCGGGCCGACCCGACCGTCGGCCTCGATCGTCGCCACCGAGATGATCCCCTTGCCGGTGGCGAAGGGGAACTCCTCGCAGAAGAGATGGACGCGGTCGCCCTCGGTCCAGAGGAACGGGTCGGCGTAGAAGCGCTTGCCGTCGTCGAGCAGGCGGTGGAACGGCGCGTCGTCGAGATCGGGCCGGCGCGGATCGACGCCGGGCGTGCGGCGGCGCCAGACGATGCTCCACGTCGGCGCGCGCCCGCACATGTGGGTCAGGCGTCGGGCGATACGCGAGGTCAGGGCGCGGGCGAAGAAGCCGAGGGCGGCGACGTCGTGGCGCGGTGCCGTCTCGCCGGCACCGGCGGTCTCCGGTCCGCCGTCGCCTCCGGCGCCGTCCGGTCCGCTGTCGCCTCCGGCGATAGGGAGGCGGACGTCGGCGGGATCGGCGGCGGCGCGCAGGGCCTCGACGGCGGCGAGCACGAGGTGGGCGACACGGCCCATGATCAGCGAGGCGGAGCGGGTGGCGGCGAGCGGTTCCTCGACCGCCACCGGCCATCGGGCGATGGTGCGGAACCGCCCGCCGGCGCCGAGCCGGGCGGTCAGGACCGGGGTTCGGGCGTCGACGATCGCCGCGACGGCCCCGTCGAGCGGCGTCTCCCCGTCACAGGCCGGCTGGAGGAAGAGCGCGTCCGAGCCGGGTTCGCCGTCACCGACGAGGTCGACGACGAGGTCGGCGGGTCGCGTAGGGCCGGCGAATCGTGACACAATGTTCGAATCCAGACGATCGACCGAGGCCTCCCGCGGTCCCCGGGCGATCATACGCTCGAGCGAGAACAGCAGATCGACGCCGGCCGGGGCGGGATGGCGACGCGATGTCGGCGCCACCGTCACCTCGATGCCGGGCGTCGCCGCCAGCGCGGTGACGACGTGGTCCTGCCACCGTCTGAGATCGTCGGGATCGAGACGAATCTCGATCGTCATCGGTCGTCTGTTCATCGTCCGAGGGTACTCGTTTCGGGACCGACGGCCCAGAGCCGGCGATCGGGGGTGGAGAGTGATCGGTCGACCCATGTCTGACGGACGCGGTCTCAAGATCTTGTTGACGACCCGCGCCTTCGGCGGCGGCGGCGCCGAGCGCGTGTGGTCGACGCTGGCCGATCGCTTCGCTGCGCGGGGCGACGAGGTGGTGTTGGCGGTCGACCAGGGCGACGAGGCCCCGACCTTCGCCGACCCGAAAAATCCTGGCGTCGTCGTCCTCGGCCGCCATCATCTCGGCGCGACGCTGCGCCTGCGCGCGCTTCTCGACACGTTTCGGCCCGACGTGGCTCTCGCCGCGATCTCCGGGTCCTGCGTCAAGCTGGTGGCGGCGGCGGCGCTGGCGCGATCGACGGTGCCGTTGATCGTCTCCTACCACGGCTTCCAGGAATACAAGACCGGACGGTTGGCGAAGCTCGCCTATTGGGGCATGCCCCTGATCAACCGGCGGGTCGCGCGGATCGTCACCGTGTCGGACGGACTGCACCGCGAATTGATCGAGCGATGGCATGCCGACCCGGCCAAGACGCTGCGCATCTACAACCCCGCGACCATCGATCTCGGCGACGCCGCGGCGAGCGCGGGCGATCTCGAGCGGCGGCCGGAGGTGGTGCTCGCGGTCGGACGGCTCAGCCCGGAGAAGGGGGTCGACGTTCTGATCGACGCCTTCGCCCGGCTGCGTCACCGTGAGGCGCGGCTGGTGATCGCCGGCGAGGGACCGGAGCGATCCCGACTCGAGCGTCAGGCGCGCGATCTCGGCATCGCCGAGCGGGTGCGCTTCCTCGGCCAGGTGGCCGAGATCCGGCCGCTCTACCGCGAGGCACGGGTGCTGGCGGTGCCGTCGCGCACCGAGGCCTTCGGCATGGTGGTGGTGGAGGCGCTGGCCCACGGCCTGCCGATCGTCGCCACCGCCTGCACCGGGCCGACCGAGATCCTCGACGGCGGACGGTTCGGCCGGTTGGTGCCGATCGCCGATCCGGCGGCGATGGCGGCGGGACTGGACGCGGCGCTCACCGACCCGGAAGCCCCGGAGCCGCGATTCGCGCGCGCGGCGCGGTTTTCGCTGGAGAGCGGGTTCGGTGAATGGGCGCGGCTGGTCGACACGGTGGTGGCGGAGTCGCGCGGCTGACGTCAGGCGGCGGCGTGGTGGTCGCGATGGACCGCCCGAACACCGCAGAGGCGGCGATGGCGTTCCCACAGGCGGGTGATCTGGGCGTCTTCGCCGAAGAGCGGCACGACGGCGTCGCCCTCGCATCGGCTCAACGCCAACATCTCGATCTTGGCGGCGATCGCCGGGTCGCCGGCGCGACAACGCCGAACGAAGTCGCCGTCGCAACCGACGATGCGGTCGGCGAGACGCAACGCCAGACCTTCCCAGGCCGCCGCCGTGACCGAGACGCGGCCGGCGACCGCATCGGCGCGCGGATCGCGATGGACGACGAGGACGACGGGACGTCCGACGAGCGGCGCGAAGGGCGCCCATTCGACGGCATGGGCCTCGACCGAGGAGCGTTCGGAGCGGGCGGCGGCGCGCACCGCGCCGAGGTGGCGCAGGAGGCCGGCGGCGAAGGCGGTCGCGTCGCCGGTGCGGGCGACCGGCAGGAAATCGAGGCGCCGACCGGCGATTTCGACGGGCACGACGATGCCGAGGTCCAGATCGCCGGAGAGGTCGATCCCGACCAGGAGCAACGAGAAATCTTCCGGCCGTGAGGCGGCGATGGCGGCGATGCGCTGTTCGACCACGCCGGCGGGATCGCGGCGCGGGTCGAGCGGATGAATCAGGCAGAGACGATGACGGTTCATCGCGGTCGCTCGCTGGTCCGCGGCGCGATCGGCCGCGCCTCGGGCGGCGCGGCGCGGGGATCGACCGCGATCTCGACCGGGACGGCCTTGGCGCGGGCGGTGCCGAGGGTCAGGCGCAGGAGATATCCGGCGAGCCAGAGCGCCGATCTGAAGTAGCGCGGCAACATCCGGCGCGGCTCTTGGGCGGTGCGCCACAACCACTCCAAGCCGCTGCGCTGCATGAAGCGCGGCGCGCGGCTGCGTTCGCCGGCGATGAAGTCGAGCGCCGCGCCGACGCCGAGATAGACGACGCCCTCCGACCAGGTGAGCGCGGCATTGGAGAAGAGTTCCTGCTTCGGAGCTCCGAGCGCGACGAAGCAGATGCCGGCGCCGGAGGCGGAGATGCGCTCGGCGGTCACCCGGGCGGTCTCGCCGCGCGGATCGAACCCCATCTGCGGCGCGTCGACGCCGGCGACCTTCAGGTCCGGGATCTCCTGGCGCAGGCGCGCGACGGCGCGTTCGAGGATCTCCGGGCCGGTTCCGAAGAAATAGACGGAGACGCCGGCGGACGCCGCGGCACGGCACAGGGGCCGCACCAGGTCGGCGCCGGTGACGCGATCGATGGCGACGCCTTCGGCGCGCGCCAGCATCACCACCGGCACGCCGTCGGCGGTGACATAGGCGGCGCGCTCGTAGGCGGCGCGGAAGGAGGCGTCCCAGCGCAGCTTGGCGAGATGATCGAGGTTGATGGTGAAGACCGTGCCGCCACGCCGATCCACGGCATCCTGGACGACGCGCTCGATCAACCACGCCTCATCGGGGACGTTGATCCGCCAGGAGTCGATGCTCGCCACCTTGGTCGGGGTGGGCGCCGTCGAACTGTCGCGCAGGGTCTGCAGTGCGTAAGTGGCCACGCCGTCACCTTCTCGATGCGTCGATTGTTCGAATTGCCGAACGACCCTCCGAGGTATCCGAAAGCTACGCAATTCGCCTCGAATTTTAAAGTCTTTCCCGATCTCTCGGTTAATATCCGACCTCGCGGATACTTAAACCTTCATCGATCTCGTCAGTCATTCATAAACCATTCCGACAAGGCGCACGAGCGATGATTCACGCCACTCCCTTCACATCGACCCGCCGAGGGGTGCGAGATCACATCTAGATGAAGATGGTGTCTTAACCATGAGAGGAGATGGCGGTGCGACACTCACCGAGTTTGCACCACTTGCGGTGTTGAATGGCCGGACATGCCGGAACCGGTCGCCTCGACGCGAGCGATCGCTTCCGCCGGACGCCAGGATACGACCGCGTGAGCCTCGCCTCATCGCCTCCCTTCGCCGACGCCGCGGCGCGCGAGCCCCGGACGGGCCGCCGCGCGCCGACGAGCGCCGTCGTGGCGACGCGGATCGTCTTCGCGGCGATCGTCGCGATGTTGACGATCTCGGCGATGGCGCTGATCGAGTTCGGCGTGCCCTACGCCTCGTCCGGCGGCAATCTTCTCACCAAGATCCATCCGGCGACCTATGTCGCGGTGATCGGCACGCTGACCTTCGCGTTGTCGCAGGGCGGTCTCGGACGGTGGGCGGCGCGTCTGGCGATCGACAACCCCGGGGTGATCGCCTTCGCCATCGCCGTGGTTCTGCTGTTCGTCCATGTCGTGGTGGTGCAGAAGCTGCCGATGTCGGCGATCGTCGACGCCTTCGTCCTGCCGATCCTGATGTTCGCGACGCTCGGCGCCATGGACGCGGCGGCACGAGGGCGCATCGCCGACTTCCTCCACCTCTTCCTCGCGGTCAACGCGGTGATCGGTCTCGTCGAATACGGCAGCGGATGGCGGGTGACGCCGATGCGCGACATCGACGGTTCGATCATCTGGGACTGGCGCTCGACCGCCCTGCTCGGCCATCCGCTCAACAATGCCTTCGTCACCGGCTGCTGGCTGGTGATGCTGGCGGCGGGCGCCGCCCCCCGGCTCGGAACCCTGACGCGGCTCGCGGCGATGGCGCTCGCGGCCACCGCGCTCGTCGCCTTCGGCGGCCGTGTGGCGATGGTGTTCTCCTTCATGCTGGTCGTGGTGATCGCCGGTCTCGGCGTGCTTCGCCTCCTCGCCGGACGGCGCTTCTCGCTCACCGCGGCCGCGGTCGGCGTGGCGGCGGCGACGGCCTTCACTGTCGCGGCCGTGGTGTTGATCGACGCCGGCGCGGCGGATCGGCTGGTCGAGCGCTTCGTCGACGACAGCGGCAGCGCCGGTACCCGCATCGCCATGTTCCGCATCTTCGGCGATCTGAGTTGGGGGGAGTTCCTGCTCGGCCCCCCGCCCGACCACATGATCCAGGCACAGCGCGACTTCGGCATCCGAATCGGCATCGAGAGCACCGAGGTCGCCTTCGTCGCCTTCTACGGGTTGGTGATGGCCGTGCTCATTCTCGCCGGGCTCGCCGCCTTCCTCGCCGAACTGGTGCGCCTCACCGGCGCGGCGGGGCTCTGGCCGATCGTCTTCTTCGTGGTGACGATGTCGGCGGCGACCGGGCTTGCGAGCAAGTCGACCAACCTCGCGATCTTCACCGTGATGATGGCGACGATGATGCCGCGTCCCGCCGGCGGCCCGCGCGCGGATGGTCGACGCCCTGCCGATCAACCGGGTTTCGCCTTCATCCCGCCTCGCCCTCGCGCTATTCGTGTGTTTCGTCGACATTCGCGACACGAGAGGTGAACATGATACGCGGTGATCCGGAACCCGGCGTTTCGGCACGGCGCGACGGCGCGGTCGAGGAGACCGTCGTCGGCGCGGACGTGGGCCCACGCCTCGACCGCGACCACGTCGCCGCGATCATCCAACAGGTTCCACACGAGGCCTATTCGCTGACGATGCATCGGCCCGACCCGGCGACCGGCGTGGTGCGCCGGCAACGCGGCCTGATCGGCGACGTCGACGGCCACGACGTTCTCGGAGAGATCGCCGCCGGACGGTTCTGCCTGCGGCTTCACGACATCGCCGAGTTCGCCGGTCATTTCGACATCCCGCTGCCGGAAGGTCCCTTCCCGGTGCCGCCGTCCCATCGGCTGCGCCACGGCCTGATCGTCGCCTCGCCGCGCCTCGCGTTCACCCTGCCGCCCGCCGCGAGCGAAGGCGCGCTCCGCGTGCTGGAGGGGCATGCCGACCTCGTCGCGTCTTGCCCGTCCGGTTCGGGGCGGCCTCGCGAGCCGGTCGCGGCGGCCTCTCCTGGGGAAATTCTGGCCTGGCGGCCCGGCCCGGCCCCGATGATCGTCAGCGGCGACGGACTGCTCCTGGCGCTGACCTTCGATCTGGTGGCGGCGACCGGCCGCGGCGGATGGGCGCGGTTCGCCGAGGCGCTGCGGCGGGTGCCGGCGGCGTTGCGCGCCGGTCTGGGGCCGCCCGGCGGCGCGGCGACGCGCGGTGGCGGAGCCGATTTCCGGTTGGCGCGGACCCGACCGACGGTCCGGGTGGCGCCGTGACGGCGGCGATCTCCCGCCTCGGCGCAACGGTCCCGAGCGGCGCCATGGGTTGCCTACACCGGCTCATTCGGGCGAGATCACGGGGCGTTCGATTCGCACTACGATCCCGGACCCGGGGCCATCGCCCCACCCCGGCGGCGACGGCCTTCGACGGATGATGCTCAGACAGACGCTCCTCTACCTCCCCGCCCAATTCCTGGGGCCGCTCGCGATGTTCGTGGCGGCGGTGGTGTGGACGCATCTGCTCGATGCCGAGACCTACGGGGTCGTCTCCTACGTGCTGGCGGCGCAGGAACTGGTCTACATGCTGACCATCGCCTGGTGGTCGCTCTATGTGCTGCGCTACCGCGCCGCGATGGACGAGGATCGGCGGACCCGGTTGGTCGACGCCGACAACGCGGTGGTGCTCGGCGGCGCGATCCTTCAGGTGATCGTGGCGGTGCCGCTGCTCCTCGCCCTCGACCTGACGCCGACGGTGGGGTTCTTCGTCGCGTCCACCGTCCTCTTCGTGTCGCGGTCGCTGCTCACCCACTACAGCGAGATCGCCCGCACCGAGCAGGCGATCGGCACCTACACCATCGCCCAGCTCGCCGGTCCACTGTTCGGCACCCTCGCCTCCTTCGTCGGCGTGATCGGCTTCGGCGCCTCGCCGACGGCGGCGCTCGCCGGCATCGCCCTGGTTCAGGCCGTCGGCCTCGCCGTGGTGATGATCCGGCTGCGGGTGAAGCCCTTCGTCCGGCTACCCGATCGCGACGTCGTCGGGGCCGCCCTGCTCTATGGGCTGCCGATGCTGGCGGCCGGCATGTTCGGTTGGGTGGCGACCAACGGCATCCGCCTCGTCGTCGACGAGATGGCGGGGGCGGAGGCGCTCGGCCTCCTGTCGGTCGGCTGGGGGCTCGGGCAGAGGGTGTCCTCGGTGGCGGCGATGCTGCTCACCGCCGCAGCCTTCCCGATCGCCGTCCGCCTCTACGAGAGCGGCGACGAGGAGGGCGCCCTGAAGCGGCTCGCCGACAACGGCTCGATGCTCTTCGCCCTCCTGGCGCCGACCACCGCCGGGGTGGCGATGGTCGCCCGACCGCTGGTCGATCTGATGATCGCCACGCCGTTCCGCGCGGCGACGGTGGCGATCCTGCCGCTCGCCGTCCTCGCCGGTTCGCTGCGCAACCAGCGGGCCCATTTCGCCGATCAGATCTTCCTGCTCCATTCCGCCCCGGCTCGGCTGTTGCCGATCGCCGTCATCGAGGCCATGGCCTGCACGGCCGGCACCGTGCTCGGCCTCCTGTGGGGCGGCCCCGGCATCGGCGGATTGGTGGCGGCGACCGTCGGCTGTCTCGCCGGAACGGCGCTCACCGTCGTCATCACCTTCGCGGTGGCGATGAAGGACTATCGGCTGCGGCCGCAATGGAGCGCCTGGGCGCGCATCCTGGTGGCGACCGGGGCGATGTGCGCGGGGCTGGCGGTGGTGCCGTGGACGGGCGGCGTCGGCGGGCTGGTGGCGGAGATTCTCGCCGGCATGGCGATCTACGGGGGCGTCCTGGCGGCGGTCTTCCCGGCCGAACGGCACATCGCGATCACGAAGTTGCGCGACCGCTTCGGCTGAGGAAGACAGCCGCGCATCCCCCATGATAGAGCGGAAGCGACGGACCCCGGAGCAGCGGGCGATCCGAGTTTCGCCCCTCAGCACGGACGCGCCCATTGTCTCACCCCGACGCGAGCGCGGACCCGGCGGCATCCGGCCGCGACGTTCTGCGGATACGCGATTTTCGCCTCTTCCTCGGCGCCCGCTTCGCCACCGGCCTGGCGATCCAGGTCTACGACGTCGGCGTCGGCTGGTACGTCTACGACATCACCCGTTCGGTCTGGGCGCTGGGGCTCGTCGGGCTGGCGGTGTTCCTGCCGAACCTGCTCCTGGCGCTGCCCGCCGGCGAGGTCGCCGACCGGTTCGACCGCCGCCTGGTGGTCACCGCCGCCTTCGCCACCATGGCGTTGGCGGCGCTGGGCATGTTCGTCACGGTGAGCGCCGGGGCGACGACGCCGTGGCCGGTCTACGCGCTGGCCGCCCTTCTGGGCTCGGCGCGCGCCTTCGCCATGCCGGCGCTTCAGGCGCTGCTGCCGGCGCTGGTGCCGCGCCGGGTCTTCCCCTCGGCGATCGCCTGGGGGTCGTCGGTCTGGCAGATCTCGACCATCGCCGGCCCGGCGGTCGGCGGCCTGCTCTACGCGGTCGGCCCGGAGGTGGTCTTCGGCTCGGCGCTCGTCGCCTTCGCGATGGGTGCCGCCGCCGTCTTCGCCATCGTGCCGCGACCCTCGAACGGCAACGCCAACAAGCCGACGATCACCAGTCTTCTCGCCGGCATCGCCTTCATCCGCTCAAAGCCGCAGATCCTCGGGGCGATCTCGCTCGATCTCTTCGCGGTGCTGCTCGGCGGCGCCACGGCGCTGCTGCCGGTCTATGCCCGCGACATCCTGATGACCGGCCCCTGGGGCCTCGGCCTGCTGCGCTCGGCGCCGGCGATCGGCGCGGCGCTGGTCGGCGTGATGCTCGCCCATCGGCCGATGCAACGCCATGCCGGAACCACGATGTTCGTCGCCGTGGCGGTCTTCGGGCTGGCGACCATCGGGTTCGGCCTTTCGACCTCGCTGCCGGTGGCGATGGGGTTCCTCTTCGTGCTCGGCGGCGCCGACATGATCTCCGTGGTGATCCGCATCACGCTGGTCCAGCAGGAGACGCCGGACGACATGCGCGGGCGGGTCTCGGCGGTGAATTCGGTGTTCATCGGCGCTTCCAACGAGCTCGGCCAATTCGAATCCGGGGCGCTCGCCGCCCTGATCGGGCCGGTCGGCGCGGTGGTGGCGGGCGGTGTCGGGACACTGCTGGTGGCTGCCATGTGGGCCCGGCTCTTTCCCGACCTGCGACGACGCGACAGACTGATCGATCTCGAGGGAGCATGACGGCGGCGATGGGTGGATTCGAAATCGGACAATTGGCGTTCCTCGCCGCGGTGTTGCTCGGCGCCGGCGTCGTCTCCGGACTTCTCGCCGGTCTCTTCGGGGTCGGCGGCGGGGCGGTGATGGTGCCGGTGCTCTACCAACTCTTCGGCGTCATCGGGGTGCCCGAGTCCTTGAATATTCAGCTCGCGGTCGGCACTTCGCTCGCCGTCATCATCCCGACCTCGATCCGCTCCTTCATGGTCCATCGGGCGCGCGGCGCGGTCGACGAGGAGTTGCTCAAGGCCTGGGCGATCCCGACGGTCCTCGGCGTGCTGGCGGGGTCGTGGATCGCCTCCTTCGCGCCGCCGGCGGTGTTCAAGCTGGCGTTCGTCTTCGTCGCCTTCGCCACCGCGATCAAGCTGGGCTTCGGCAAGGCGTCGTGGAAGGTCGCCGACGAGGTGCCGGGCGAGCCTTGGCGGGCGATGATCGGCGGCTTCACCGGCCTCTTGTCGGCGTTGATGGGCATCGGTGGCGGCTCGATCGTCAATCTGATCCTGAGCTTCTGCAACACGCCGATCCACCGCTCGGTCGCCACCGCCTCCGGCGTCGGCGTCCTGATCTCGATCCCCGGCGCCATCGGCTACGTGCTGGCGGGCTGGAGCCAGATGGGATCGCTGCCGCCGCTGTCCCTCGGCTTCGTGTCGCTGATCGGCGCGGCGCTGATCATGCCGACCAGCGTCTTCGTCGCGCCGATCGGGGCACGGCTCGCCCACCGTCTGCGGAAGCGGACGCTGGAGATCGCCTTCGCCCTGTTCCTGGCGGCGATGGGTCTGCGCTTCGTCATCACTCTGATCTGAGCGGAGGCACCTCGGATGACCGACGCCCCTCCCCGCTTCGATCGAACCTTCGACGCCCGCCACGGCGAGGCGGTGCGGCTCTCCGACCTCGTCACGCGGGTGGTGGCGCCGAACCCCGGTCCCTTCACCTTCCACGGCACCAACAGCTTCGTGGTCGGCACCCGATCCGTCGCGGTGATCGATCCGGGGCCGGACGATCCCGCCCATGTCGCGGCGCTGATGCGGGCGATCGACGGGCGGGAGGTCACCGCGATCCTGGTCACCCACACCCATCGCGACCATTCGCCGGCGGCGCGGCCGCTCGCGGCGGCGACCGGCGCGAAGCTCCACGGCGAGGGGCCGCACCGGCCGGCGCGGCCCCTCGAACTCGGCGAGATCAATCCGCTCGATGCCTCGGGCGATCACGACTTCCGCCCCGACGTGGTGCTCGGCGACGGCGACGTGATCTCGGGCGACGGCTGGTCGCTGGAGGCGATCGCCACCCCCGGCCACACGCCGAACCACCTGTGTCTGGCGCTGGCGCGGGAGAGCACGATCTTCACCGGCGACCACGTGATGGCGTGGTCGACTTCGATCGTCGCCCCGCCCGACGGGCTGATGGCCGACTACATGGCCTCGCTCGCCAAGCTCGCGGCGCGGCCCGAACGGCTGCTGCTGCCGGCCCACGGCAACGGCATCGCCGAGCCGGCCGAGTTCCTCGACGCCTTGGCGCGCCATCGCCGGGGTCGCGAGCGGGCGGTGCTCGAGCGGCTGGCGGCGGGCGACGAGACCATCCCCGACATGGTGCGGGTGGTCTACGCCGAGGTCGACCGCGCGCTCCACGGCGCCGCCGCGCTGTCGATGCTCGCCCATGTCGAGGATCTGGTGGCGCGCGGCCTGGTCGTGACCGACGGCCGGGTCGATCTCGGCGCGCGCTATCGGCTGGTGTGAGGGACGGGGCGGGGCGCGGGGCGCCTCACCGCCCGTAGCTCGCCACCACCTGGCGGTCGAGTTCGTCGAGGAAGGTTCGGATGCGGCGGGCGTCGCGGCCGAAGTCGTGGGTGCCCCAGCGGATCGACGAGCGCATGTCGATGCGGGAGCCGGAGGGCTCGGGCAGGACGCGGACGACCACGTCGTCCTCGAAGCCGAAGACGGCGGTGCGCGCCACCGCCTCGATGCGGCCGCGCTCGCCGTCGCCGGCGGGCTGGACCATTTCGGTGATCTGCCAGCCCTCCTCCTCGACCAGGCGGCGGGTGACCAGGAAGAGCAGATCCGAGCCGACCGAAAAGCGGCGGGTGACGATCTCCGGCCACAGGCGGCGAATGCGCTGGCGCTCGTCGGGCGCCGGTGGGCGGGCGGAATTGAGCCGGCCGGCGCGGACGAAGGCGGCCTCGCGATAGAGCGGCGGGTCGACCGCGTCGGTGGAGATGTCGACGACTTGCGGGTAGTTCGCCCATTCCACCGCCAGATAGGCGACCGGCGACAGCGCCAGCACCGCCCAGAGCGCGCCGATGGTGGCGTCGCGACCGCCGCGCCGGCCGTCGTGCCAGATCCATCCGGCGGCGAGAACAGCCAAGATCAACGCCAGCGCGGCGAAGCCGAAGGCGCAGGCGACGAGCACCAGCGCCTGGGGCGTCGGCATCAGGCCAGAGCGGTGGGCGATGGTGACGATGACCAGCACCGGGACCGAGAAGGCGCCGAGCCACCGACTCCAACCGGCGATCAGGGAACGGCGCTCGGGCGGGCGATAGACCATGGCGATCCGTGGCGGAAGTCGAAGGAGCGATGCCGAGGCGGGCGACCGTCGCCGCCCGGTTTCGAGGTTGTTTCCGGTTTAGCACGGGTGGTCGGACGAGGCGAGGGAGCGCGCGCGGCGCGGCCGACTTTGACGTCGGCCTGGAAACCGGGCATGAC
>JAFHCF010000154.1:0-3169 GCA_048497495.1 Prosthecomicrobium sp.
GACGGGAACCGTCCGTCTCGATCGAACCACTGGCGCCGGTGCCGGAGCAACGTCCGATCGAACCGGTTCGGTTCGATCGAACCATGCGTTAGACTTGGGAAGCCTCCGAAATCGGCCCCGTTCGATTCGGATCAGGAGACCACGATCGATGTCGACCACCCGAACGAGCGAAGCGGTCGAACCGCGCCTCGTCGAAGCCCCCGCAGAAGAGGCCGGCCCTTTCGGTCTCGGCCATTCCGACGAGAAGGCTCGCCAGATCCTCGATGGCGCCCGCGAGGTTTTCCTGCGCGACGGGTTCGATGGCGCCTCGATGAACGACATCGCCCGCGCCGCGGCCGTGTCGAAGGGCACGCTCTATACCTATTTCCAGTCGAAGGATCTGCTCTTCGCCGAGATGATCCGCCACGAGAAGCGCCAGCAGGCCGAGCGCGGCTGCCTATGGGCGGAGGGGACGGACGAATCGCTGCCCGACACCTTGCGGCGCATCGGGTACGACCTGATCACCATGCTGATCCGGCCCGAGAACCTCGCGCAGGTCCGCACCGTCATGGCGGTGGCGCAGAAGTTTCCGGCGATCGGCCGAGCCTTCTACGAGGCCGGCCCGAAGTTCGGCATCTCCCGCCTCGCCACGCTGCTCGACCGCCATGTCGCCTCGGGCGAGATCGACGTCCCGGACACCACCCTGGCGGCGACGCAGTTCCTGTTGCTGTGCAAGGCGGACATCCTCACCCGACGGATGTTCTGCGTCGGCGAGCCTGTCGACGACCGCGAGATCGAGGCGACCGTCGCCTCCGCCGTCACCGTCTTCCTGCGCGCCTACGGCCGTACCTGACGCCGAGACGGACGCGCGCGGGAAGGGTGCGGTCGCCGACGAAGCGGCGCCGCCTCAATATTCCTTTTCGAAATAGATGCCGCCCTTCGAACTCTCGGTGCCGGTCTGCGCCCGCAATTTGATGTTCTTGGTGACGTCGAGATTGATCGTCGCGTCGGCGGTGCCGGCCGATCCGGCGGTGACCCCGAGATAGATCCGCTCGCCGATGTAGCGCCCCGCCTGGACGGCGGAGTTGCCCTTGGAATCGGTCGTCGCGCCGAGCGTGTCGAGGCCGGTGGAGGCGCGGATCGAGCCGAGGAGATCGGGCGCGCTCGGGCCCCCGGCCAATTGCGCCGCCGCCGTGCCGAGCTGGACCATCTGCAACGGCGACAGGTCGCCGATCCCGTGTCCGAACAGGAACTGCGCCAGGATCTCGTCCTGCGGCAGATCGGGCGTCGAGGTCAGCACCAATTGGGGATCGGAGGCCCGCCCCGAGACCTGCGCCACCACGGCGATCGATTTGGTCGAGGACGTGGCCTTGAAGTCGAGGTTCGGATCGAGATCGCCGGTGAGCGTCACCTCGCCGCTGTCGAGCGCGATGTGGCGGCCGACCACGTCGAGCCAGCCCCGCCGCATGCGGAAGGCGCCCCGGGGGACGACGGCGGTGAGCGGCCCGGTGAGGTGGATGTCGCCGCCGAGTTCGACGTCGAGGCCGCGACCGCGCACGAAGAGCCGCGCCGGCGCCTCGATCCTCAGATCGAGCCGCGCCGCGAAGGGCGCGCCGGCCTTCCCGCCGCTGCGTCCGCGCGCCCGCGCCTTCTTCACCCGCGCCAGACTGCGCGCGACCGCAGGTGGGGGATCTAGATCCTTCACCCCGAGCGTCGCGGCATTGGTAGCGAAGCGTTCCGGAACGGTGATCTCGGCGCGCTCGACGACGATCTTGCCGCCGATCTCCGGCCCGGTCGCCAGCGGTCCGCGAACCGTCACGGTGCCGCCGAAGACGGCGCTGGCCAAGGGGGGCGAGGAGATCCGCGCGCCCCGCGCCGTCAACGTCAGATCGGCGACCTGCGCTCCGCTCACCCCGACGCTGCCGGACAGCGCCAGCGAACCGCGCTCGGCGGTGGTGGCGGTGAGCCGCTCGATGGTGACGCGGTCGCCGTCGAGGCGGACGACGCCGGTGATCGCGCTCAGGCGGGTCGCCGTCTCCGGGTCGGCGATGGCGCCATCGCTCAACGACACGGTGCCGCCGAGCCTCGGGCGGGCGAGCGAGCCGGCGACGGTCGCCGCGATCGTCACCCGGCCCGTCGCCCGCGCCCCGCGCTCGACCAGCATCGAGTTCGCCAATGCCAACGGCAGGGTGCCGCGGATCGAGAGATCGACGCCCTCGCCGGCGAGAGGCGCGCGGCCCTCGGTGGTCAGCCGCAGGCCGTCGCCGCCGGCGATCGTCGCGGCCAGGGTCGCGGTGCCGTCGGTGACGCTGCCCTTGGCCGCGACCTGGAGCGGCGGCACCCCGGCGCGCGCCGTCTCCCGCGTCGTCAGCTTCTCGCCCCGGACGTCGAAGCCGACGCGCGGGTCGGCCGAGGGGCCGGCGATCGTCGCCTCGGCCGAAATCGTGCCGCCCGCCCCGAGATCGGGCTGGAAGGCATCGGCGAGACGCGCCGGCAGGCGCTTGGCGGTGATGTCGAGGGCGAGGCTCTCGCCGGCCGTCCCCGAGACGACGACCGAGCCGCCGCCCGAGATCGAGAGTGTCGTCGCCGGGATCGTCGTGGTTGCGGCGCGGCGGCGGAGCACCACCGGCGACGCCAACGCGATACCGATGCCGCGCAGGGTGCCACGCAGCCGGTCGAGGCCGAGATCGAACCCGCCGTCGACGCCGGCGAGCGTGCCGGAGGCCGTGAACGGGCCGTCGGCGCTGCGCCCGTCGAGCGCCAAGGCGGTGGCCCCGGCCGGGGTGCGGCGAGCGGTCAGGCGGGCGCGTTCGATGGTCTCGCCGCCGGCGCGCAAGGCCTCGAGGCTCGCCGAGCCCTCCAGCGCCGGCACGCCGAAGAGATCGTGTCCGGTGACGGCGATGTCGGCGGCGCCGATGGCGATGCCCTCGACCCGCACCTTGCGCAGGGTTCCGCGAACCTCGGCGGATTGGCGCCCTTCGGCGTCGTCGAGCCGAGCGGTGAGGCGCAGCGCGCCCTCCGCCCGCGTCAACAGCAGCGGCGCGATCCGCGCGAAATTGGGCACCTCCGCCGCGAGGTCGCCGGAGAGCGTTCCGGCCGCGGCGAGGGCGATGTCGCCGCCGAGCGTCGCGTCGGCCGCCGAAAGCCGCAGTCCCGACACCCGGGCGCGCCCGTCGGCGCCGCGCAACAC
>JAFHCF010000155.1:0-10951 GCA_048497495.1 Prosthecomicrobium sp.
GCCTGAACCGGACAGCAGTGGGTCGAGCCCGGCAATGACGGCGTGGGGGATCGCCACCATTCGCCATTGAGGCTCCGAAACGCGATAGGCCCCCGAACCATCGGCTCGGGGGCCCATCGATCATCGGCCGTGGCCTCCGCCTCGGCTCATTCTTCCATCGGGTCGACCGGCACGACGTCACGGCGGCGGCTCAGCGCCGGAACGCCGGACTTCGCGGTCTTCTTGGCCTTGGGAGCCTTCTTGCGGCTCGCCTTGACCTCCGGCTCCGGCTTCGGCGCGGCGACCGCCGTCACCGCCGCGATGCTCTCGAGCTTCAGGCTCTCGACCCCGGCGGCGTCCTTGATCGTCGTCACCTTGACCACGCCGCCGCGCTTCAACTTGCCGAAGAGGACCTCGTCGGCGAGCGGCTTCTTGATGTGCTCCTGGATCACCCGGCCCAAGGGCCGCGCCCCCATCTGGCGGTCGTAGCCGTTGATGGCGAGCCAGTCGATCGCCGCGTCGTCGAGTTCGAAGGTGACGTTGCGGTCGGCGAGCTGGGCCTCGAGCTGCATCACGAACTTGGTGACGACCAGGCGAATGACCTCCTGCGGCAGGCTCTGGAAGGCCACGACCGCGTCGAGGCGGTTGCGGAATTCCGGCGTGAACAGGCGGTTGATCGCCTCGAGGTCGTCGCCGTCGCGCTTGACCCGGTTGTAGCCCATCGGCGCCTTGGCGAGATCGGCGGCGCCGGCGTTGGTCGTCATGATCAGGATGACGTTGCGGAAGTCGACCTGCTTGCCGTTGTGGTCGGTGAGCTTGCCGTGGTCCATCACCTGCAACAGGATGTTGAAGAGATCCGGGTGGGCCTTCTCGATCTCGTCGAGCAGCAGCACGCAGTGGGGATGCTGGTCGACGCCGTCGGTGAGCAGGCCGCCCTGGTCGAAGCCGACATAGCCCGGCGGGGCGCCGATCAGCCGACTGATGGTGTGGCGCTCCATGTATTCCGACATGTCGAAGCGCAGGATCTCGACCCCGAGCAGCTTGGCGAGCTGGCGGGCGACCTCGGTCTTGCCGACACCCGTCGGGCCGGCGAAGAGGTAGGAGCCGATCGGCTTCTCCGGTTCGCGAAGCCCGGCGCGGGCGAGCTTGATGGCGGCGGCGAGCGTGTCGATCGCCTTGTCCTGGCCGTAGACGACGCGCTGGAGGTTGGTGTGGAGATGCTCCAGCACCTCGGCGTCGTTCTTCGACACCGACTTGGGCGGGATCCGCGCCATGGTGGCGATGGTCTCCTCGACCTCCCGAACGCCGATCACCTTGCGCCGCTTCGACTCGGTGACGAGCATCTGGGCGGCGCCGGATTCGTCGATGACGTCGATCGCCTTGTCGGGCAGCTTGCGGTCGTTGATGTAGCGCGCCGCCAGTTCCACCGCCGCCTTGATGGCGTCGTGGGTGTAGCGGACCTTGTGATGCTCCTCGAAATAGGGCTTCAACCCCATGAGGATATCGATGGCGTCGTGGATCGACGGCTCGTTGACGTCGATCTTCTGGAAGCGGCGGACCAGCGCCCGGTCCTTCTCGAAGAACTGGCGATATTCCTTGTAGGTGGTCGAGCCGATGCAACGGACATTGCCCGATGCGAGGGCAGGCTTGAGCAGATTCGAGGCATCCATGGCGCCGCCCGACGTCGCGCCCGCACCGATCACGGTGTGGATCTCGTCGATGAACATGATCGCCTTGGGGTAGTCCTCGATCTCCTTGACCACCTGCTTGAGGCGCTCCTCGAAGTCGCCGCGATAGCGGGTGCCGGCGAGCAGCGCGCCCATGTCGAGGGAGAAGACGGTCGAGCCGAGGAGCACTTCCGGCACCTCGCCCTTGACGATGCGCCGGGCCAGCCCTTCGGCGATCGCGGTCTTGCCGACGCCGGGGTCGCCGACGTAGAGCGGATTGTTCTTCGAGCGACGGCACAGCACCTGGATGGTGCGGGCGATCTCGGCGTCACGGCCGATCAGCGGATCGATCTTACCCTTCAGCGCCTTCTCGTTGAGATTGACGCAATAGGCCTCGAGCGCCTCGGTCTTCTTCTTGGCTTCGGCAGAGGTCTCCGTGGTCGACATGTCTTCCTCCGCGCCGCGAGGGGGACGAGCCTCCGACATGCCGGCCCGTTTGGCGATGCCGTGGCTGATGTAGTTGACCGCGTCGTAGCGGGTCATGTCCTGCTCTTGCAGGAAATAGGCCGCATGGGACTCGCGCTCGGCGAAGATGGCGACGAGAACGTTGGCCCCGGTCACTTCCTCGCGTCCGGAGGACTGCACGTGGATGACGGCGCGCTGGATCACCCGCTGGAAACCGGCGGTGGGCTTGGCGTCGTCGTCGCCCTCCGACACGAGGTTCTCGAGTTCGGTGTCGACATATTCGACGAGATTGCGCTTCAGAACATCGACGTCGACGTTGCAGGCGCGCATGACGGCGCCGGCATCCTGGTCGTCGAGAAGCGCGAGCAGCAGGTGCTCGAGCGTGGCGTATTCCTGACGGCGCTCGTTGGCCAGATGCAGAGCCTGATGGAGCGCCTTTTCGAGGCTTCGGGAGAAGGACGGCACGATTTGGACCTCACTTCTTTTCCATGACGCACTGCAGCGGGTGCTGGTTCTTGCGAGCGTAGTCCATCACCTGGGTGACCTTGGTCTCGGCCACCTCGTAGGTGAAGATGCCACATTCCCCCACACCGTGGTGGTGGACGTGCAGCATGATGCGGGTCGCGTCCTCACGGCCCTTGTTGAAGAACCGTTCGATGACGTGAATGACGAACTCCATCGGGGTGTAGTCGTCATTCAGCAGCAGAACACGGTACATGTTCGGCCGCTTCACCTTCGGACGGACCTTGGTCACCACGCCGTTGTCGGGGTCGTCGTCCCCGCGACGGGGTGGGTCCTGGCTCATGGTCGTGACGTCGACGCGCATCTCGCTTCGTAAGTCCTGCCGCCGTGGGTACGGCTCTTGGTCGAACGGGCCCGAAAGCCGATGGAAGTTCGGGTGATCGACACTCCTCGGGGGTGCGGCGCCGAGGCGTCGCACCGTTCCATATGGGGTGCTTCGACGAACATTGTAGGGCAACGTCGTCAGGCCGCAATGTGCGATACGCGGCGACAGGTGCCGCGAAAGCGGGCAGCGACCCCACGGCGTGGGCGGATCTGAACGTGAAAAGGCCCGATCGTCGCCGATCGGGCCTTCGAAAATCGTCGGGGAGGATCGAAATCCGCCCGCGTTTCGATCACTTCGCCTTGGGCATCAGAGCCTCGAAGGGCTTGGCCATTTCCTTGGCGAGGTCGGTGTAGAGCTCGCCGACCTTGGTCGACTGGGCCACCAGGCTCTCGTAGGCCTTCTTGGCATAGTCGGACTGGATCTCGACGACCTTGTCGAGGGACTTGGCGCCGGCGAGCTGCTCGAGCGCCGAGGAGCCTTCCTCGAAGGACTTCTTCGAATAGTCGGTGATCTCGGTGGCGATGGTCTGCAGGCCCTTGGAGATGGTGCCGAAGGCCTTCTGGGCGTTCTCGGCGTTGTCCTTGGCGAGCTTCTGGAAATCTTCGACGGAGCTGATCATCGGGGCCATCCTCGGTTCGTGGGACGTTCGCCGCCGAACGTCCGATCGTCATCGGTGACGGATGCCTACGGCCCCGCACCATGTTGCGTTGCAATATGTAAGCTATTTCGCGTCGCGGTCAAGGATTATTTTGCACTGCAACATAAGTCGAAGCTCTTCGCCGAAGTTTACCGATCCTCAACCTCGTCGGCCGCATTCTGATCGGTGTGGACGACACGCCACACGCGTCCCGCCCTTTCCGTCGCAACGGCGAAGGGCGTGGGTGCCGACGTCCCGTGAGTTTCGGGACGGGTGTGTTCGACCGATCATCGAGGCGCTCGACGACGGGCGACGGCTTCGAGGAAGTGAACAGTGCAGTACACGCGTATCTTCGAACTCGGACGCCTGGTTTCGGCGGTTCTGGTCGGGTTGGCCGTCTGTCTCGCGACGGTGAGCGACGCCGAGGCCGGCAAGCGGAACAAGCGACAGGTCTCGGCGCGCGCCAAGGCCCATCGCGTGGTGTCGAGGAGCGACGATCTCGTCGGCTCGCCGCGCTATGCCGCGATCGTCATCGACGACAAGACCGGCAAGGTGCTCTACGCCAAGAACGCCGACGCGCCGCGCCATCCCGCCTCGCTGACCAAGATGATGACGCTCTATCTGCTGTTCGAGGACATGCAGAAGCGCAAGGTGTCGCTGTCGACGCGGCTCTCGGTCTCGGCCAAGGCGTCGTCGCAGGCGCCGACCAAGCTCGGGCTCAGGCCCGGCCAGACCATCGCCGTGGAAGACGCCATCCGGTCGCTGGTCACCAAGTCGGCCAACGATGCCGCGGTGGCGATCGCCGAGAATCTCGGCGGATCGGAATCCGCCTTCGCCCGCCGCATGACCTCGACCGCCCGCCGGCTCGGCATGCGCGGCACCACCTTCTACAACGCCTCGGGACTGCCGAACGCCGCCCAGTACACCACGGCGCGCGACATGGTGATCCTCGGCCGGGCGTTGCAGGAGCGTTTCCCGGTGCAATACCGCTATTTCGCCACCCGCAGCTTCGCCTGGGGCAACTCCGTCCATCCCAACCACAACAAGCTGCTCTTCCGGCTCGAGGGCGTCGACGGCATCAAGACCGGCTACACCAATGCCTCGGGTTTCAACCTCGTCTCGTCCTATCGCCACGACGGGCGCCATCTCGTCGCCGCCGTGCTCGGCGGCGCGTCCGGCCGGGCCCGCGACGATCACATGGCGCGCCTCCTGACCAGCACCCTGTCGCAGGCCTCCTCCGGCTCCAAGATCAGCTCGGTGTTCAAGGAGAACGGGACCCGCGTCGCCGATACCGACGACGGCGGCGAGGACGGGCCGAGGCTCGCCGCCCTGCCGATCCCGGCGCCGCCGCGGGTGGCCGAAGCGCCGATGGCGCGGCCCCAGCCGGCGCGGGCGGAAGAACCGATGGCGATGATGTCGGCGACCTCGGCGCCGCTGGCGATCGTCCCGACGAGGGTTTCCTACCGGCCGCGCATCGCCGCGTCCGACATCGTGCCGATCCAGCCGCCCGAGCGCGAAGTGAGCCGTTCGGCCCAGAGCGGCGCGGCGGTGGCGATGGCGCGCGCGGTGCTGTTGCCCGAAAGCGGCCGACCGATGCAGCCGATCGTGACGCCCCCGACCCGGGTCGCGGCGATCGCCCCGGTGGCCATTCCCGTCCAGGCGCCGACGCCGCGGCCGGTCGAGAAGATCTCCCTCGCCAATGCCACGATCTCGACGCGGGAGGTGGCGGCGACCACCGGTACCCTGCCGCGCCACAAGGCGGAAGACCCGGTTCCGGTCGCCCGTGGCACGCCCCAACGCGCCGGTTGGCTGGTGCAGATCGGTGCCTACGACAGCGAGAAGGCGGCACGCGCCGCTCTCGACAAGGCCAAGAGCAAGAGTGGTTCCGCCCTCGGCCGCGTCGATGCCTTCACCGAACCGGTGGGCGGTGGGTCGGGACGACTGTGGCGGGCTCGGTTCGCCGGGTTCAACGATCAGAAAGGCGCCGATGCGGCCTGTAAGGCCCTGAAGCGCAAGGACTTCGCGTGTCTTGCTCTGCGTCAGTGATTGGAGCGCGTCCGATGTTTGCCGATGAGCCGATCCTTGGCTTCGTTGATCTTGGCGGTCAGAAAGCCGGAGCCTCCCAGGTCGGGATGCACCGCCTTCACGAGTCGTCGATGCGCTTCCCGGACTTCCGTCTCGGACGCGCCTGGTCGAAGGCCGAGAACCTGGTAGGCCTCCTCGTCGGTCATCGCGCCCGAGCGCGCCGCGCCGCCCTGCCGCGCTGCCGTGTCTTCCTGAGCGTGCTCGCGCCAGACGGGCGCCCGGCGGTCGAGATACGCCTCGAGCAGTGAGCGGCTCTCCGGATCGCCGCCGATCTCCCGCCACAGCGCCAAGAGGTCCTCGACCGACAGACGCGCCAGATCGAAGCCCTCGTATCGCCCGGCGAGCACGCGTCCGGACAATGTCCCGGTGTCGTGGTCGAGTTCCATCTCCAGCGCCGCCGAGCGCACCGTCGAGCGTCGGCCCCGCGCCTTGGCGCCGCCGCCGATGGCCCCGAAGAGTCCCCCCCAGGCACCGAGAAACGGTTTGACCCACGCGGCGTAACGCCCGGCGGTGGGGCCGGCGAGCATCAGCGCGAAGGCGAAGAGCGGCAGCGCCACGACGAACCGGCCGGTCAGCAGCATGGCCACGGCGAAGGCCATCAGGAAGGCGGCGCCGGCGCGCTTGACCGTCACCGCGAGCTTGGCCGGGTTGGCCGAGACGAAGCCCTGAAACAGCACGATGACGCCGATCAGGGCCGCCATCCCGAGAAACACCGCGTTCATCGTCTCTCCTCTCGCCGTCCCCGGCTCCGCGATCGCGGGTGTCAGTCGCCCATCCCGCCGATGAGGAGGCGAGCGCCCTCCCCGTCGCGCCGGCCCGCCAAGGCCTGGAGCGCCTTCATGCCGCCGCCGGCATAGGCCGCGACGGCGCGTAGCAGTTCCCCGAGCCGGTCGGCCGAGCCCTCGTCGAAGGGAACATGGGCACCGTGGGTCAATCTGGCAATCTCGGCGTAGACCTCGGCGACGCCGCGGTCTCGGCCCTCCTGGAACATGAAGCAGGCGACGCCGGCGAGGCTGGCGCGGCCGGCGAGGTCCCAGAGCATGGCGGGGTCCTCCTCGCAGGCGTCGCCGACGAAGGCGAGCGCGGCGACCGGGCGCTCGCGCGCCTCCGCCGCCACGTGAGCGAGCACCCGACCGATCGCCGTGGCGCCGGCGCGGCATTCCAGGCGGTCCATGACGCGGGCGAGGTCGCCGGCTTCCGCGAACCAGCGGCTGGCGCGGCATTCGCCCTGGCCGCGATAATAGACGAGTTGAACCTCGAGGCCGCCGAGACGGGCGGCTTCCTCGAACATCGTCGCCTGCAGCTTCGCGGCGCGATCCCAGGTCGGGCGGCGGCTGGCGGTGGCGTCGAGGGCGAAGATCAGCCGGCCGCCGGCGGTGCGACGGGCCTTCCGCGCGGTCTCGCCGAGAAAGCGGGCGATGGCGTCGGTGCTCGAGCGCTCGACGCCGGTCTGCGACGGGGCGCGGTCGAGATCGTGCGGCGGGCGATCCTTCGATCCGTCTCCTGACATGGCTTCGGCAGATCCTCTCGGCTGCGGCGGGCTCGCGCCGGACACCTCCCGGATAGCATCTCGGCGGGCTCCCGCCCATCCCTTCGGTGGAAGGCTCGGGCCACGGCGGGCGCCGACCCTTCCGATTTTCTGGGCGAAAAGGCCGTGGTTCGACGGGCGCCGGCCCGTCCCCGCCCTGTCGCTTCGTCGTTTTGCCGAATTTCGATCGATAGAGTACGACTGGCGCGACGGCGTCGGTTCTGCCATTCTCCCGCGCCGCAACAAGGACTTGCGGCGCCGGCGAATTGGCCGCGACGACGGGAGAGACCGGGATGATCGAAGCGATGCGGGGGGGCGAGACCGAGGCCCGGCGGAGGCCCGCCATCGTGCGGAGCGTCGCCGATCTCCGGGCGCGGGTCGGCGCCTGGCGGATGGCCGGCGAGACCGTCGCCATGGTGCCGACCATGGGCGCGCTGCACGAGGGCCACCTGTCGCTGGTCGCCGAGGGCCTGCGCCGGGCGGACCACGTGGTGGTGTCGATCTTCGTCAACCCGACCCAGTTCGCCCCCCACGAGGATTTCCAGACCTATCCGCGCACCGAGGCGAGCGACGTCGAGAAGCTCTCGGCGCTTTCCACCGATCTGGTCTTCGCGCCCAATGCGCTCGAGATGTATCCGCTCGGCTCGGTCACCCGGATCGAGGTGGCGGGGCCGGCGCTCGGGCTGGAGAGCGACTTCCGCCCGCATTTCTTCGGCGGCGTCGCCACCGTGGTGGCCAAGCTGCTGATCGCCTGCGCTCCCGACATCGCGATCTTCGGCGAGAAGGACTATCAACAGCTCGCCGTGGTCCGGCGGATGGCGCGCGATCTGATGTTGCCGACGGAGATCGTCGGCGGTCGCACGGTGCGCGAGGCCGACGGGCTCGCCATGTCGTCGCGCAACGCCTATCTCAGCCCGGAGGAACGGGCGATCGCGCCGCGCCTCCACGCCGCGATGCGCGAGGTCGCCGAGGCGGTCGCCGCCGGCGCGGACGCCACCACGGCGCTCGACGCGGCGAAGAGCGCCCTCCTCGCCGCCGGCTTCCGCCAGATCGATTATCTCGAGATCCGCAACGCCGTCACACTCGCGGCGCCGAGCGAGGCGGGCGAGGCGGGCGAGGCGGGCGAGGCGGGCGAGGCGGGCGAGCCGCTGCGCCTGCTCGCGGCGCTCTGGCTCGGCAAGACGCGCCTGATCGACAACATCGCGGTGTGAGTGGCCGCCGGGGAGACTGCGATGAGCGAGACCCTACCCGACGGCTGGAGCGGCGACGCCTCCCGGATCGCCAAGACCTACCGCTTTTCGAGCTTCCCCCAGGCGATCGCCTTCATGGTCGAGGTGGCGTTCCACTGCGAGGCGAAGAACCACCATCCGGAATGGCGCAACGTCTACGACCGGGTCGACGTGGAACTCACCACGCATGACGCCGGCGGCGTCACCGCGAGGGATCTCGGCCTCGCCGCCCACATGAACGCGGTCCACACGCGGATGACGGGCGGCTGAGCCGGCCTCACGGCCGAGGCTTGCCGCGCCCGGTGGTGGTGTCGAGCGTGAGCGTGCCGCCGACGGCGATGCTGGTGTCACCGTCGCGATAGAGCGTCTTGCCGCCTTCCGTGGTGACCTTGGCCGGGGCCTTGCCCTTGGTCGTCGTCGCGATCGTCGCGGTCGAGGGACAGGGGCGCGGCGTGCCGAAGGCCGGGTTGTTGGCCGACCCGACCCCGGACACGCAAGGCTCCGCGGCGCCGGCGGGCCGGCTCGCGAGCGGTAGGACGGCAAGCGCCGTCACGGCGGTGATCGTCAGGATCCTCATCGGCTCATCCCCGAAAACATCTCCGAAAACTTCCACGTGATGCCCGCCATGGCAGCGGAATCGGGCGCGGTCACGGCGGGACGCTCACAACAGACCGAGTCCGGCCAATTCCCGCAAGAATTCCACCGGCAGGTCGGCGACGGCGTCGCTCCTCAGGTCGCGCGGCGCGAGCTCGGGGGCGAGGTAGCGCCAGCCCTGGAACGGCCGATAGGGCCGCGCCTCGACCTCCACCAGATCACCGGAGAGCACGATGTCGCAATAGGAGATGCCGGAGCCGTCCTTCACCGCGCGCAGTTCGAGGATCGTCTCGCGGACGCGGATCTGCCCCTTGATCACCCAATAGAGCGAGCCGCCGGGCACGATCTCGTCGATCCGCTTCGGCATCATCCGGGTGCGATGGACGTGCTCCGGCACCAGGCCGCGCCGCGTCTTCTCGGCGAGCGTCGCGGCGATCCAGTCGGCGAGATCGTCGATCCCGTCACAACCGACGCAGAGCTTGATCAGATTGAGGGCCATGGGGTTCCGGAGCCGATCGTCGAGCGGGAGGCGATCCTAGCCGCGACGAAGCCTGCGGACCACCGCCTGCGGACGGTGATCCACCGAAGACACCATCAGTCCTCGACCTCGTCGGCGGCGACGATCGCGGTCTCGGCGTCGGCCCCCGCCTTCCAGGCGCGGAACGCCGGCAGAGCCAGGACCGCGTCCATGTAGGCGCGGGTATCGGCGGCGACCGGCCAGGAGTAGGTGTCGAGACGGGTCACCACCGGGGCATACATGGCGTCGGCGGCCGAGAAATCACCGAACAGGAAGGGGCCACCGGCGCCGAACCGGGCGCGGGCGTCGCGCCAGGCGGCGACGATGCGGGCGACGTCGGCGGCGGCGGCCGGGCCGCGATCCTTCCAGGCGTAGTGCCGGCGCAGGTTCATCGGGCAGGCGGCGCGCAGCCCGGCGAAGCCGGCGTGCATCTCGTTGGCGATCGAGCGGGCGAGCGCCCGGGCGGCGCGGTCGGTCGGCCAGATGGCGAGATCGGGGAAGCTCTCGGCGAGATATTCGACGATCGCCAGGGTCTCGAAGACCGCGACGTCGCCGTCGACGAGGCACGGCACCTTGCCGGACCCGGCATATTTCAACACCTCCGGCTTGAACTCGGGGGTGTCGAGGAGAACCGCGACCTCCTCGAAGGGGATGCCGAAATGGGTCATCAGCAGCCAGGGGCGCAACGACCACGACGAATAACGCTTGTTGCCGATGACGAGCTTCGTTCCGGGCATGTCTGGTCCTTCTCGAGGGGGTCGAGGGCGACGATGCCAGCCGCCTGCGCCGCCGTCCAACCGATTTTCCTGACGGGGGGGTTCAATCACGTTGATGGGATCGGCCGGGGCGATCGCGGCGGTGGCGTGGCGGCGCAAGTCGGGCGTCGAGGCGGCGATCTCCCGCCCGATCACGCGACGCGCGATCGACGGTCAATTCGCGCGACGGGCGCGGCGCGGCGATCCCGGCGAAGACACCGGTCACGTCGGCGTCGGTCGATCCCCGGCCCCTCTCGGAGGTCACCGGCGGATCACGCCCGCGTGACCGAGCAAACGTGTCATCTCGATGAAATCAATGAATTTTTCCGCATGGCTCGAGACACGGGGACGCCGTTGCCGGCTCCCGCGGCCGGGTCCAGTTTCCGAGGTGTCGGCAAACCGGGGGGCACCGACACACGAACCGAAAGGGCAACACCATGTCCCGCAGATCCACTCTCGCTCTCCTGACCGCCGTCTCGCTCCTCGCCGCTCCGGTGGCCTCCGCCTTCGCGGCCACGACGATGACGGTCCGGCCGACCATCGACCGCACCTCGAACATGCTCGCCGCCAACGGCGACGCCGCCTACCGCTTCCAGGCGGCACACGAGACCAACGACACCCAGTGAAAGCGACGGCTCGCGCGCGCGC
>JAFHCF010000156.1:0-10396 GCA_048497495.1 Prosthecomicrobium sp.
ATCCATGGCTGAGGCGGCGCCGAGGGCGGCGGCCCTCACTTCGCGGCGCAGGCCGGCGAGGCTTCCGTGAGCTTCTCGCGACCGAGTTCGGCGACGAGGTCGATATCCTCGATCAGCGGGATGTAGCCGTCGCTGTCGGCGGTCTTGAGATACGTCGACACCCGCACCTGTTCGGGCAGGGCCGCGTCGCCGACGCGGCAGCCGTCGACGCCGACCGAGAAGGCGCCCTTGAACGCCCCCGGCTCCTTCTCCGCCCGCGCCAGCGCCTCGCGCCGCAACTCCAGGAGGCGCGGCATGTCCGAAGGTGGGATGCGATAGGCGTGCAGCACCGAGCCGACCGCCGGCCGCGCCCGGGCGAGCCCGGTCTCCGACGCCAGCGACACCTCCTCCAGCACGATCTCGATCTCGCGACGATCGCCGCCCGCCTTGCGCTCCTGGAAGATCTTCATCTTGGCGCCGCCGGGGCGCGGCGCGTAGAGCGCCGGCGCGACGATCGCCGCCCGCAGCGCCGCCGGATCGGTGGTCATCGGATCGAACGACCGGAGCGCCAGCATGGTCTTCACCGGCACGTGGGAACACCCGGCGAGAGCGCCGACGGCGAGGATCGCGAGGATCGCGAGGAGAGGCATGGGCTTCATCGGACTTAAACTCCACTGTTGACTTTTTATTGTTTTACGATAATTTTTTATCTCGTCAATCGAAAACTCAGGAACTCGTGATGACCCTCGTCCACTCTCCTGCCGACACACCCCCCTCCGTCGCCGCGTTGCGCCGGCGCATCGGCACGCTGTGCCAGATCCTGCGTGCCGCCGCGCCGCTCTATGCGATCTGGGTCTTGATCCTCCTGGCGATCCACTGGTCGGACAGCGCCGCCGTGGCGCGCGCCTGGAGCCATTTGCTGAACGTCCCCCTCCCCGAGGTGCCGGCCTTCCAGCGCGTCGCCGGCTTCCTCATCCAGATGGTGTCGTGGAGCCTTCTGGTCGGCGCCTGCGTCAATCTGTGGATGCTGTTCTCCGGCTTCCTCGTCGGCCGCGTCTTCACCGTCGACGCCGCGCTGACCCTGCGCCGCCTCGCCCTCTTCGGTCTGGCGGCGGAAGCCTTCGACATGGCCTCGCGGCCGATCCTGTCCATTCTGGTGACCATCCACCTGCCGGCCGGTGCCCGCCACATCGGCGTCTTCTTCCAGCCCAACGACCTGTTGAACCTGATGTTCCTCGGCGGCCTGCTGGCCCTGGCGCACGTCTTCAAGACCGCCGCCGAGATCGCCGAAGACCACGCCGCCATCGTGTGAGGGCCCCCATGCCGATCGTCGTCAACCTCGACGTCATGCTCGCTCGCCGCAAGATGCGCTCGCGCGAACTCGCCGAGCGCATCGCCCTGACCGAGCAGAACGTTTCGCTGCTGAAATCCGGCAAGGTGAAGGGGATCCGCTTCGACACCCTCGAGGCGATCTGCCGCGTTCTCGACTGCCAACCCGGAGATCTTCTGGAATTCCGCGAGGATGAGCCTGGAACCAACTGAAATTCTCGAATTTCGAGATTAATCCGGCCACGGCGTCATGACTGTCATACGCATGTCATGGTATCGTGCAGTCGAGCATGCTATCGGCTCGGGACGAGTTCAGATCCGCGAGACGCCGCCGATGCCCCGCCTGCTGTTGTTGCGTCACGCGAAATCGTCCTGGGACGACACGTCCACCGACGATTTCGACAGGCCTTTGAATGCGCGCGGCCGCGCCGCGGCCCCGGTGATGGGATCCCACATCGCCGCCCTCGGGCTGACGCCCGACAGGATCCTCTGCTCCGCCGCGAGGCGCACCCGCGAGACGCTGGCCGCGATCCTGCCCTACCTCGACGACGACATCGACGTCCGCGTCACCCGCGACCTCTATTTCGCCGGCGAGGACCGCATGATCGATCAGATCCGCGCCCATGGCGGCAATGCCGCGACCCTTCTGGTGATCGCCCACGCTCCCGGCCTCCAGGAGACCGCCCTCGCCCTCACCGGCTCGGGCAACCCGAAGATCGTCGAGAAGCTCGCCGGGAAGTTTCCCACCGCCGGTCTGGCGGTGATCGACTTCCCCACCGGCAAATGGGTCGACGTCGAGCCGCGCAGCGGCAAGCTCGTCGCCTTCCTCAAGCCGCGCGGCCGCCAGTTGATGGAAATTCCGGTCGAGACCGACGAAGACTGATCGCCGCGCTCCTGGCTCTTCGACCGGTTCGAAACGCCATCGGCGAAGCCCGCCCTTGGCGAGTCGGCTCGGCGATGCCTACATGGGGGGTGACCCGCCGCCCGAGGCCCCCTCCCCGATGTCCATTCTCGCGCCCCCGACGCTCGGCTTTCTAGATCAGGCCCGCACCGCCCTCGCCAACGCCGGCGACTTCGCCATGAGCCTGGCGACCCCGACGCTGCGCCTCGGCGTCACCGGCCTCAGCCGCGCCGGCAAGACGGTGTTCATCACCGCCCTCGTCCACAATCTTCTGCACGGCGGCCGCCTGCCGCTGTTCCGCGCCGCCTCGCAAGGCCGGCTGATCGGCGCCGCCCTCGAACCCCAGCCCGACGACGCGGTGCCGCGCTTCGACTACGAGGCTCATGTGCGGACCTTGGTCGAGGAGCGGCTGTGGCCCTCCTCCACCCGCCGGGTGTCGGAGCTGCGCATCACCCTCGAATTCGAATCGACCTCGTACTTCGCCCGCGCCTTCGGTCGCGGCCGCCTCCATCTCGACATCGTCGACTATCCCGGCGAGTGGCTGCTCGACCTGCCGCTGCTCTCCAAGAGCTACGCCGAATGGTCGGCCGAGACCCTCACCCGCGCCGGCCACGGCACCCACCCGGAACTCACCCGCGCCTGGCTCGCCGCCACCGCCGCCACCGATCCGGCCGGCCCCGAGGACGAGGCGACCGCCCGCCGCCTCGCCGTCCTCTTCACCGACTACCTCGTCGCCGCCCGCGCCGACGAGCACGCGCTCTCGGCGCTGCCCCCCGGCCGCTTCCTGATGCCCGGCGATCTCGAGGGCTCGCCGGCGCTGACCTTCGCGCCCCTCTCCCCCGGCGGCGCGGGCGTTGCGAGGTCGCTCGCCGCGATGATGGAGCGCCGCTACGAGTCCTATAAGGACATCGTGGTGCGCCCCTTCTTCCGCGACCACTTCGCCCGCCTCGATCGCCAGATCGTCCTGGTCGACGCCCTCCAGGCGCTCAACGCCGGACCGCACGCCGTCGCCGATCTCGCCGCCGCGCTCGCCGACATCCTCGCCTGCTTCCGTCCGGGTCGGACCTCCTGGCTCGCCTCGATCCTGACCCGGCGCATCGACCGCATCGTCTTCGCCGCCACCAAGGCCGACCACCTCCACCGCACCTCCCACGACCGGCTGGAGCGGATCCTGCGCCGCCTCGTCGGCGACGCCATGGCGCGCGCCACCTTCGCCGGCGCGGAGGTCGACGTGGTGGCGCTGGCCGCCGTCCGCGCCACCCGCGAGGCGATGGTGGAGAGCGACGGCGAGAGGCTCCCCGCCATTCTCGGCACCCCCCTGCCCGGCGAGACGCTGGGCGGCGAAGCGCTCGATCCGAACGCCGAATTCGCGTTGTTTCCCGGGGACTTGCCGAATGATCCGGACCAACTCTTCCCAGTCCCGGAATCGGCGGATGAAGTGGCTGAATCGTCACATGAAGCGGAAGCGAAATCCGATTCCCGATCAGGCGCTTCACGCCGCTCGGCGGAGTCTCGCGTCGAACCTTCGCGATCGGAATCGAAATCTGAACATGAAGCACCGTCGGTCGAGTTCGTCCGCTTCCGTCCGCCCCGGCTGGAGCGCACGGCAGAGGGCTTCACCCTGTCGCTGCCCCACATCCGTCTCGACCGCACGCTCGAATTCCTGCTCGGAGACCGGCTGACATGACCGACGCCCCTCGCCGGCCCCGTGCCTTCCGCATCGACGGTCCCGACGTCCATGTCGCCGGCGCCGAGACCCACGCCCCCTTCGGCACCCGCACCGTGGTGACTCCGAGCGACGAGCCGATCGAGATCGCGCCGGTCGAGATCGCCCCGCCGCGTCGCGGCTTCGCCTGGCGCTCGATGTTCCTCGCCGCCGTCGGTGGTCTCGTCTCGCTCGCCCTCGCCCTCGCCGTCGATCGACTGATCTCCGATCTGTGGGTCCGCTCCGAATGGCTCGGCTGGGCCGGCCTCGGGCTTCTCGCCCTCGCCCTCCTCGCCTTCCTCGCCATGCTCGGGCGCGAGATCGCCGGCATGCGCCGGCTGGCCAAGGTCGAACACTTGCGCACGAAGGTCGGCGCGGCGGTCGCCGCCGACGATCGCGCCGCCGCTCCCGCCCTCGTCGACGACCTCGATCGCCTCGCCGCCGCCCGTCCCGAGAACGCCCGCGCCCGCGCGGCGCTGGCCGGCCACCGCGTCGAGGTGATCGAGGGCCGCGACCTGCTCTTTCTCGCCGAGCGCGAATTGATGGGTCCGCTCGACGCCACCGCCCGCACCCTGATCCTCGAGGCCGCCAAGCGGGTCTCGGTGGTCACCGCCATCAGCCCCCGGGCGATCGTCGACATCGCCTATGTCGCCTGGGAGAATCTGCGCCTCACCCGGGCGCTCGCCGACCTCTACGGCGGCCGCCCCGGCACCATCGGCTTCATGCGCCTGCTCGGCCGGGTCTTGACCCATCTCGGCATCACCGGCGGCATGGCGCTCGGCGACACGCTGGTCCAGCAACTGGTCGGCCAGGGGCTCGCCGCCCGTCTCTCCGCACGCCTCGGCGAGGGTGTCGTCAACGGCCTCCTGACCGCCCGCCTCGGCCTCGCCGCGCTGGAGATCGTCCGGCCGATGCCCTGGGTGGCGCTGACGCGCCCCTCGCTCGGCGAAATGATGGGCGAACTCACCCGGCTGACCGCGACGCCCGCCGGTGGCGACCCCCGCAAGTGAGGCAGAGCAGCCCGCCGGCGGGTGGGCGCCACTTGCTTGACCTGTCTCAATGCGCGACCTTGGGCACGGCCTAGAGTCGACACAGAAATTTCACGATGACCCGGCGGCTCGGATCCGAGGAGCCGCTCGGAGGGCTCGGCGAGGAGGAGGACACGCGATGTTCAAGAAGATCCTGGTACCGGTCGATCCCAACGAGCTCGAGTTCGCCAAGCCGGCGATCGCGGCGGCCGCCAACCTCGTCGCCCAGTCCGGCGGCGACGTCATGCTCATCGGCGTGCTGCCGGTGATGAACGGCTACGTCTCCGAGTATCTCCCCGCCGATTTCGAGGCCGGATTCGAGAAGGACACCGAGACCCGTATCCGCGCCCTCGGCATCGCCGGCGGCATCGATCCGGCCAAGCTGACGATCCGCCTGCGCACCGGCTCGGTCTACCACGAGGTGATCGACGAGGCGAAGGAGAGCGGCTGCGACGCCATCGTCGTCACCTCCCACCGCCCGCAGATGTCGACCTATCTCCTCGGCTCCAACGCCGCCAAGATCGTCCGCCACGCGACCTGTTCGGTCTTGGTGCTGCGGAGCTGAGGCGACACCGCCTTAAGGTGGATGGAGCGCCGCGAATTCCACCGATCGAGCCGAGAACATGCTCGGGCGAGACCGATATCGCGGCCTCGCCCGATGTCGTGAACGCGGACGCGGCGTGTCCGCCGCCGGGGCGATTGGCTTCGCTCTTCGCACCCTACCGCGCCGAGACGCGGCGCGGCGATCGCAGCCACGCCAGCCCACCGACCAGCGCGGCGAGGGCGAAGAGGCCGACATAGGCGAGCGGCACCGGCTTGCCGGCGAAGGCGTTCACCGCCACCGCCGCCGCCACGCCGAGCCCATAGACCAGCGCCAGGAGCCCGGCGTCGCCGACCAGTCGGCGATCGCGCGCCGCCGCGAGGAAGGTCGCGGCGAGCGTCGCCGGCATCACGGCGAGGAGCCGCGAGGAGAGCGGATCCCCGGCCCAGGCGAAGAGCGACGGCCAGGGCGCCGCCGGCACGACGAAGAGCGCCGTGGCGAAGACCGCCAGGACCGCCCCCGAGGCGGCGAGCAGGATCATCTCCGGCCTGTCGGGCGCGGTGCGAGCGACGCCCAGCCGGCCGACGAGCGGCGCCGCGCCGATCACCAGAAAGCCGGCGATGGCGAAGAACGCCCAGGTCACCGGCCGCGCCCAGTCGAAACGGTCGAGATGGCGCAGCACGATCACCACCACCAAGGGCGCCAGATAGACCTCGACCGCCAGCGCGTGGAGGCCGACCCGAGCCGGCGACGGCCGCTCCAACACGGCGATGCCGAGCACCGCGAAGGCGATCGACGCCGCCGCCAGCAGGCGCCCGGCGAGCGGCGGCAGGATCCATGGGAAGGCAGAAGGCAAGCCGAGCCACCACATCGGCGCGCCGAGGATCGCCCCGACGGTGACGACGATCAGCACGAGGCGGGCGAACCCGCCGCCGACCTCGGCACGGCGCCAACGACGATGGGCGAGAAACCCCGCGACGATCATCAGCAGCGCCGCGAGCGTGAACCATCCGGCATCCGTCATCGGTCTTCCCCCCCCCTGCCCGATCCGTGGCCCGCGAACCGAAACGCCGCCCTCAGCGCGCCAGTTCCCGCGCCGCCCGGTCGAGCCCCTCGATCGTCAGCGGGAACATCCGCTCGCCCATCAGCCGTTTCATCATCTCGATCGACGGCGTGTAGCCCCAATAGGCTTCCGGCGTCGGGTTGAGCCAGACCGTCTTGGGATAGACCGTCGTCACCCGTTGCAGCCAGGCGGCGCCCGCCTCCTCGTTCCAATATTCGACCGAGCCGCCGGGATAGGTGATCTCGTAAGGCGACATCGAGGCATCGCCGACGAAGATCACCTTGTAGTCGGACGGGTATTTGTGCAGCACCGACCAGGTGTCGATCTTCTCCGAACTGCGCCGGGCGTTGTTCTTCCACACGAAGTCGTAGAGACAATTGTGGAAATAGAACCACTCCATGGTCTTGAACTCGGTCCGCACCGCCGAGAACAGCTCCTCGCAGACGCGCACGTGGTCGTCCATCGAGCCGCCGACGTCGAAGAACACCAGGAGCTTGACCGCATTGCGCCGCTCGGGGCGCATCCGCACGTCGAGAAAGCCGTGCTTGGCGGTCTCGCGGATGGTGCCGTCGAGATCGAGCTCGTCGGCGGCGCCCTGGCGCGCGAAGCGGCGCAGGCGCCTCAAGGCGACCTTGATGTTGCGGGTGCCGAGTTCGATCGAGCCGTCGAGATCCTTGAACTCGCGCTTGTCCCAGACCTTCACCGCCCGGCGATGGCGGCTCGTCTCCTGGCCGATCCGGACCCCTTCCGGGTTGTAGCCATGGGCGCCGAAGGGCGAGGTACCGGCCGTGCCGATCCATTTCGACCCGCCCTGGTGGCGCTCCTTCTGCTCCGCGAGCCGCTGCTTCAAGGTCTCCATGAGTTTGTCGAAGCCGCCGAGCGCCTCGATCCTCGCCTTCTCCTCGTCGGTGAGGAACTTCTCGGCGAGCTTCCTCAGCCACTCCTCCGGGATCTCGGCGTCGACCGCCTCGCTCATCAGGTCGAGGCCCTTGAAGACGTGACCGAAGACCCGATCGAACTTGTCGAGGTTCTTCTCGTCCTTGACCAGGCAGACCCGGGCGAGGTGGTAGAAGTCCTCCACCCGCCGCTCGGCCAGATCCGCCTCGAGCGCTTCCATCAGCGTCAGATATTCGCGCAAGGACACCGGAATGCCGGCGCTCTTCAACTCGGTGAAGAAGGTGACGAACACGGGGCCCCTCCGCGCGGTCCAGTCCGCGACGATACGATGGCCGCGGCGACGGTGGAAGGGGCGAGGCGCGCGTCTTCAGCCGCGCCGGCGGGGCGAGGACCGCCCCGTGACGCCGTGCATGAGGAGATTGGCGTGCGTGTCGATGCCGTCGGTGAGACGGCGATCGAAGGCCCTGAAGAGGGCGATGAACTTCCCGATGGACATGGTCCGATGCTCCGAGTTCGCGATTTCGCCACGCCTCGGGCGCCGGCGGCGGTCGGATCCGTTTCCGACCGGGGGCGTGCTCGCGAGAACGATCGCCCGATATGACGTCGATGTATGATATCGATACGATATGGGCAACACACATCCGCCGTGACCAGCCATGCGAATACCGCATGTCTAATCACTCGAGTGATGCAATTTCGCCGATACCGGATCGTCGCCCCGCCGGAAGCGTCGCCCCCACCTGCGGCGGGCGGGGATGATTTCACCGCCCTTCCGGTCTAGGCTGCCGGACCTGTCGCCCCAACTCGGGACCCGCCGATGCGCCGCCTCGCCGCTCTCGCCCTACTCGCCCTTCTCACGCCGGCCGTCGCGGCGGCCGAGGACGTCGCCTCCGACGCCTCGGCGACCTGGTGGAAGCCGAGGCCCGGCATCTCCTTCGCGATCCTGCTGTCGGTCGCGCCGAAGACCATCACCACGCGGGCAGCGGTCGTCGACGTCGATCTCTTCGACATCCCCGCCACGACGATCGCGACGCTGAGGCGCCAGGGCAAGAAGACCGTCTGCTACTTCTCCGCCGGCTCCTTCGAGGATTGGCGGCCCGACGCCGCGAGGTTCCCGGCCGTCGTCAAGGGCAAGGCCTACGACGGCTGGCCGGGCGAGAACTGGCTCGACATCCGCCGCTGGGACATCCTCGGCCCGATCATGATCGCCCGGATGAAACTCTGTAAGGCCAAGGGCTTCGACGCCGTCGACCCCGACAACGTCGCCGACGTCGACACTTGGGGCGACGTCACCGGCTTCCACCTGAAGCGCGCCGATCACATCCTCTTCGTCCGCCGCTTGGCGGCGCAAGCCCACGCGCTCGGCCTCGCCTTCGGCCTGAAGAACGCCTCCGACATGTCGCGCGACCCGCGCATCCTGGCGGTCTCCGACTTCACCATCACCGAGAGCTGCTTCAAACAGGGCTGGTGCGCCGACAGCCGCAACTTCATCACGGCCGGTAAACCGGTCCTCGCCATCGAATACACCGACAACAAGATCGACTTCGCCGCCTTCTGCCGACGGGCGAAGGCGCTGAACCTGTCGCCGCTGTTGAAGAAGCGGAATTTGGACGGGTGGGAGAAGCGCTGCCCGTGAGGCACGGCATGTAGGGCGGAATAGGCGAAGCCGTATTCCGCCGGCCGACTCTCGGTCGAGCACCGCCGATTCCAATTGCACCGCCGCCGGTGCATTACGCCTCCGGCTAATGCACCCTACGGGCGGAGACGCCTCACCCGACCACGTCCTTCGTCGTCACCACCCGGCAGAACCCGTCGGCGAGCGTCGCCACGTGGACCCGATGGATCTCCCGCGCCGGGATCACCCCGTCGCCGAAGGGGTCGGGCAGGTCGCTGCAATCGCAGGCGTCGGCGACCATCACCATCTCCCAGCCCATATTGGCGCCGACGCGGAGGGTGGTGGAGACGCACATGTCGGTGGCCCAGCCGAGACACCACACCTCGCGCGCCCCGAGCCGTCGCAGCCGCAGGTCGAGATCGGTGCCGATGAAGGCGGCGTTGACCGACTTCACCACCAAGGCCTCGCCGTCCGCCGGCTCGAAGCCGGGGCGAAGCGCGTTGCCGGGATGGCCGGGACGAAACCACGAGGTCGGCTCGACCGAATCGTGACGGACGTGGATCACCGACCGACCGCTCGCCCGAAAGGCGGCGATCACGGCGAGCGCGTTGGCGTCGAGCTCCGGATTGCCGCGCGGCGGCCGACCGGGAAGATCGATCGCCCTCTGCATGTCGATCACCACCAGCACCGCGCCCTCGGGAACCGCCATCGTCTCACCCTCGCTCGAACCTTTCGGCGTCGCGCGCCGTCCCTCCCGGCATCTCACGCCGCCGCGCCGCCGTCCACCGCGAACCGGCAGGGCTGGCCGGCGCGATGGGTTTCGCGATCCGGGGCTGGATCGCCGCATCGATCCGGCGCACCATCGCCCTCCGCTCGCCGCTCCTCGTCCCTCGCCGGAGGCATCCCATGAGCCCGACGTCACCGCCCATCGCCCCGCTTCTCGCCCTCGCCGTCGCCCTCGCCGCCCCGTCCGCCCTCGCCGCCTCGCGGCCGGCGGTCGAGGCGTCGCGTGGCATGGTGGTCTCCGCCAACGCGCGCGCCACCGAGATCGGCCGGCAGGTGCTCGAGGCCGGCGGCAATGCCGTCGACGCGGCGGTCGCCGTCGGCTACGCGCTGGCGGTGGTCGACCCGTGTTGCGGCAACATCGGCGGCGGCGGCTTCATGACGGCGCGGCTCGCCGACGGCCGCGAGATCTTCCTCGACTTCCGCGAGACGGCGCCGGCGGCGGCCTCCCGCGACATGTATCTCGACGACGCCGGCGACGTCCTGAAGGGCGAGAGCCTGACCGGCTGGCGCGCCTCCGGCGTGCCCGGCACCGTCGCCGGCCTCGATCACGCG